>NZ_WVUG01000209.1 GCF_017614965.1 Streptomyces griseorubiginosus | reverse complement strand
CCCACGCGTGCCCCGGCGCCGTCACCACGATCAGCCGGTCGTGCGCGATGACCGCGGAGTCCAGCCCCGCCGGCACGCTCACCCCCTCCACGAACCCGAGATCGGCCTCCCCCGCCAGCAACCGCTCCGCCACGGCGGCGGAGTTCCCGGCGAGCAGGGACACCGCGGTGTCCGGCCGCTCCGCCCGAAGGGCCAGCAGCCACCCCGGCAGCAGATACTCCGCGATCGTCATGCTCGCCGCCACCCGCAGCCGCGAGTCCCGCCGGTCCCGCAGGGCCTGTGCCCCCGCGTCGAAGGCCTCCGCAGCCTCCACGATCCGCCGCGCCCAGTCCGTCACCAGCGCCCCGGCGTCGGTCAGCCGCGACCCCCGGGGGGACCGGTCCACCAGCGCCACGCCCAGCTGCCGTTCCATCGACCGGATCCGGCTGCTCGCCGCGGGCTGGGTGATCCCCATCTCCCGCGCCGCGCCACCGAGACTCCCGAGCCGTGCCACGGCCAGCAGCAGCTCCAGCGCCCCGAGATCCGGCACCCGATGCGCCAGCGGACCCCCGCCCCCCGGCCGCTCCTCCACCTCGCCCATAAGACCAGCTTATGCCCTCATAGAGACAAGGTCCCTGGTCCGCGGTCCGTGCCCGCGCCACCGTGGACCCATGGTCACCGCAGCCCAGCCACTCCCCCGGGCCCTCCCGCGTGCCACGGCCGTCCGTCACCTCGGACCCAACTGGTACGCCACCGTCATGGGCACCGCGATCATCGCGACCGCCGGCGCCGGACTCCCCCTCGACCTCCCCGGTCTGCGGACCGTCTGCGCGGGCGTCTGGGCCCTCTCCCTCGGCCTGCTCGGCACCCTCCTCGCCGCCCGCGCCCTGCACTGGACCCACCACGGCGACCAGGCGCGCGCCCACCTCCTCGACCCCGCCACGGCGCCCTTCTACGGCTGTCTCGCCATGGCGTTGCTGGCCGTCGGCGGCGGTGCCCTGACCGTCGGCCGGGACTGGATCGGCCCACGGGCCGCGCTCGCCCTGGACGCCGTGCTGTTCACCGCCGGTACGGTCACCGGGCTGGCGGCCGCCGTCGTGGTGCCGTACCTCATGGCCGTACGGCACAAGGTGGGGCCGGGGCAGGCCTCGCCCGTGTGGCTGCTGCCCGTCGTGGCGCCGATGGTGTCCGCCGCGCTGGGTCCGATGCTCGTGCCGCATCTGCCGCCCGGGCAGCCGCGGGAGACCCTGCTGCTCGGCTGTCTCGCGATGTTCGGGCTGAGTCTGCTCGCGACCCTGGTGATGCTGCCGCTGGTGTTCGCCCGGCTGATCACCGGCGGCCCGCTGCCGCTCGCGCTCACCCCCTCCCTGTTCCTGGTGCTGGGCCCCCTCGGGCAGTCCACCACCGCCGTCGGCAGGTTCGCGGACTTCGCACCCGGCGTCGTACCGGCCTCCTTGAGCGCGGGGTTCGGGCTCCTCGCCGTGCTGTACGGGGTGCCGGTCATGGGGTTCGCGCTGCTGTGGCTGGGGTTCGCCGTTGCCCAGGTGGTGCGGGCCCGCCGGCAGGGCATGGGGTTCGCGATGACGTGGTGGGCGTTCACCTTCCCGGTCGGCACGTGTGTGACGGGCGCCGAGGCGCTGGCCGGTCATACCGGGCTGGTCGTGTACGACTGGCTCGCGCTCGGGCTGTTCGCCGGGCTCGTGGCCGCCTGGGCGACGGCCGCCGTGCACACCGCGCGCGGTCTGCTCAGCGGCGAGCTGCTCGCAGCGCCTCGCCCAGCGCCCGCGGCGCCTCGGCCAACGACGGCCCGTACCACGTCAGATGCCGTCCGCTGACCAGGGCGCAGGGCACCCCGGGGAAGGCCTCGGGGCCGTCGTCGGCGGTGAAGCGGTAGGGCTCGTCGGGGAGCACGACCAGGTCGGGGGCGGCGGCCCGCAGCTCGTCGAGCGGGACGCGGGGGTAGCGGTCGGGATGGTCCGCGTAGAGATGGTCGACGCCGAGGCGGGCCAGGACGTCACCGGCGAAGGTGTCCCGGCCCAGCACCATCCAGGGACGGCGCCAAATCGGCACGACGGCCGTCGTACGGGCATCCGGCACGGGCAGCGACGACCACGTCTCCTCCGCCTCCTCCAGCCATCGCGGCCGGGATCCGGCTCCGCACGCCTGCAGCACCCTCGCCAGTTCCCGGAAGGCCTGCGGCACGTCCCGCACCTCGGTCACCAGGACCTCGACTCCCGCCTCGCGCAGGGCGGTCAGGTCGGGCTCGCGGTTCTCCTCCTCGTTGGCGATCACCAGGTCGGGCGCGAGCGCGAGGACGGTGTCCAGCTTGGGGTTCTTGGTGCCGCCCACGCGGGGGACGTCGAGGTGCGCGGGGTGGGTGCACCAGTCCGTGACGCCGACGAGGGCGCCGGGGACGGACACCGCCACCGCCTCGGTCAGCGAGGGCACGAGCGAGACGACACGGGGCGGCACTAGCGCGACCGGTCCCGGACCGCCTCGATGTGCTCGGCCACCGCGACGACGATCACGCGCGTGTCCGACACGGTCGCCCGCCAGCGGTGCCGCACGCCGCCCGTCAGGTACAGGGTGTCGCCGCGGCCGAGCCGGTAGGCCCGCCCCTCCGCCTCGATCTCCACGGCGCCGTCGGCGACGTACATCAACTGGTCGTTGCGGTACTGGAATTCACGGCCGGCGTCATGATCGCCGACGAACTCCGAGGCGTGCATCTGGTGGTGACCGCGCACCAGCGAGCGCACCGCGGGTTCGAGCAGGGGCTCGGCGCCCTCGGCGCGGACGACGTCGACGCTGCACGCCGGGTCGGCCGCCGCGAGGAGCTCCACGGCCGTCGTGCGCAGGGCGTCGGCGACCTTCTCCAGGGACGCCCGGCTGGGCCGCGCCCTGTCGTTCTCGATCTGGCTCAGGAAGGGGACGGACAGGCCGCTGCGCTCGGCCACGACGGCGAGGGTGAGCTCGAGCGTGCGACGGCGGCGCCGCACGGCCGCGCCCACGCGCAGGGGCTGCTCTTTGTGGTCGCCCATCGCTCCGGCTCCCTCCTTCGCTCGTCCGCCGGTGTGCCGTACTCCTGATGAGTTCTCTGCACCTTACGCAGGTTCGGCAAACCGTTTCATGCGCCCGTCACACACTGGTAAACAACGCATGCGGTCAATCCGCCAACTCTCGCCAGTAGACCAGTTCCCCGCCTTCACCGGGCAGGGATTCCTTCTTCGGGACGAAGACGCTGGCCGGCGGGGGCGCGCGGCCGTCCGGGCCGGGCGCCGGGGCGAGGCGCGCGCCTACGGCTCACGGGAGCGCCCGCCGCGCGGGGGCGACGGCCACCGCCGCTTCCCGCCCGGCATCGAGGTCGCTCCCCTTTTAACAATGCGCGACGGCCCCCCTGTGTTCCCGTTCGTGGCCGGGCGTTCACACCGCGATCATGACTGTGATCAGGCCTTGCGGGTGGGTGAGTGAAGTCTCTTGACGGGGCGCGCAGTTGGCGATTCAAGGGGTGCCGGGCGGCTGCTCCCCCGTCGCTGCCGCGCCCTGCGTGCGCCCGGTGGCGGGACCAGCTGGACTGCCTGTGGCACCGACGCCGCGTTCATGCTTGGGTGAGGGCGTAGCGCTATGTGGTTGGCCGGATTCTTCTCGTACCGGAGGGCCGCCGCGGCACTTCACACGGATCATGGGGGAACTGTGGAACGACCGGACGACACCGTCCCGTCCGCCGTGCGCTTCGCGACGGAGCTGGTGGCCTGGGTGGCGACACCCTGGGCGCTGTGGCCGCACTCCTGGGCGCTGTCGGCGCTCTCCCTGGTGGTGCTGATCGGCCTTCCGGCCGTCCTCTCCACGCCGGGCGACAAGGAGAACGTGGTCGTCGCCGTGCCGGGACGGGTCACGGTCCTGTTCGTGCTGCTGGAGCTGGGTGCCGCCGTGGCGTCGGCGTGGTGGATCTGGCCGGTGTGGGCGGCCGTCCCGGTGACGCTGCTGGCCGCGGCCGCGCTGGTCACCGAGCGGCCCCGCTGGCGCTGGCTGCTCTCCGGCGGGTGACTGTCGGTCCCGTGCGGCATGATGCGAGCGTGACCGGACGACTGATGCTTCTCGACACCGCCTCGCTCTACTTCCGCGCCTACTTCGGCGTCCCGGAGTCCGTGAAGGCTCCGGACGGCACGCCGGTGAACGCCGTGCGCGGCCTGCTGGAGTTCATCGACCGCCTGGTCAAGGACCACCGTCCCGACCATCTGGTGGCCTGCATGGACGCCGACTGGCGCCCGCAGTGGCGGGTCGACCTCATCCCCTCCTACAAGGCGCACCGCGTCGCCGAGGAGCACGAGGCGGGCCCGGACGAGGAGGAGGTGCCCGACACGCTGTCGCCGCAGGTGCCCGTCATCGAGGCGGTCCTGGACGCGCTCGGCATCGCGCGCGTGGGCGTGGAGCCGTACGAGGCCGACGACGTCATCGGCACGTTCACGGCGCGGGCGAAGGGCCCGGTCGACATCGTCACCGGCGACCGCGACCTGTACCAGCTCGTCTCCGACGCGCGCGGGGTGCGGGTTCTGTACCCGCTCAAGGGCGTGGGCACGCTGCAGCTGACGGACGAGGCGTGGCTGCGGGAGAAGTATGGGGTGGACGGGCCTGGGTACGCGGATCTGGCGCTGCTGCGCGGCGACCCGAGCGACGGCCTGCCGGGCGTGCCCGGCATCGGCGAGAAGACGGCCGCGAAGCTGCTCGCCGAGTTCGGGGACCTGGCCGGGATCATGGCCGCGGTCGACGACCCCCGGGCCAAACTCACGCCGTCGCAGCGCAAGCGGCTCGACGAGGCACGGCCCTACGTCGCTGTCGCGCCGAAGGTCGTCAAGGTCGCCGACGATGTTCCGCTGCCGGACGTCGACACGGCCCTGCCGCACGCTCCGCGCGACGCGGCGGCACTGCGGGAGCTGGCGGCCCGCTGGGGGCTGGGCGGCTCGTTGCAGCGGCTGCTGACGACCCTGGGCGCGTGAGCGACCTTCTTGTTTTGGTAATGCTCGCCCTCATCGAGGTGTTGCCCAGGGGAGAGATGCTAACTTAGGTAAGCCTAAGCAAGAAGCATGGGAGGCCGTCATGGCAGAACGTCCGGCCCGCAGGCCGCGCAAGCCGCACTCCGCGCAGGTCGTCCGTACGGAACGGCTGACCCCGCACATGCAGCGCGTGGTCCTCGGCGGCGAGTCTCTCGCCGGTTTCGCGGCCGACACCTGCACCGACCACTACGTGAAGCTGCTGTTCCCGCCGGCCGAGGGCATCACCTATCCCGAGCCCTTCGACATGGAGCGCATCCGCGAGGAACTGCCGCGCGAGCAGTGGCCGGTGACCCGGACGTACACCGTGCGCGCCTTCGACCCCGAGTCCCTCGAGCTGACCCTGGACTTCGTCATCCACGGCGACGAGGGCCTGGCCGGCCCTTGGGCGATGCGGGTCCAGCCGGGCGAGACCGTGCGCTTCATGGGCCCCGGCGGCGCCTACGCCCCCGATCCGAGCGCCGACTGGCATCTGCTGGCGGGCGACGAGAGCGCCCTGCCGGCGATCGCCCGTGCCCTGGAGTCGCTGCCCCGCGGCGTCACCGCCCACGCCTTCGTCGAGGTCTCCGGTCCCGAGGAGGAGCAGAAGATCGACTCCGACGTGGACGTCGTCTGGCTGCACCGCGGTGACCGGCCGGTCGGCGAGCTGCTGTGCGAGACCGTACGGGCGCTGGAGTTCCCCGAGGGCCGGCCGCACGCGTTCGTGCACGGCGAGGCGCACTTCGTGAAGGAGCTGCGGCAACTGCTGCGGGTCGAGCTGCAGATCCCGCGCGAGGACCTGTCGATCTCCGGTTACTGGCGTCTCGGCCACAACGAGGACGGCTGGCAGGCCTCCAAGCGGGAGTGGAACGCGCGCATCGAGGCGGAGCAGGAGGGCGCGGCGCCGGCCGCGTGAGACGTCCGAAGGGGCGGCACCCGTGCCGGGTGCCGCCCCTTCGCCGTGCTCACACCGATCGCTGGTAGGACCGGAACGTCCTGATCGACAGCCACACGGCCGCCACGGCGAGCGCCAGCAGTCCCCCGCCGCGACTGAGCACGTCACCCCAGTCCGGGTGCTCCGAGAGGGCGGAACGGCCCGCGACCATGGCCCAGTTGAGCGGGTTGAAGTCGGCGATGTGCCGCATCCATGCGGGCATCTGCGAGGGTGCCATGAAGGCGCTCGACAGGAACGTCAGCGGCAGCAGCAGGAAGGTGTTGATGCCGATGATCGACTCCCGCTCCCGCACCAGCATGCCGAGCGCGTTGGACAGTGCCCCGAAGATCGTGCCGAGCAGCACGGAGGCGAGGACCAGGATCGCCACCCCGCCCACGCCTCCGGGGTAGTCGGCGCCGCCGGCCAGGGCGAGCAGCACGATGACGACCGATTGGAACGCGGTGACCAGGCCGTTGTTGACGACATTGCCGTTCATCAGCGCGGCCCGGCTGACCGGCGTGGTCAGGAACCGGTTGAGCGTGCCGCGCTGGATCTCCTCCAACGTGCCCATGCCGGCCCACATGTTGGAGCTGAGGGCACTCATCACGACCACGCCCGGGACCAGGTAGTCGAGGTAGGTGGTCGTGCCGAAGCCGCCCAGCTCGACGACCTTCTTGAAGAGGCTGCCGAACAGGAACAGCCAGATCACCGGCTGGATCAGCGTGATGATGGCGTAGGCGGGCTGCCTGGTGAACACCATGAGCTGACGCTGGGTCATGTACCAGGTCTGGGAGAGGGCCGTGCTCATCGGGCACCTCCGGCGAGGACGAGGCGGTCGGTGGCTTCGGCGTCGGCCTCGGAGTAACGGCGGCCGGCGTAACGGAGGTAGACGTCGTCGAGGGAGGGCCGGGCGACGGTGGCGGCGGCGACTCCCACACCGGCCCGCTCCAGGGCGGCGAGCAGGGCTGGTACGGCGGCTGCCCCGTCGTCGGCGCGGACGCTGATGCGGCGGCCGTCGACGAGGACCTCGTGCATGCCGGGCAGTCCGCCCAGGGCGCCGTCGAGGAGCGTGCGGCCGGCTTCTCCGACCGTCTCGCGCAGCTCCAGGTGGACGGCGTCGCCGCGCAGTTCACCCTTCAGGGAGTCCGGGGTGCCCTCCACCACGACCCGGCCGCGGTCGACGATCGCGACCCGCTCGGCGAGCCGGTCGGCCTCGTCCAGGTAGTGCGTGGTGAGCAGGATCGTCAGGCCCTCCTCCCCCGCCAGCCGGTCGATCTCGTCCCACATCGCGGTGCGGGCCTCGGGGTCGAGGCCGGTGGTGGGCTCGTCCAGGAAGAGCACCTCGGGCCGGTGCACCAGGCCGAGGGCGACGTCGAGGCGGCGCCGCATACCGCCGGAGTAGCCCTTGACCGGGCGCCGGCCGGCGTCGGTCAGGCTGAAGCGCTCCAGCAGCTCGTCCACCCGCTCGTTGAGCGCGGGGCCCCTCAACCCGTAGAGCCTGCCCTGTAGTTGGAGGTTCTCCCGGCCGGTGGCGACCGGGTCGGAGCCGGAGCCCTGGGCGACCACGCCGATCGCGCGGCGCACCCGGTCGGGGTGGCGCAACACGTCGTGCCCGGCGACGGTGGCGGAGCCGGAGTCGGGCCTGGCCAGGGTGGTGAGGATCTTGACGGTGGTGGACTTGCCGGCGCCGTTGGGGCCGAGGAGCCCGAAGACGGTGCCGGGTTCGACGGTGATCTCCATGCCGTTGAGGGCGGTGACCTCGCCGGGGTAGGTCTTGATCAGCTGACGCGCCGCTACCGCGGGCGCACGGGTACTGCCATGGGTACTGCTCATGACGACTGCTCTCCTGAGTGAGCGGATGACGACTGATCCGCGTGAGCAGCGCCGGGCTATCCTGGGTGTGCCGCACCTCGATCGCCTGGCCTGCCGCACGGCGGAGTCAGTTCGGGGTTCGCGACCCCGGCGGAGCTGCTGCAACAGCCCTGCCGGGGTCCTTCATGTCTCCTTGGGTTTGGCTATGTGAACTCCGGTGGCAGCTCCCCCGTCTCATGGAAGCGGCGCCACCCGTCGACGCCCGGCAGCGAGCCCTTCTCGATCTCCTCCAGGAAACCGCGGACCCATTCCGTCTGCGCCTCGACCATGTGCACCTGGTACTCGACCTCGACGAGGAAGAGCCTGGGGAGCGTCTCGTACAGCTTCGCCAGCGCCGCCCGTCCGCTCACCGCCTCCACCTCGAGGTTCTTGAGCCGCTCCTTGAGGAGCCGCACCACCTCGTCGGGGTGCAGCACCGCGAGGAAGGACAGCGCGGTCTCGAAGATCGGGAACTCCTTGGCCGGGACGGCCAGCAGGTCCGACAGCCACTCCGACGCCTCCTGCCGGCCCGCGTCGGTCAGTCCGTAGACCGTGCGCTCGGGCCGGTTGCCCGCCCGCTCGACGTCGGCGACCTCGACGAAGCCGTGCTTCTCCAGGTTCTGCACGACCGTGTACAGCGAGCCGTACTTGATCTTCGTGGTGGCGTCCTTGCCCTGACTGCGCAGGGTCTGGGCGATCTCGTACGGGTGCATCGGCTTCTGCCAGAGGGTGACCAGCACGGCGAGCGCCAGCGGGTTGCTGAGCTTTCGGCGCTGCATCGCCATGACCGTCACCTCATCTCTCCGTCGCCGAATATCCGTGGACGAACATATCGCGACGGTCGGACACTCGTCAATACACACGATGTATCGCGTTCGGCTGTGCATAGCAAGGGCGTGAGGACTTGGGCCCGCCCCCGACACGACGGCGTGACGCGGGCGAAACAGGCCGTCCCTAATTTCTGTCGCCTGACAGGAATCAGCTCGCAGGAACCGCGCCGAAGGCAGGTGCCGCCGTGCCGTCAACCGACCATTCCCTCGCCGAGTTCGGCTATCGCCAGGAACTGCACCGCAGCCTGGGCCGGTACGCCTCCTTCGCGGCCGGGTTCTCCTTCATCTCCGTCCTGACGACGGTCTTCCAGTTCTTCGCCTTCGGGTACGCCTTCGGCGGCCCCGTCTTCTTCTGGGCCTGGCCGGCGGTGCTGGTCGGCCAGCTCCTGGTGGCCGCGTGCTTCGCCGAACTCGCGGCGCGCTACCCCATCTCGGGCGCGATCTACCAGTGGTCCACACGCCTGTCCAACGTCACCTTCGGCTGGTTCGCCGGCTGGATCATGGTGATCGGACAGATCGTGGTGGTCGCGGCGGCGGCTCTGGCCCTGCAGATGGTGCTCCCGGCGATCTGGTCCGGCTTCCAGCTCGTCGGCAGCGACCCGGCGGTGACGTCGACGGACGGCGCGGCGAACGCGGCGGTGCTCGGCGTGATCCTGCTGGTGCTGACCACGCTGGTGAACATCGTGGACAACCGCGTGCTGTCCGTGATCAACCGGGTCGGTGTGACCGCCGAGATCATCGGCGCGCTCCTGATCGTCGTCCTGCTGCTCACCCACTCCAAGCGCTCCCCCGGCATCACCTTCCACACCGGGAACGCGGCGAGCTCCGGCCTGCTGGGCGCGCTGCTGGTCGGCTCGTTCACGGCGGCCTACGTGATGATCGGCTTCGACAGCGCCGGTGAGATGAGCGAGGAGACGCACAACCCCCGCCGCACCGCGCCCCGTACGATCCTCACCGCGCTCGGCGCCGCGGGTCTGCTGGGCGGTCTGGTCATCCTCGGCGGACTGCTCGCCGCGCCCAGCCTGACCGACGGGCACCTGGGCGTCGACGGCCTCAGCTACGTCCTGACCAGCCGCCTCGGCGACGGCGTCGGCAAGGTGCTGCTCGCCGACGTGGTCGTGGCCATCGCGGTGGCGACCCTGGCCATCCAGACGGCGGCCTGCCGCATGCTCTTCTCCATGGCCCGCGACGGACAGCTCCCCTTCTCCCGCCGCCTGGCGCACGTCAACCCGCGCACCGGGATGCCCAGCGTCCCCGCGGTGGTGGTCGGCGTCCTCGCGGCGGCCCTGCTCCTGCTCAACTTCGCCTCCCCGGACGCCTTCCTGGCCATCGGCACCACCTGCATCGTGATGCTGTACCTGGCGTACGCGATGGTCACCGGCCCGCTCCTGATCCGCCGCCTGCGCGGCGAGTTCAGCGCGCGGGGCACCGACGAGACGGGCGCGAAGCTCTTCTCACTCGGCCGCTGGGGCATCCCGGTCAACGCCCTGGCCCTGCTCTACGGCCTCGCCATGACCGTCAACCTGGCCTGGCCCCGGGCCGCGGTGTACGACCCGGCGGGCGGCCACTGGTACTTCCAGTGGTTCACGGTCCTGTTCCTCGCCGCCACGCTGCTGACGGGCGCCGCCTACCGGGCGTACCGCAGGACGTCGGAGGCGGGAGGTCCCGTACCGGAGCCGGCGGTTCAGGAAGCGGCCGTGTAGCGGGGCGGCACGCTCTCGGACCCGTCCAGCAGGCGTCTCGCACCCCTCCGGCTCGCGCGAGGCAGTGCCACGCACCGGCAACCGCCCGTCGGTCAGGCGCTGTCCTCGCGCAGGCGGGCGTGCAGGTGCATGTCGTGCCAGCCGTCCTGGTGGTAGGCGGCACGGCGCTTGGTGCCCTCCAGGGTGAAGCCGGTCTTCGCGGCGACGCGGCACGAGGCCCGGTTGGCGGTGGCGTGCAGGAGCTCGAGGCGGTGGAAGCCGATCTCGTCGAAGGCCCAACGGGTCAGGGTGTTGGTCGCGCGGACGGCGACGCCCTGGCCGCGGGCCGCCGCCGCGGTCCAGTACGCGACCTTGCCCAGTCCCTCGACGAGCCGGATGTCACGCAGCGCCACCCGGCCCATCAGCCGGTCGGTCTCCGCGTCAACCACGGCCCACTGGGCGTTGCGCTCGCCCTCCCACTCCTTCTGCCACTCCCGGATCCACCCGGCGGCCTCCTCCTCGGAGTCACTGCGCCGGATGTGCCACTGATGCATGAGCGGATCCTGGAACGCCTCATGCACAGCCCCCGCGTCCTCCCCCCGCCAGGGCCGCAGCACCAGCCCGTCCCCGGTGGAAAGCACAGGCTGCGGCCCCCGAGCGAGGGCCCCGTCGGGCAACACGACATCGGCAGTGAACGGCATGCACGGCATCCTGCCAAGCGGGGGGTGCGGGGGCCCAACGGTTTTCTACGGAGACACCGATGTGAGGTTCGCGGGATGGAGCTGGCCGGTCACACCCGAGCCCAGGGCGCTGGCCGTGTACGGGGAATACCGGCCGTTGATGCGGCTCCAGTCATAACTGCCGCGTATCCACGTGAACATGGCGCTCGTATAGCGCCGGACCTTGTCGGTCTCTTCGCTCGTGAGCCCGAGACGGGTGCAGAACAGAGGAGTCCGTTTCGCTAGCGCGAAAAGCCTGGCGACCGCCGACTGAACGAGGGCGACCGCCATTTCTATGGCTTCAGGCCGGGAGCAGTCGCGTTCTCGTACAAGGCAGTGCACCAGATTCGGATCGCCCCGCGCGTCGTCGTTCTCCAGGGACATCACCTCGTTGATGAGTTTGACCGCGTCGACGGCCGCTTGTCGCATGGACTCCAAATGGCTGCTGTGCCAGATGAGCTGTGGGATCTCGAAGTGTCCCACCCTTTCGGCCAGATCCAGCGACGGCACCAGTCCGAGAGTGCGGTGGCCGATCCTCATCCGGGTGGCGAAGTCCTGCGGGACCCAGGTGCGGCGGTCGATTTCCTCGGTGAGATTTCCCGTGAGGTAGTCCACCCAGTTGTGTGCGGCCCGCTGCCGCCATTCCTCGGACATGCCGATCCCGGCTCGGCACCAGATGTCCGCGAAAGCCCTCACGAGTGGTGCGCTGTGCCTGCCCGCCCGCGGCACTGGGTCGCGGAGGAGGGCGATGAGCCGGTGGCACACGTCTACGGCTTCCTCGGCCCTGTGCCCCGCGGGGACGTCGAAGAGGTCGTCGAACAGGAAGAACCAGCCCATGGTGTCGAAGGCCAGATCGAGGTCATCACCCTCGACGTCCGGGTAGCTGTAGGCGGCCAGGTCCGCCACTGCGGAGAAAACATAGCGTTGGGCGGCCTTTTCCCCCAGCACCAGTTCCTGATGGCGCATCCATTGCAGATTACGTTCCCTTGCGGCCGCCAGACCGGAGTTCAGCCGGAAAGGTATGGGCAACTCGATGGTGACGTTCTGGGGCATGAATCTCTCCCAGTTTCTGCTCAAGGTGCATTTTCTCCGTGGCCAGATCACAACGCTGAATGTACGGCCGAGGGATGCGCGTCAACCTCATTCGGGTGAGCGCCAAGACGACGGAGGATCCAAGAAATCGTCCGGAATTCGGACAGGATATCCCGTCATGGCCTTCTCCGATCGCTGCTACGGGCGCACGGATCGGGGCTGAGGTGAGTATGCGCAGTCGCCGACCACAGCCACATATCAGAGCGCGCCTTGCCGTCGGGTGCGGGGGCGTCGGAAGTATCGTCGACGACCTCGTCCAAGTGCTCGGATGGAGCAGTCTCAGCCTGTTGGCGATTTCGCGGCAGAGTAACAGATGTATCTACCAAGCGGCGAGGGCGAGTTGGTCACCGGGGAGAACGGGCGCCGGTTCACGTCCCTGCGGTCGGCCGTCAGATCAGCGGACGCGCCGGCGCCAAGCCCCTCCCCCGGGCCGTGCGTTCATACGCTGCTGGACCACACCGTGCCGACAGCGCCCGTCCCACAGTCCGTCTCTGGTCCACGTACATCACCCCACGCGCCCTGTCCACAGAAGGAGCGGGCCGCTCCAAGTCCGCTTGTACGACGTGGACGAGCCATACAACTGTGCCAGCCGCACGCCGCCGCGGGAAGGCGCACGCGTCTACGTGTTGATGCGTACCCGACCTACGGTGTGCGCCCCCGAACAACACCCCACTCAGTACGCGCCACCACGGGAAGCGCACGTCACGCACCTCGCACCCCCGATGCGCCCCCAGGGGTCCGCTTTCACGCAACGGGCCGCCCAGGCTCCGCCGTTGACTCGAATGTCTTCAACTGTTTCGGTTCGCAACTGTTTCGAGTCGCACACATGTTTCTGTCGCAACGAAATATTCGCGAATCCCGGCCTCGACGGATCACCGAGCGGTATTCCGAATTCGCCCAGGCGTTCGTCCGGACGGGGCTCAGCTGGTTTCCGCCCTTCTGATCGCATCGCCGTCCGTGCCACCTCGTACGCTTGATCATGATGAGACGCCGGACCCCGCCCCCGCCCTCTCCCCTGCCGCAGCGCGACGGGGTGGACCCGGTGCGGGTGCGGTTGCCGGCCGAGGGAGCCTGGGCGACCGTACGGGATCATCTCGTGGCGCGACTGGCGGCTGGGGCAAGTGTGATCGACGAGATGCTGGACGCGGGACGGATCGTCGATGCCGCCGGTCGCCCGGTGTCACGCGAGACGGCGTACCTGCCGGGGATGTACGTGTGGTTCCACCGCGAGCTGCCCGACGAGGAGCGGGTGCCGTTCGCCGTCGACGTCGTCTACCAGGACGAGCACGTGGTGGTGGCCGACAAGCCGCACTTCCTGGCCACCACCCCCCGTGGCAGCCATGTCGCCGAGACGGCGCTGGCGCGGCTGCGGCGGGAGCTGGGTGTGCCGACGCTGGGCGCCGCCCACCGGCTGGACCGGCTGACGGCCGGCTTGGTGCTGTTCACGGTACGGCCCGAGGAGCGCGGCGCGTACCAGTCCCTGTTCCGCGACCGGAGGGTGGGCAAGGAGTACGAGGCGGTGGCTGCGTACGACCCCGGGCTGGATCTGCCGCGCACCGTGCGCAGCAGGATCGTCAAGGAGCGCGGGGTACTGGCCGCTCGTGAGGTCGAGGGCGAGCCCAACGCCGTCAGCCGGATCGAGCTGCTGGAGCACCGCCACGGACTGGCCCGGTACCGGCTGCTGCCGAGTACCGGGCAGACGCACCAACTGCGGGTCCACATGAGCGCCTTGGGGGTGCCGATCCTCGGCGATCCCCTCTATCCGGTGGTGGCCGGCCCCGTGGCGGCCGGTGACTTCCGGCGCCCGCTCCAACTACTGGCGCGGGTGCTGGAGTTCACCGACCCGATCACGGGACGCGAGCACCGGTTCGTCAGCCCGCGGGTGCTGCGGGCCTGGTCGTCGTACGACGAGTGGGCCGAGTGACCTTCGCAGGCCGGTCGGTCACTCGCCACGCCACCAGCGCAGGAACCGCTGGAACATGCTCGGCCGGCGGGCCGGTTCGGGCATGGAGACCGGCGTGGGCGTGGGCGGCATGACCGGGACGGGAGGCTCCGGGACCGTCACCTGGGGCAGGGGTGTGCCGATCTGCCAGTCGCTGGGGCGCTGTTGCGACGCCAGCGGATGCGCGGGGCGCGCCATGACGTCCTGCTGGGGCTTGGGCGCGAACTTCACCGGCAGTTCCACCAGATGCCGGTTCGAGATGGTCTCCCGCCAACGCAACTCGTCCTCCTCGCAGGCGAGTTGGACATCCGGCAGACGCGTCAGCAGCGCGTCGACGCCGACGTCGGCGATGGCGCGGCCGATGTCCTGACCCGGGCACTCGTGGGGACCGCCGCCGAAGGCGAGGTGGGAGCGGTTGCCCTGCATGTTCGCCGTGAGGTCGGGCCGGACCCGCGGGTCGACGTTGCCCGGCGCGATGCCGAGGATGAGGGCGTCGCCCTTGCGGATGCGCTGCCCGCCCAACTCGGTGTCCTGCTTGGCGACGTAGGGAAGAACAGTGCTGAACGGCGGCTCGTCCCACAGCGACTGCTCGACGGCCTGGGGCACCGTCATCTGGCCGCCGCTGAGCCGGGCGCGGAACCCCGGGTCGGTGAGCACCACCCGCAGTACGTTGGCGAGCAGGTTGGCGGTGGCCTCGTACGACGCGACCAGGATGATGCGCAGGTGCTGGCCGACCTCGTCGTCGGTGAGCCCCGCCGGGTGGTTGATCAGATGGCTGGTGAAGTCGTCCTGGGGATCGGCCCGGCGGCGGGCGGTGAGCCGCATCAGTACGTCCATCAGATACGCGTTGCTGGCGATCGCCGTCTCGGTGCCCTTGGGCATGTCACGTGCCGCCTGCACGATGCGGTCGTTGTACTCCTCGGGCATGCCGAGGATCTCGCACATCACCATCATCGGCAGATGCTCGGCGAACTGGCTGACCAGGTCGGCCCTGCCCGTCTCGCAGAACTGGTTGACGAGGTGCTGGGTCGCGCGGTTGATGTGGCGGCGGATACCGCGGTGGTCGATGGTCGACATGGCGCCCGTCACGGCACCACGCAGCCGCTGGTGCTCCTCGCCCTCGGCGTGGACGCAGATGGGCTGCCAGGCGAAGTGCGGCATGAGCGGATGGTCGGGCTTGACCGTGCCGTCCTGCAGGGCGGTCCACAGCCGGGTGTTACGGCAGAACTGCGACGGCGAGCGCACCATGTGCATGTTCTCGGTGTGGCCCAGGACGACCCAGATCGGAACGTCCTCGTGCAGCAGCGTGGGTGCCACCGGGCCGTGCTCGCTGCGCAGCTTCTCGTACAGGGCCCCCAGGTCCTCCGCCTCAGGCCCGTAAAGCCGCCGCAACCCACCCGGCCCGATGCCGTGCGCCGGGCAGCCGGGGGGTGGGGC
>NZ_WVUG01000208.1 GCF_017614965.1 Streptomyces griseorubiginosus | reverse complement strand
CCCGAGCAGCACCTGACCCACCGGCCGACCGCCCGACCACCACCTGCCCCACCCCGGCAGCGTCAGAGCCACCGGCCACCACCCGGCCACCTCCTGACCCATCCGGCCACCGCGTAAGCCACCCGGGCGCCACCTGCCCCACGGGCAGCATCCGCGCTACCCGCCCAGGTGCCCCAGGTCGTTCCAGCTCTCGATGGCCGGTTCGCCGTAGGCCCAGCCCAGCACGGACAGGGAGGTCGGGTTCAGGCGGATGCGGGCCGCGAAGTCGATCGGCAGGCCCAGCCACCGCGCGCCGATCGAGCGCAGGATGTGGCCGTGCGCGAAGACCAGCACGTCCCGGTCCGCCGAGCGCGCCCACTCCACCACCTCGTCGGCCCGGGCGGTCACGCGATCCAGGGACTCCCCGTCCGGGACGCCGTCGCGCCAGATCAGCCAGCCCGGGCGGACGTCCTGGATCTCCTCCGGCGTCATCCCCTCGTACGCCCCGTAGTCCCACTCCAGCAGCGCGTCCCAGAGGGCCGCCCGCTCCCCGAACCCGGCGAGTTCGCACGTCTCACGCGCGCGTGCCAGCGGGCTGGTGCGCACCTCGGCATCGGCCAGGCCCTCGAAGGGCGCGCGGTGCAGACGTTCGCCGAGCAGCTTGGCGCCGCGCCGGCCCTCCTCCAGGAGGGGCACGTCGGTCCTGCCGGTGTGCTTGCCGGACAGCGACCACTCGGTCTGTCCGTGCCGGGCCAGCAGGATGCGCGGTGCCATGAGGAGGAGACCCTTCCGAGTTATTCGCAGGCGGAACCCCTCCATCATCGCGCACGCTGTCCTGGGGCAACCCGACGGTCGATCTCTGCGTCTTTGAGGGCCGGGGGCGCCCCACGGGGGCGCGCGCGTACGCCGTAAAGTGGCACGACCCGCGACCACGGGAAGCCGCGCGAGGATGAAGGGGGAGGCGATCGGATGCCGAAGACCGAGACGACACCTGGCACCGAGGCCGCGGCCCCGCCGACCCGTCTGCGCTGGTGGACCGAACTGCCGTTGATCATGCTGGTGTACGCCTGCTACTCGGCCGGCCGGCTCCTCGCCCGCGGTGACACCTCCGGCGCCGTCGACCACGGCCTGGCGATCCTGCGCGTCGAGAAGCTGCTGCACATCAACGCCGAGCACCCGCTCAACCGGCTCTTCACCCGCGAGGCGTGGCTCGGCGTCCCGGCGGACTTCTGGTACGCCTCGCTGCACTACCTGGTCACCCCGGCCATCCTGATCTGGCTGTTCCGCTCGCGCGCGGCGCACTACCGGGCGGCCCGCACCTGGCTGATGACGTCCACCTTCATGGGCCTGATCGGCTTCACTCTGCTGCCGACCTGTCCACCCCGTCTCCTCTCTGCGGGCCACGGGTTCGTGGACACGATGGCCCAGTACAGCTCGTACGGCTGGTGGGGCGGTGCCGCGAGCGCCCCGAAGGGACTCGGCGGCATGACCAACCAGTACGCGGCCATGCCGAGTCTGCACGTGGGCTGGGCGCTGTGGTGCGGGGTCATGCTGTGGAAGTACGGCAGGACGCGTACGACCCGGGTCCTCGCCGTCGCCTACCCGCTGCTGACGACGATCGTGGTCATGGGCACCGCGAACCACTACTTCCTGGACGCGGTCGCGGGCGCCTGCGTGATGGGCCTCGGACTGTTCCTGACGCCGTACGTGCTGCGGGGCGTGGACGCGCTGAAGGCGCGGCTGCCGTTCGCCGCAGGGCGCTCTCGCGTCGCAGGTTCCTCAATTGTCAGTGGCGGATGCCAGACTTCCGCGGGTGAGCGAATTCCACGGCAGCGCGAGTCGCGGTTCGGAAGCGGAGCCGAGCCTGGTGCCTCTCCCTCGGACGCGGGGGAAGGCGCTGCGGCAGCGGCTCGCTGAGCTGCGCGGTCCCGACGTCCCGGCCAAGGCGCTGGACGCCCGTGCCCTGGCGGCCCTCGCCGCCAACCCGGGCTGCAGGCGGCGCGCCATCCTGGACGGCGCCGGGGTGAACAAGGCGACACTGGCTAACTCGCTGGGCTCCCCGTCGGTGTTCGGGCAGTCCCAGTTCGCCTTCACCCGGGGCAACGCGTTCGAGGCGAAGGTCAAGGCGGACGGCGGCGCGGAGCTGCTGCGGCTGGCGCACGAGAAGCTGGACCGCACCGCCGAGCCGCCCACCGCGGCGCAGGTGCCCGACCTCACCGCGGCCGGCCCCGAGGGCCGCACGGCCCGCACGGCACTGGCCCTGCGCGAGGCCTCCGCCGAGCCGGGCGGCTGGACGCTCCTCGACCACCCGATGCTCGCCCTCGACGTCGCCGGCTCCCCCGCCTTCCTGGAACCGGACGCGGTGGTCGTCCACCCCGACGGCAGCTGGACGGTCGTCGAGATCAAGTCCTTCCCGATGCTGGACGGCTCCGCGGACGCGGCCAAGGTCGGCGCGGCCGCCCGGCAGGCGGCGGTCTACGTCCTGGCCCTGGAGGAGGTCGCCGCCCGCCTCGATCCGGCTCCGGCGGTACGGCAGCGGGTCCTGCTCGTCTGCCCGAAGGACTTCTCCAACCTCCCCACCGCCTCCGCCGTCGACGTCCGCAAGCAGCGCGCGGTCACCGCCCGACAGCTGGCCCGGCTCACCCGCGTCGAGGACATCGCCGACACGCTCCCGGCGGGCACGTGCTTCTCCCCCGACCTGCCCGCCGAGGAGCTGACGGCGGCCGTCGAGTCGGTCCCGGCGACCTACGCGCCCGAGTGCCTGTCCGCCTGCGAACTGGCCTTCCACTGCCGCGCCCGCTCCCGTGAGGCGGGCGCGGTCACCGCCCTCGGCCGCTCGGTCCGCGCCGAACTCGGCGGCCTGACGACCGTCGAGGAGGTGTGGGCGGCGGCCCACGGAACAGCCGGCGACCCGACGGACCCTGCCGTGGCGGCGCTGCGAAGGGCCGCCCACCTGCGCGCGGAGGCGCTGGAAGCGATGGCGCCGCGGGCGCGGACTGGAGAGTCACCATGTCCCTGATCTCCACGCTCAGCCGGCTGGAGGCCGTCCGTACCGGGCGGGCGCAGCCCGCCGCCACCGTCCGGCACCGGCATCTGGCCGAGCGGCCGCTCGTCTTCGTGCCCTTGACCACCGCCGGTGAGGCCGGTGCCCCGCTGGGCGCGCTCGTCGGCACCGAGCGGGACGCGCCCCGGCTGCTCGTCGTCCCGCAGCCCCGCGACCGGGACCTGCGGTTCGCGTTCCTGGCCGAGCTGGCGGACGTCGTGCTGCCGTACATCGACGCCCACGCGGAGGACGTGGAGGCGGCCGAGCGGACCGAGACCGACCCGGAGACCGGCAAGCGGGTCAAGGTCGAGGTCGAACTGTGCGCCGACGCCCCGCAGTTGATCGTCCCGAGCCGCGCCGGCATCGACTTCGTACGGCTGCTCGGCCGCTCCATGCGCTTTCGCCGTACGGCGGAGCAGGACCCGGAGACCCCGTATCCGGCGCCCCCGCGCGTGCCGCTGCTCGGCCGGTGGCTGACCCATTTCGGGGAGCGCGCCCGCGTCCCCGGCTCGTCCCTGCTGCTGGCCATGACCGACGTGCTGTCCCGGCACTGGGCGACCGGCCAGTCCACCCTGGAGGACCAGCACCTGGGCGCCCTGCTCGCCTGGATCGCCCCGCCCGAGGGCATGTCCGGGGCCGATGCGGCGCTGCGGGCCGAGCTCGCCCGCGGCCCCCGCGGCCAACTGCTGTGCCCGCCCGCGGGACCGGCCACCGACCCCGCGTTCGACAACAAGCTCCTCGCCCCGGCCATCGAGCGCTACGACCGCGCGCGGACCGCCCTCGCCGCCGCCGAGGACGGTCTGGAGGCCGACGACCGGCTCGGTGAACTCACCGCCGCGGAGCGGGAGATCCGTGACCTGATCGCGGGCGTCACCCGGCCCACCTGGGACCGGGTGTGGGACGGCCTCGACCTGCTGCGTGCCCTCCCCGAGGGAGCGCATGTCGAGGAGCGGTGGACGCGCGACCGCTGGTCGTTCACCGCCCACCGCGACCGTGTCACGGCCGGTGAGCCTCCGCAGCCGCGCCGCGACGACGCGGTCACCGCCGCGAACAAGCTCGCCTCGCGCGAGCGGGAGCAGGCCCGCCTCGAGGCACAGGAGGCCCTGGACGATCCGCTGGTGATGGCGGGGCGACGGCTGTCCGGGGAGGCGTTCGCGGGCGAGGTCACGGAGGTCGTGATGGCGTACAGCGAGAGCAAGCGGCCGAGCCCGCGCCCGCTGGTCACGATCCGCACCGACGACCGGCCGCACCTCGGCGAGCGGGCCAAGGCGTACCGCTCGCTGGACGGCAAGCCGCAGTCGGCCGAGTTCGTCGGAGCCGAGGAGTCCGAGGACGGCGGCACGCTGGTCGTGCTGCGCATGCTCGACAAGATGGGCCGCGGCAAGGAGCCGGAGCCCGGCTCGGTCCCGGAGAAGGGCGACCGGGTCTGCTTCACCCTCTTCGAGCACGAGCAGCGCGGCGGCCCCAAGCTGCCCGATCCGGAGCAGACGCCGTGGACGCACGGCGGACCGCCGGGTGAGGCCGTGGCCGAGGCGGCCGATCCCCTGACCGCGGAGGACGTCCTGTGACCACCGTTCTCGACCCCGGGGCGGCGGCCGCCGAGGCCACCGACGCGATCCTCCACGACACGCTGCACGGCAGTCACCGGGGCGTGGTCGTGGACTCCCCGCCGGGCGCCGGCAAGTCCACGCTGGTCGTGCGCGCGGCGCTCGAACTGGCCGACGCCGGGCGCCCGTTGATGATCGTCGCGCAGACGAACGCGCAGGTCGACGATCTCGTCGTCCGGCTCGCCGAGAAGAGCCCGCAGCTTCCGGTCGGCCGGCTGCACAGCAGTGACGCCGACCCGTACGACAAGGCGCTGGACGAGCTGCCGCACGTGCGCAAGTCGGCGAAGGCGGCCGAGCTGGCGGGGCTGCCGGTGGTGATCTCCACGGCCGCGAAGTGGGCGCATGTGAAGGCCGACGAGCCGTGGCGGCACGCGATCGTCGACGAGGCGTACCAGATGCGGTCGGACTCGCTGCTCGCGGTGGCGGGGCTGTTCGAGCGGGCGCTGTTCGTGGGCGATCCGGGTCAGCTGGACCCCTTCTCGATCGTGGGCAGCGAGCAGTGGGCGGGGCTGTCGTACGACCCCTCGGCCTCCGCCGTCACCACCCTTCTGGCCCACAACCCCGAACTTCCCCAGCACCGCCTGCCGGTCTCCTGGCGGCTCCCGGCCTCCGCGGCCCCGCTGGTCTCGGACGCCTTCTACCCGTACACGCCCTTCCGCAGCGGCACGGACCACGACGACCGCCGTCTCTCCTTCGCCGTTCCCTCGGACGGCTCCGGCCCCGACCGGGTGATCGACGCGGCCGCCGAGTCGGGCTGGGGCCTGCTGGAGCTGCCCGCGCGGCACACCCCGCGCACGGACCCGGAGGCGGTGCGGGCGGTGGCGACGGTGGTACGACGGCTGCTGGACCGGGAGGGTGCGGCGACGTCGGAACGCTCACCCGTCCCCGCCCCTCTCACCGCCGGCCGTATCGCCGTCGGCACGGCCCACCGCGACCAGGCGGCGGCCGTCCGGGCGGCCCTGGCGGAGCTGGGCGTCGCGGACGTCACCGTGGACACGGCGAACCGGCTGCAGGGCATGGAGTTCGACGTCACGGTGATCCTGCACCCGCTCTCCGGCCGCCCCGACGCCACCGCCTTCCACCTGGAGACGGGTCGCCTGTGCGTCCTGACCTCCCGCCACCGCCACGCCTGCATCGTGGTCTGCCGGGCCGGCGTCGGCGACCTGCTGGACGACTACCCGTCCACAGAACCGGTCCAGCTGGGAACGCTGGTGAAGTTCCCGGACGGCTGGGAGGCCAACCACGCGGTACTGGCGCGGTTGGCGGAACACCGGGTGCCCTGGCAGCCCTGACCACCCGTCCGGCTGCATCAGAACAAACGATCAGCACAGCACCCCCACCCGCCGGACGGAGTCCGGCCCGCCGCCGGAGGCGGCCGACGAATACAGCCCCGGACGGCTGGGAGGCCAACCACGCGGTACTGGCGCGGTTGGCGGAACACCGCGTGCCCTGGCAGCCCTGACCACCCGTCCGGCTGCATCAGAACAAACGATCAGCACAGCACCCGCTCGATGCAGGCCGGGGGAATCGGGGCCCTCTTGCATGGGCGCGGGACAATGGACGGTGGCCCGTGCACAGAAGGGTCTTCCGCGACGTACGAGGAGGAGAAGACATGGCGGAGCAGACGCCGCGTCGGAACGAACCGCGGCTGCGCCCCGCGCCCCTGCTTTTCGAGCCCGCCGAGGCGGCCGCCGATCCGGAGCACTTCTTCGACCTGGAGTCCATCGACGACCCCCGCGCCCTGCTGGCCCGCTCGACGGAGCTGGCGCAGGCGTTCCGCGCGGCGGCCGACCGGGCCGTGGAGTTCCAGGCAATGGCGGCGGCGCAGCTCGCCGACCCGCGCCGCTTCGACCGGCTGACGCCGGCGGACATCGCGGAGCGGGCGGAATGGACCGAGGACTACGCCAAGAAGATGGTCGAGTTCGGCCGGGACCTGATGCGCGGGGTCGAGGGCGCCGGGTCCGCCGACCCCGTCTGAGCAGTCTGAACACCGCTCGCTTCGGATTGGCATATGCCAGGCGGGCAAGATACCCGCTGCCGCCCGCCGCTGTCCCGGATTCCGGCAACCCTCGGAAACCACCCGTTCACAGCCGGTAGACATGTCCTCCATGAGCAGTGAACGCATCGGCCCGTTCTCCGACGGCCTCGACGCCTGCGGGGTCACCCCGGACGGAGCCGCCTGGCTCGCCTCCGCCGGAACGTATCCGCGCAGCACGCTCGCCCTCTGGGAGGAGCGCCCGGACGCCCCGGTGGTCCTGGCCTGCGGCTCCGTCTTCGACGTCGTCAACGCGCCCGCGGTCTTCGGGCGCCGGATGGTCGACCGGCTGTGGGACGAGGGGCCGGGCTCCGGACCGGTCGCGGCCTTCCGGGGCCGCATGCTGCTGTTCGCCGCGCCGGGCACGGCCCAGCGGCTGCCGTCGCTGCTGGGCTGGGAGGAGTTCGGCCGTACGGGCGCGATTCCGCCGCTGCTGTGTCACGGCCCCGGTGACGCGGTGACCGTACCGGCCCCGCTGGGCACCGCCGCCCCCTCGACCTCCCGCTGGCTGGTCGCCCCCGACACCCGCCGCCCCTGGCTGCCGGGCCCCGAAATCGTGCTCTGGGCTGCGGTAAGGGCGGCCCGAGCCGCCGTCCGCATATCGATTTTTCCTCCCGCCGATCAGGATGCTAAGGTCTACGACGTCAGCAGGCGCCGCTAGCTCAGTTGGTTAGAGCAGCTGACTCTTAATCAGCGGGTCCGGGGTTCGAGTCCCTGGCGGCGCACGATGGCGATGGCGAGGCATGTTCGCGGAAAGCGCGAACGGCCTCGCCATCGTCGTTTCTGCGCGGCTTCGCCGCGCGTTGTGGGGGCTCCGCCACCCACACCCCCGCCAGGCGTCGGCCCAGCAGCCGCCCGCCGAGAGCTACCCGTCCGTGATCCTCACCGTCCACTCCCCCGCGACCGTCCGCCCCTCCGCCTGGACGCGGACCCTCGTGCCCGGGATCGTGAAGGTCTCGCCGAGGGCGATCGGGGCGTCGGCCAGGGGTGGGTAGACGGAGTTCTCCCAGCAGGCCTCGGTGCGGGGGTGGGCGTCGATCACCTGGATGGGGCCGTCGCCGGAGGGCGCGCCGCTGCGGACGCGGTAGACGAGGATGCCGGAGCGGCAGGTCGTCATGTCGTTGCCGGCCGGCTCGCGCGCCTCGAAGGCGAGCACGCTGTCGGGACCGGTCCGCAGGACCGCGAGCTTGGTGCCCCGCCCCAGCCCGAAGGCCGGCGACCCGGCGGCTGCCGTGACCGGCGGCCCCGGCGCCGCGTCCAGCGGCTCCAGCGTCAGCAGGGTGGTGCCGGACTCCCGTACGCACACCACCTGCCGCGGCTCCAGCCACCCCAGCTTCCACTTGTGCCAGCCGAACAGGTCCGGGGACAGTCCGAACTGGCTGCCCATCAGGTCCCAGTCGCCGACATACGTGTCCCAGTCGCCCTTGCCGTCGACCGGCCGGTGGTAGAGGTCCGGCAGGTCGAAGACGTGGCCGGTCTCGTGGGCGAGGACCAGCCGGTCCGGCGGATGCTTCTCGAAGACCGTGACGACGCGGCGGATGTCCCGGCCGTCCGCCCGCAGCGGGACGTCCAGGTTGACGACCTTCGTGGCGTCCGAGTCCACGCCGGGCGCGTCCGGGTCGGCGACGAAGTAGACGACGTCGTAGCGGGAGAAGTCGACCCGCGGGTCGGCGGCGGCGAGCGCGTCGCGCAGATAGGCGGCGCGGCGCTCGGGGTTCCAGTCGCGCTGTATGGCGTACGAGGTCGCCGGGTGCGGCATCCGGATCCAGCGCTCGAGGGGATGCGGGCGCAGGGTGAACCTGCCGTAGGAGGCGCGCTCGTAGAAGCGGGTGGTGGCCGGGAAGTGGTCGGCGGTCAGCTGGGCCGGCGTGGTGCGCGGGGCCGAGCCGGGGAAGGACAGGAAGACCATCACCGCGTCCAGCGCGCGGGTCGGGCGCGGATAGGCGGCGTTCCAGGTGTCGAGGCCCTCGGAGTGGTGGGCCTCGGTGCGCTGCAGGGCGCACGGCACCGACGAGAAGGGTTCGGCGACCGACGGCCCGGTGATCAGGGAGGTCGCGGCGAGCGCGGACAGGGTGGTGCACACGGCGGCGGTGCTGCGCAGTCGGGGGCCCCGGAATCCCTTGGGGGGAGACAGGAAGGGGAACTGACGCGGCACAGGGACCTCCGGGAGCGGTACACGGGACACCGCACCCAGCCTGTGCATATTTGTCGTACTACGCCCTGTTTGCCTGCCCCAGATGAGTGAGCCGGCCGACGGATCCTCAGATCCGACACCCCCGAATCGCTCACGGAACGTCACAAGTGGTCCCAGCACCCATGAACCCGCCCAGCTGCGGGCAGAAACGATCTGTCAGAAGTGCCGCTGGATCCGGGACACTGGACAGTGGCTGGAAGGCCCTTGGGTCTGCCTCTATGATCGGCACACTTTCCTGCACGGACAGAGATCGAGTGCACTGCGGGAGCTAGCGGTGAGCGGAACGTCCGAAGGGCCGGCGCCCGCGGCAGACCTCGACCGGGGCGCCGTAACAGAGAGTGACAGCATCTATCGGTCCGTCTTCAGGACCGCCTCCGTCGCCATGGCGGTCGTCGATCGCGAGGGCCTGGTGGTCACCGCGAACGACGGGTTCGGCGCGCTGCTCGGCAGTCCGCCGGACGCGCTGACCGGCAAGGTCGCCGCCGATCTGGTGGACCTGGCCTCCGACACCCGTACCTGGCACGCCTACCGCGAGGTGCTGCGCGGCCGCGAGGCCCGGCTGCGCTGCACCCGGCGCATGAAGCACCCCGACGGCCAGTCCGTCTGGGTCCAGGTGGTGGTCGCCCCGCTGCCGGCCGGCGAGGACGGTGTCCTGCTGTCCGTCACCGACATCAGCGCCCAGCGTGAACTCCAGGGCAGGCTGCGGCACTTGCAGATGCACGACCCGGTGACCCGGCTGCCCAACCGCACCCTGTTCTTCGAGCGGCTGACGGCCGCGCTGGAGGCGGGGTCGTACGAGGAGAGCGGCACCGGGCGGATCGGCCTGTGCTATCTGGACCTGGACGGCTTCAAGGCCATCAACGACACCCTCGGCCACCGCGTCGGCGACCGGCTGCTGGCCGCCGTCGCCGAACGGCTGACGCGGTGCGCCGACGAGGCCGGGTACGCCAGAGCGAGCGCACCGCTGGTGGCCAGACTCGGCGGCGACGAATTCGCCCTGCTGGTCGAGGACTCGACAGGTACCGAGCAGCTCGCCGACCTCGCCGAGTCCGTCCTGAAGGCGGTCCAGGCACCCTTCGACCTCGCCGGTCAGCGGCTGTCGGTGTCGGCCTCGATCGGGGTCGTGGAGCGGCACGCGGCCGGCACCACCCCGACCGCCCTGATGCAGGCGGCCGACACCACCCTCTACTGGGCCAAGGCCGACGGCAAGGCCCGCTGGACGCTGTTCGACCCGGAGCGCAACGCCCACCGCATGACCCGTCAGGCGCTCGCCTCCCATCTCCGCCCCGCCATCGAGCGCGGTGAGTTCGTGCTGGAGTACCAGCCTCTGGTGGGCATGGAGGACGGGCGGGTCAACGGCGTGGAGGCGCTGGTCCGTTGGAACCACCCGCAGTTCGGTGTCCTGACGCCGAATCGGTTCATCGGACTGGCCGAGGAGGACGGCTCGATCGTGCCGCTCGGCCTGTGGGTGCTGCGCACGGCCTGCCGCCAGGCCCGGCGCTGGCAGCTCGACCACCCGGACGAGCCGCCGCTGTTCGTCAGCGTCAACGTGGCCGTCCGTCAGGTCTGGGACTCCGACCTGGTGGCGGACGTCGCCCAGACCCTCGCCGAGACGGGCCTCGCACCGGGGCTGCTGCAGCTGGAGCTGACCGAGTCGGCGGTGATGGGCTCCGCGGGCCGCCCGCTGCAGGCCCTGCAGGCGCTCAGTGACATGGGCGTCCGGATCGCCATCGACGACTTCGGCACCGGCTACTCCAACCTGGCCTACCTCAGCCGGCTGCCGGTGTCGGTGCTGAAGCTGGACGGCTCCTTCGTCCGCGGCTTCCAGTACGAGGGCGACAAGGAGGGGACGGTGGCGCCCAACCCGGCCGACGAGGTCGTCGTCGAGGCGATGATCCAACTCGCCCACCGGCTGGGCCTGACGGTCACCGCGGAGTGCGTGGAGACCTCGGCGCAGGCGACCCGGCTGCGCCGCATCGGCTGCGACACCGGCCAGGGCTGGCTGTACTCACGGCCGGTGTCGCCCGAGCGGATCGGCGAGTTGATGGGGACTCAGACCGAGGCGGTCGGCAACCCGTAGGCGTCCGCGATGAGTTCGTAGGAGCGCAGTCGCACCTCGCCGCGGTGGGCGTGCGAGGTGAGCATCAACTCGTCGGCGCCGGTGCGCTTGTGGAGGGCGTCCAGACCGGCGACGACCTCGTCGGCCGTGCCGTGCTCGATGTTCGAGGTCCAGGACGCGACGAACTCCTCCTCGTACGGGCTGAACTCGTGCTTCTCCGCCTCGTCCGGGTCGGGGAACAGGCCCGGCCGGCCGGTGCGCAGCCGGATCATGTTCAGGGCCATCGCGCGGGTCTGGCGGCGGGCCTCCCGCGGGTCGTCCGTGGCGAGGACGGAGACGCCGATGAGGGCGTAGGGCTCGTCCAGGACGTCGGAGGGGCGGAAGGACTCCCGGTACAGCTCCAGGGCCGGGACGGTGTTCTGCGCGGAGAAGTGGTGCGCGAAGGCGAAGGGCAGGCCGAGGACGCCGGCCAGGCGGGCGCTGAAGCCGGAGGAGCCAAGGAGCCAGACCGGCGGCCGGTGCGGGGACTGGACGCCGCCGGGGGAGGTGGCCTGCACGGGGCCGGGCACGGCGTGGATGCGGCGGTAGGGGTGGCCGTCGGGGAAGTCGTCGTCCAGGAAGCGGGTCAGCTCGGCGAGCTGTTCGGGGAAGTCGTCGGCACCCTCGTTGAGCCGCTCGGTGCGGCGCAGGGCGGCGGCCGTGGCGCCGTCGGTGCCGGGGGCGCGGCCGAGGCCCAGGTCGACGCGGCCCGGCGCCAGCGCCTCCAGGGTGCCGAACTGCTCGGCGATCACCAGGGGCGCGTGGTTGGGCAGCATCACGCCGCCGGAACCGAGGCGGATGCGGTCCGTGTGGGCGGCGAGGTGGGCCAGGATCACGGCCGGGGAGGAGGAGGCCACACCCGGCATGGAGTGGTGCTCGGCGACCCAGTAGCGGTGGAAGCCGCGGGACTCGGCGTACCGGGACAGTTCGACGCTGGTGCGCAGCGCGTCGGTGGCGGTGCTGCCCGAGCCGACGGTGACCAGGTCCAGTACGGAGAGGGGGACGGGGGCGGTGCCCTGTACGGTGCCCCGGATCTCGTCTGCCGTCACGGTGGGTGCCTCCTGTTGGTGCGACGCGGTATGCCCGCACGACTAACAGGAGGCGGTCTCCGCTTTATTCCCGGCGATCCCGACGCCCGACGATCAGCGAGGGGGGCTCAGACCTGCACGAGCGGCTCCCTGGTGAACAGCGCCCCCATCATCGGCGCGTTCACCCTGCGGTCCGCCAGGCGCAGGCCCTCCCAGACCGTGACCTGGTTGGCGGTGAGGACCGGCTTGCCCAGCTCCTTCTCCAGGGCCGGGATGTGGGCCGCCGTGTGCAGGGCCGTGTCCGGCAGGAGCAGGGCCTCGGCGTCCGGGCCGTCGGCGTCGCGGGCCAGCAGTTGGATCTCCGCCTCACCCCAGGTGGCGACCTCGGCGGCGGTGACGACGCCCGCACCCCGGACGGAGGTGACCTCGACGCCACCCGCGCGCAGGAAGTCCGCGAAGAGCTCCGCGACGTCCTCGGGGTAGGTCGCGGCGACCGCCACCTTGCGTACGCCCAGCTCGCCCAGCGCGTGCACGAACGCGAAGGACGTGGAGGAGGCCGGCATCCCGGCCGTGACGGCGAGGGTGCGCACCTGCTCGTGGGCGCCCTCCCAGCCGTATACGAAGCTGCCGCTGGTGCACGCCCAGACCACCGACTCGGCGCCCGCCATGCGCAGTTCGTCGACGCCCGCCGCCAGCCGCTCGGCCGAGCCCATCTCCCGCAGGGCGTCCACCCGGTGGGCGTCCGTACCGATGTCGGTGTGGACGACGTCGAGGCGGATGTCGCTGCCGAGCAGTTGCTCGATGCGCGGGTAGTCGTCCTCGGCGGAGTGCCCCGGGTAGAGGAATCCGAGTGCGGTCATGACCTGCCTTCCTGCTGCTGTTCACCGTCCGGGAGTTCCGGCACCACGGGACCGGAGCGCGCCGCCGGATCGATCAGCGCCTGGTACGGTCCCACCGCCCGGGTACCCATTCGGGCCAGCGCGGCCCACATGGTCACCTGGTTGGCCGAGATGACCGGGATGCGCAGTTCGGCCTCCAGTTGCGGGATGACGTCGTAGGTCGGCAGGTTGGTGCAGCTGATGAACAGCACGTCGGCGGTGCGCCGGACCGCCCGGTGCGCCATGGCCACCACGTCGCGGTACGGCACCTTCCAGATGTGCCGGGTCAGACCCATGTACGCGCATCCCGTGACTTCGGCCCCCGCCTCGGCGAGGTACTCCTCCAGCGCGCTCGTGACGGACCCGGTGTACGGCGTGACCAGCGCGACCCGCCGCGCGCCGAGCGCCGCCAGGGCCTGAAGGAGCGCGCCCGAGGTGGTGACCGAGGGGACCGCGCCGGCCCGTGTCATCGCCGCGCACATCGCCCGCTCCCCGGCGATCCCGCCGACGAAGCTGCCTGAGGTGCAGGCGTAGGCGACGACCTCGGGCGTGATCGCGGTGAGGGTGCGCACCGCGTCGTCCAGCGTCTGGTGTTCGCTGACCAGCCGGGCGAGGTCGAGGCTGACCTCGACCGGCACGTACGGCGTGCGGGTGAGGTGCAGCGACACCTCGTCGGGGACCCAGCGCCACAGCTCGCGGTCCAGGGCGAAGTCGAACGGGGCGACGACTCCTACACCGCGCTGCGGCCGGGGACCACCCAGGAAGGACACGTCCATGACGGCCACCGCCCTCACTGTGAGAAAGGGGTGAGCAACGGACCGTACGTACGCCCGTGTTGACGAAGGTAGGTTCGGGTGCGAGCGTGGTCAAACCTCGCATGTCAGACGGCCGCCCCGCTCCGGAATCGAGTCCTCGCGCATGACCGTCCCCACCGTCCTGGTCCTGGACGCCGATCCCCTCCCCCGCCTCGGGCGCCTCACGGGTCGCGCCCGTGTCGAGCACGCCGACCCCTCGACGCTGGCCGAGCGGCTGCCGCACGCGGACGTGCTGCTGGTGTGGGACTTCACGTCCCGGGCGGTGCGGGCCGCGTGGCCGGGCGAGGGGCCGCGGCCGCGCTGGGTGCACACGGCGAGCGCGGGCGTGGACCATCTGATGTGTCCGGAACTCGCCGCCTCGGACACCGTGGTCACCAACGCGCGCGGCGTCTTCGACCAGCCGATCGCCGAGTACGTCGCCGCCCTCGTCCTGGCCATGGCCAAGGATCTGCCGAGGACGCTGGAGCTGCAGCGGGAGCGGACCTGGCGGCACCGGGAGAGCCAGCGGGTGGCGGGCACCCGGGCCTGCGTGGTCGGGTCCGGGCCGATCGGCCGGACCATCGCCCGCACGCTCAGGGCGCTCGACATCACCACCGCGCTGGTCGGGCGCACCCCGCACACCGGCATCCACGGTCCCGAGGACCTGGACCGGTTGATCGCCCGCGCCGACTGGGTGATCGCGGCCGCCCCGCTGACCGAGCAGACGCGGGGCATGTTCGACGCCCGCCGCTTCGACGTGATGCAGCCCTCGGCCCGCTTCATCAACGTCGGGCGCGGCGGCCTGGTCGTCGAGGAGGCCCTCGCGGACGCCCTCGCCAAGCGCTGGATCGCGGGCGCCGCCCTGGACGTCTTCGAGCACGAGCCCCTCACCCCCGACAGCCCCTTGTGGCGGGCCCCGGGCCTGATCGTGTCCCCGCACATGAGCGGCGACACGGTCGGCTGGCGCGACGAACTCGGCGCGCAGTTCGTCGAGTTGTACGAGCGCTGGGAGACCGGCCGGCCCCTGCTGAACGTGGTCGACAAGCAACGGGGGTATGTACCCGGACGCTGAACCGCCGAGCGATGGAGGGCAGATGACGGACCTCGACCTCACCGAGCTGACCGCCGCACGACTCGTCGAGGGGTACCGCAAGGGCGAGTTCAGTCCGGAGGAGGCCACGCGGGCCGCGCTGGAGCGGGCCGAGCGGATCCAGCCGGAGGTCAACGCCTTCGTACGGCTGCTGGGGGACGAGGCGCTCGCCCAGGCGCGGGAGTCGACGCGGCGATGGCGGCGGGGCGAGCCGAAGGGGCTGGTGGACGGGGTACCCACGACCGTCAAGGACATCATCCTGCTGAAGGGCGCACCCACCCTCAAGGGTTCCAAGGCCATTTCGGAGGAGGGGAGTTGGGACGAGGACGCTCCGTCCGTCGCCCGGCTGCGGGAGCACGGAGCCGTGTTCATCGGCAAGACCACGACCCCCGAGTTCGGCTGGAAGGGCGTCACGGACTCACCGCTGTCCGGCGTGACCCGCAACCCGCACGACCCGTCCCGCACCGCCGGCGGCTCCAGCGGCGGCGCGGCGGCGGCCGTGGCCCTCGGCGCGGGTCCCCTCGCGCTCGGCACGGACGGCGGGGGCAGTGTCCGTATCCCGGCCGCGTTCTGCGGGATCTTCGCGCTGAAGCCGACGTACGGCCGTGTCCCGCTGTATCCGGCGAGCGCCTTCGGCACGCTGGCGCACGTGGGGCCGATGACCCGGGACGCGGCGGACGCGGCGCTGCTGCTCGACGTGATCGGAGTGCCGGACAGCCGTGACTGGTCGGCGCTGGGACCGGCGCCCGGGTCGTTCACGGCGGGGCTTGCGGGCGGGGTGCGGG
>NZ_WVUG01000207.1 GCF_017614965.1 Streptomyces griseorubiginosus | reverse complement strand
GTCGGTGGGTTCCGGGGAGGCCGCGTCCATAGGTGGCTACACGCTGATCGACCGGCTCGGCAGTGGCGGGATGGGCGTCGTGCATCTGGGGCTGTCCGCCTCCGGGCGGCAGGTCGCGATCAAGGTCGTGCACGCCCAGTACGCGCTGGACGAGGAGTTCCGCGCCCGCTTCCGGCAGGAGGTCGCGGCGGCGCGGCGGGTGAGCGGGGCGTTCACGGCGCCCGTGGTGGACGCCGACCCCGAGGCCGAACAGCCGTGGATGGCGACGCTCTACGTGCCCGGCCGCACACTCTCCGACATCGTTGCCGAGGAAGGGCCCCTCACCGGACGGAAGTTGCGCACCCTGGCCCTGGGCCTCGTGGAGGCGCTGCGGGACATCCACCGCGCCGGTGTCGTGCACCGCGACCTCAAGCCGAGCAACGTCCTGATGGCCGAGGACGGCCCCCGGGTCATCGACTTCGGCATCTCCCGCGCCGCCGACAACGAGGACCTGACCGTCACCGGCCGCCTCATCGGCACCCCGCCCTTCATGTCCCCGGAGCAGTTCTCCTCGCCGAAGGACGTCACCCCAGCCTCGGACGTGTTCTCGCTCGGTTCCCTGCTGGCGTACGCGGCCACCGGCAACCGCCCCTTCGACGGCGGCAGCCCGTACCTGACGGGCTATCAGGTGATGTACGAGGCCCCGCACCTGGACGGCGTCCCGGAGCCGCTGCGCGGCATCGCGGCCCGCTGCCTGGACAAGGACCCGCTGGCCCGCCCACAACTGGCGGAGCTGCACAGCCTGTTGCTGCACCTGCCCACCGAGGCGCCCCCGGCCTTCCCCGACCTCGCGGGCGTCCCGGCCCCCCGCTCCGCGCCCGGCGCGGACACCACCGCCGCTCCGCACGGCCGCCACAGCCGCACGACCGGGCCGAACCGGAGCGACGGCACGACCGTCACCCCGTCGGCGACCGAAGGGGGCCGCCGGGTACGGCGTGTGCTCATCGGGATCGGCACGGCGATGGCCGTCGCCGTGGTCGGTCTCACGGCGGCCCACATGGCGGCGAGCGGCGGACCGGCCGGTGATCCGTCCGCCGTCGGCGGCGGCTCGGCGAGCGCGGCCGGCGCTCCCGTGGCGGGTCTGCCCACGGGCTGGAGGCCGTGGCGGGCGAGCCTGCTCACCGCCAAGCAGGGCGACCCGATCGACTTCAGCGAGTCGGGCTGCGTGGCGGGCGGTTCGACGACCGTGTACTGCGCCGGCACCGGCTTCACCGTCACCCGCCTCGACGCCGCGTCCGGCCGGGTCGACTGGCGCCGGGGCACCGACCCGGAGACCTCGCGCCCGGTCGGCGTTCGCGACGGACGCGTCTACACCTACCGCAAGCCCGACCCGACCGGCACCTACCGCACCCGTCGGCTCACCGTCCTGGACGCGAGGACCGGGGCGGAGCTGTGGGCCCGCCCCGTCGCCGACGAGGAGCCGGCCGTCCTGTTCGACCGGGGCGTCCTCGCGATGGACGAGAACAGGACCACGTTCGTCGCCTACGACGCGACGGGCCGACGGCTGTGGACGGCACCGGCGAAGTCGTCGAGCGGAAGCGCCTGCACGCCGACCGTCCTCGACGGCGCCCCCTACGGCGTGTGCACCCCGGCGGACGATCCCGGCACGGACAACGTGGCTCTGCTGCGGCTCGACCCGGACGACGGCACCGCCGCCGAGATCGCCACCTTGCCCACGGGCGCCCGTCCGATGGGCACCGTGGACGGCCAACTGCTGTTCCTGCTCCCGAAACTGGCGGACCATCAGTTCGCCGCCGCCGGCGACGACCAGCCGTACTCCGCCCTGCTCCGGGTGAACCCGCGCACCGGCGCCGTCACACGCGCCGCGCTGCCGGGCACCCCGCGCGGCACCGCCACCCTACTCAAGGGCGTCGTCTGGTTCGTGCGGCCGGACGGCACGGTCACCGCCGTGCGCGGCTCGGACGGCAAGCGGCTGTGGCAGGCGACGACGGACGTGGAGAACCTGTCGGCGCCGGTGGTGTCCACGAAGTTCACCACCCTGTACCTCGTCAACGAGTACGGCCGTGTACTGGCCCTGAACAGCGCGACGGGCGCGGTGCGCTGGCGCACCTCCGCGCTCGCCGAGCCCGGCGAGTCGGCCGGTGAGACCACCCCGTACGTGCTCCTCGTCAAGGACGCCCTGGTGGCCGTCGCGGGCGACACGGCCTTCTCGGTGCGGCCGGACCGGCCCACCCGGCTGCCGTCCAGGAACCCGACCCCGTCGGCCCCCGACACGGTGGCCCCGTCACTGGCCCCGACACCCGAGCCGACGAAGGCCACGGACTGACGCCCCCGCCGCTCAGGCCACCGACCCGATCCGCCGCGCCGGCAGGGACGCCGGGTCGTGGTGGATCGGCGTGTGCGCGCCGGTGAGGGAGACGCCGCTGCCGCCGCGCCGGTCGGCGACGATCTCGGCGGCGATGGACAGGGCCGTCTCCTCGGGGGTGCGGGCGCCGAGGTCCAGCCCGATGGGCGAGCGCAGCCGCGCCAGCTCCACCTCGCTCACGCCCGCTTCGCGCAGCCGCCGGTTGCGGTCCAGATGGGTGCGGCGCGAGCCCATGGCGCCGACGTACGCCACCGGCAGCCGCAGCGCCAGCCGGAGCAGCGGTACGTCGAACTTGGCGTCGTGGGTGAGGACGCACAGGACGGTACGGCCGTCGACGGGCGTCCGCTCCAGGTAGGCGTGGGGCCACTCGACGACGATCTCGTCGGCCTCGGGGAAGCGGGTGCGGGTGGCGAACACCGGGCGGGCGTCGCACACCGTCACGTGGTAGCCGAGGAACTTGCCGATCCGGACCAGCGCCGACGCGAAGTCGATCGCGCCGAAGACGATCATCCGGGGCGGGGGGACGGAGGACTCGACGAGGACCGTGAGCGGTGCTCCGCAACGAGAGCCCTGCTCCCCGATCTCCAGGGTGCCGGTGCGGCCGGCGTCCAGGAAGGCCGACGCCTCGGCGACGACGGTCCGGTCCAGCTCGGGATGGGCACCGAACCCGCCCTCGTGGGAGCCGTCGGAGCGGACGAGGAGTGCGCGGCCCAGCAGATCGGCCGGGCCGGACACGATCCGTGCCAGCGCCGCCGCCTCCCCCCGGGCGGCGGCGGCCAGCGCGGACGCCACAACCGGACGGGCCGGGTCGTCGGCCCGTACCGGGGTGACCAGGATGTCGATGACGCCACCGCAGGTCAGGCCGACGGCGAAGGCGTCGTCGTCGCTGTATCCGAAGCGCTCCAGGACCGTTTCGCCGTCCCGCAGCGCCTGCTCGCACAGCTCGTACACGGCTCCCTCCACGCAGCCGCCGGAGACCGACCCGATCGCCGTGCCGTCGGCGTCCACCGCGAGGGCGGCGCCCGGCAGGCGGGGTGCGCTGCCGCCGACGGCCACCACGGTGGCCACGGCGACGTCACGTCCCTGCTCGACCCACCGGTTGAGCTCCTCGGCGATGTCCAGCATCTGTCGGTCTCCTAACGGGGTTGGGGGAAAGGGCGGTTCGGCGCGCGGCTAGTGCACGCCCAGCCAGCTCTCGACGGGGTGGAGGGCGAAGTAGACCAGGAAGATCACCGCGAGGCCCCACATGAAGGCGCCGATCTCGCGCGCCTTGCCCTGGGCGGCCTTGATCGCGACGTAGGAGATGACACCGGCGGAGACACCCGCGGTGATGCTGTAGGTGAACGGCATCACGACGACGGTGAGGAAGACCGGGATCGCCGTCGCGCGGTCGCCCCACTCCACGTGCCGGGCGTTCATGAGCATCATCGAGCCGATGACGACCAGGGCGGCGGACGCCACCTCCTGCGGCACGATCGCGGTGAGCGGGGTGAAGAACAGACATGCCGCGAAGAACAGCCCGGTGACGACCGAGGCGAGTCCGGTACGGGCGCCCTCGCCGACGCCGGTGGCCGACTCGATGAACACGGTCTGCCCGCTGGCGCCCGCGACACCGCCGATCGCCCCGCCCGCGCCGTCGATGAACAGCGCCTTCGACAGGCCCGGCATCCGGCCCTTGGCGTCGGCCAGTTCCGCCTCGGTGCCGACGCCGATGATGGTGGCCATGGCGTCGAAGAACCCGGCCAGCACGAGGGTGAAGACGATCATGCCGACCGTCATCGCGCCGACCTTGCCCCAGCCGCCGAACTCGACGTGCCCGAAGAGCGAGAAGTCGGGCATGGAGACCGCGCTGCCGTGCAGCTCGGGGGCGCCGTTCGCCCACTGCCGGGGGTCGATCACACCGGCGGCGTTGAGGACAGCGGCGACGATCGTGCCGCTGACGATGCCGACGAGGATGGCGCCGGGGATGTCGCGGGACTGCAGCATGAAGATCAGCAGCAGGGTGCCGGCGAACAACAGCACCGGCCAGCCCGCGAGTTCGCCCGCAGGGCCGAGGGTGACCGGGGTGGCCCTGCCCTGGTGCACGAAGCCCGACTTGTAGAAGCCGATGAGGGCGATGAACAGGCCGATGCCCATGGTGATGCCGTGCTTGAGCGCGAGCGGGATCGCGTTCATGATCATCTCGCGCAGTCCGGTCACGACCAGCAGCATGATGACGACGCCGTACATCACGCACATGCCCATCGCCTGCGGCCAGGTCATCTGCGGGGCGACCTGCGAGGACAGCACGCCGGAGACGGACAGGCCGGCGGCGAGCGCGAGCGGGACCCTGCCGACGAAGCCCATCAGCAGCGTGGTGCAGGCCGCGGCGAACGCGGTCGCCGTGATCAGGGCCTTCTGGCCGAGGGTGTCCCCGGCCGCGTCCTTGCCGGACAGGATCAGGGGGTTGAGCAGCAGGATGTACGCCATCGCCATGAAGGTGGTGACGCCACCGCGGACCTCACGGGCGACGCTGGATCCCCGCCGGGATATGTGGAAGTACCGGTCGAGCCACGACCGTCCGGCGGGGACGCGGGTTCCCGCGCCCGCCTCCTCGGGGACGGTCTGCGGCTGAAGGGACTGCTGGGTCATGTGGGCCTACTCCCAAGGTTCAAAGGGGCACCCGGGTGAACCGACCCTGCGGTTCACGGGATTTGGGATGGTGCTTCGGCCGCACGACCCGGGGGACGGCCCGAGACGAACGAACTTGCTGCTCCGGGCGGCACACGACGTGTGACGCTCCCCGTGCCGCCCGGAGGGACGTGATGACTACGCCTGGCCCGTGAGGTGTTCGGGCCGTACCGGCGTCCTGTTCAGCTCCAGGCCGGTCGCGGCGCGGATCGCCGCGAGGACGGCCGGGGTCGAGGACAGGGTGGGTGCCTCGCCGACGCCCCGCAGCCCGTAGGGGGCGTGGTCGTCGGCGAGTTCGAGGACGTCGACCGGCATGATCGGCGTGTCGAGGATGGTCGGCAGCAGGTAGTCCGTGAAGGAGGGGTTCCTGACCTTCGCGGTCCTGGGATCGACCATGATCTCCTCCATCACCGCGATGCCCATGCCCTGGAGCGTGCCGCCCTGGATCTGGCCGACCACGGAGAGGGGGTTGAGCGCCTTGCCGACGTCCTGGGCGCAGGCCAGCTCGATCACCTTGACCAGGCCGAGCTCGGTGTCGACCTCCACGACGGCCCGGTGGGCGGCGAAGGAGTACTGGACGTGACCGTTGCCCTGGCCGGTGCGCAGGTCGAAGGGGACGGTGGGGCGGTGCCGCCACTCGGCCTCGACCTCGACGGCCTCGTCCTCGAGGACGTCCACCAGATCGGCGAGGACCTCGCCGCCGTCGGTGACGACCTTGCCGCCCTCCAGCAGCAGCTCCGCCGTCGCCCAGGCCGGGTGGTACGTACCGAACTTGCGGCGGCCGATGTCCAGGACCTTCTCCCGGACCAGCTCGCAGGAGTTGCGGACCGCGCCGCCGGTGACGTAGGTCTGCCGGGAGGCCGAGGTCGAACCGGCGCTGCCCACCTGGGTGTCCGCCGGGTGGATCGTCACCTGCGCGACGCCCAGCTCGGTGCGGGCGATCTGCGCGTGGACGGTGACGCCGCCCTGGCCGACCTCCGCCATCGCGGTGTGCACGGTGGCGACGGGCTCGCCGCCCACGACCTCCATGCGCACCTTGGCGGTGGAGTAGTCGTCGAAGCCCTCGGAGAAGCCGACGTTCTTGATGCCGACCGCGTACCCGATGCCGCGTACGACCCCCTCGCCGTGCGTGGTGTTGGACAGGCCGCCCGGCAGCTGCCGTACGTCCGCGCCCTCGCTGGACTCCCACTGGCGCTCGGGGGGCAGCGGCATCGCCTTGACGCGGCGCAGGAGTTCGGCGACCGGGGCGGGTGAGTCGACGGGCTGGCCCGTCGGCATGAGCGTGCCCTGCTCCATGGCGTTGAGCTGCCGGAACTCCACCGGGTCCATGCCGAGTTCCCTCGCCACCTTGTCCATCTGCGCCTCGTAGGCGAAGCACGCCTGGACCGCGCCGAAGCCCCGCATGGCCCCGCAGGGCGGGTTGTTGGTGTAGAGGGCGATGGCCTCGATCTCGACGTCGTCCACCTTGTACGGGCCGATGCCGAGCGAGGAGGCGTTGCCGACGACCGCGGGGGACGCGGAGGCGTACGCGCCGCCGTCCAGGACGATCCGGCACTTGACGTGCGTCAACTTGCCGTCGCGAGTGGCCCCGTGCTCGTAGAAGAGGCGGGCCGGGTGGCGGTGGACGTGGCCGAAGAAGGACTCGAAGCGGTTGTAGACGATCTTGACGGGTTTGCCCGTGCGCAGGGCGAGCAGACAGGCGTGGATCTGCATCGACAGGTCCTCGCGGCCGCCGAACGCGCCGCCGACGCCGGCCAGCGTCATCCGCACCTTCTCCTCGGGCAGTCCGAGGACGGGCGCGATCTGGCGCAGGTCGCTGTGCAGCCACTGGGTGGCGATGTAGAGATGGACGCCGCCGTCCTCCTCGGGCACCGCGAGACCGGACTCGGGGCCGAGGAAGGCCTGGTCCTGCATGCCGAAGTAGTACTCACCCCTGACGACGACATCGGCCCTTTTCGCGGCCTCGGAGGCGTCGCCGCGGATGATCGGCTGGCGGTGGACGATGTTGGGGTGCGGGACGTGGCCGATGTGGTGGTCGGTGCGGTCCTCGTGGACCAGGATCGCGTCGGGCGCGGTCGCGGAGGCCTCGTCGGTGATGACGGGCAGTTCGCGGTACTCGACCCTGATCTTGGCGGCGGCCCGGCGGGCGGTCTCCGGGTGGTCGGCGGCGACGATGGCGACCGGTTCACCGTGGTGGCGGACCTTGCCGTGCGCGAGGACCGGGGTGTCCTGGATCTCCAGGCCGTAGTTCCTCACGTCTGTCGGAAGGTCGTCGTAGGTCATGACGGCGTACACGCCGGGGGTCCTCAGCGCCTCGCTCGTGTCGATCGAGACGATCTCCGCGTGAGCCACGGTCGAGCGGAGGATCTGGCCCCAGAGCATGTCCTCGTGCCACATGTCGGACGAGTACGCGAACTCGCCGGTGACCTTGAGGGTGCCGTCCGGGCGGAGCGTGGACTCGCCGATGCCGCCCTTGGTCCGGGATCCCTGAGTGATCTTGGTGGGAGCTCCGTTGGTCGGCATCGTCAGACCGCCTCTTGCTGCCGGGCGGCCGCCAGACGGACCGCGTCCATGATCTTCTCGTAGCCCGTGCAGCGGCACAGGTTGCCCGACAGCGCCTCGCGGATGTCCGCGTCGGTCGGGTCGGGGTTGCGCTCCAGCATCTCGTCGGCGGCGACCAGCAGACCGGGCGTGCAGAAGCCGCACTGGACGGCGCCGGCGTCGATGAACGCCTGCTGGATCGGGGCCAGTTCGGTGCCCTCGCCGGTCTGGGAGTCGGTGCCCTGCGCCTGCCGTCCCCTGGCCTCGTCGAGGGCCGTGCCGTGCGCGTCGCCGCAGGAGCGCTGCCTGGCGTGTTCCGCGAGTCCCTCGACGGTCACCACGTCACGGCCCTCGACCTGTCCGGCCGCCACCAGGCACGAACACACCGGCACGCCGTCGAGGCGCACCGTGCAGGACCCGCACTCGCCCTGCTCGCAGGCGTTCTTGGAGCCCGGCAGGCCCAGCCGCTCCCGCAGCACGTACAGCAGGGACTCGCCCTCCCACACGTCGTCGGCCTCCTGCGGACGTCCGTTGACAGTGAAGTTGACGCGCATCAGGCGGCTCCCTCCGAGCGGGCGGCGGTGCCGCGGTAGGACTCCCAGGCCCAGGTCAGCGTGCGGCGGGCCATGACGCCCACCGCATGCCGGCGGTAGCTCGCCGTGCCCCGGACGTCGTCGATCGGGTTGCAGGCGCCGGAGCACAGCTCGGCGAACTGCTTGGCGACCGACGGGGTGATGATCTTTCCGTTGTCCCAGAAGCCGCCCTCCTCGAGGGCCGCGTTCAGGAATTCCTCCGCGGCCTTCGCCCTGACGGGTGTCGGGGCGGCCGATCCGATGCCGGTGCGGACGGTGCGCGTCGACGGGTGCAGCGCGAGCCCGAAGGCGCACACGGCGATGACCATGGCGTTGCGGGTACCGACCTTGGAGAACTGCTGGGGGCCGTCGGCCTTGTCGATGTGCACGTACTTGATGAGCTCGTCGGCGGCGAGCGCGTTGCGCTTGACGCCCGTGTAGAACGCGTCGATCGGGATACGGCGGCTGCCGCGCACCGACTCCACCTCGACCTCGGCGCCCGCCGCGAGCAGCGCGGGGTGGGCGTCGCCGGCCGGGGAGGCGGTGCCGAGGTTGCCGCCGACGCCGCCGCGGTTGCGGATCTGCGGGGAGGCGACCGTGTGCGAGGCGAGGGCGAGGCCCGGCAGTTCGGCGCGCAGCCGCTCCATGATCGTGGTGTAGGGGACCGAGGCGCCGAGCCGCACGCTGTCCTCGCCGACCTCCCACTCGTAGAGGTCGCCAACGCGGTTGAGGTCGAGCAGGTACTCGGGCCGCCGGTGGTCGAAGTTGATCTCGACCATCACGTCGGTGCCGCCCGCAATGGGCACAGCGGTGGGGTGCTCGGCCTTCGCGGCGAGCGCCTCCTCCCAGCTGGCGGGGCGAAGGAAGTCCATGACCGGCTCTCTTCTTCGTCTCGGGGGTACGGATCGAGCCAGATCCGGTGCGGCGGGCTCGGCTCGTTCATGTGCTGTTCACGCGGAGTGGAGTCAGTACACAGCGCCGTGCTCCAGCCGGGTCAGTCACGGAAACCATGAAGGAGTTGGCTGGCCAGGGCGGGCATCTTGTAGATTCGTATGAACGGAGGTCATCGGTCACCTCCCTGTTTTCCTGTAGAAACGCAGGAAACGGCCAGGCAGTCGAAGCGTGCGGCTCCCGCACCGTCCGGCGGGTCCCTCTCCCCGACCACCCTCACGGTTCATCGTAGATTTCGAGACAAAGAACGGCGGCGACGAGAATGCGGCTGCGCGCACTGCTGGACACCGACGCGCTGGGCCTCAGGCTACTCGGCGGCGAGGACGAGCTGGACCGGACCGTCCGCGGCGTGATGACCACCGACCTGCGCGATCCCAGCCGCTACCTCTCGGGCGGTGAGCTGGTCCTCACCGGTCTGGCCTGGCGCCGGGACGGGGACGACTCGGAGCCGTTCGTACGGATCCTGGTGCAGGCCGGGGTGGCCGCGCTGGCGGCCGGCGAGGCGGAGCTCGGGGAGGTCCCCGAGGACCTGGTGGTGGCCTGCGCCCGGCACCGGCTGCCGTTGTTCGCGGTGCACGAGTCGGTGGCGTTCGCGACGATCACCGAGCATGTCGTCCGGCAGGTCTCCGGCGAGCGCGCGGGCGATCTGGCGGCCGTGGTGGACCGGCACCGGCGGATGATGACCTCGGGCCCGGCGGGCGGCGGCCCGGACGTGGTGCTGGACCTGCTCGGCTCCGACCTGGACCTCAGGGCCTGGGTGCTCTCCCCCACCGGACGGCTGATCGCCGGTCCGAAGGTCGCGGGGCCCGGGCTGCCCGCCGACCTGTGCGCCAAGCTCGCCGCCGAGCATCTCGCCGCCGCCCGCACCGGACGCCGGGGGCCGCACCGGGTGACGCTGGGCCCGGCGACGTACAGCCTCTTCCCGATCCGCGCTTCGGGCCACCGCCCGGCCGTCGCCGGCCCGGGGCGCCCGCCGCAGGCCTCTCGGGACGTGCGGGAGTCGGTGCTGTCGGACTGGCTGCTGGCCGTCGAGGCGGACGCGGGCGACTGGCCCGCCGAGCGGCTGGACCTGCTGCAGGGCGTCACCCAGCTGATCTCGGTCGAGCGGGACCGCCGGGACGCGGCGCGCACGGTACGGCGCCGGCTCGCCCAGGAGGTGTTGGAGCTGGTGCAGACGGGGGCCGCGCCGGCGGAGATCGCCGCCCGTCTGCGGGTGGCCGCTCCGGTGCTGCTGCCCGGTCTCGGGGCCGCCCCGCACTGGCAGGTGGTCGTGGCCCGCGTCGACTGGGCGGGCGCGGACATCGAGGCGGGTCCGGTCGCGCAGTCGCTGCTCGAGGAGATCCTCGTCGACCCGCTGGCCACCGGGCCCGAGCCCTCGGACCGGATCGCCGTCGCGCACAGCGGGGACGAGGCCGTCGCCCTCGTCCCGCTCCCGGCGGTCTCCGCCGAGCACGACGGCTCGGAGTCGGGGATCCTCGCCGAGGCGCTGCTGGAGTCCGTGCGCGACCCGCTGTCGGCCGGTCTCGACGACGACGGCCAGGTCACCCTCGGTGTCAGCGCGGCCGTGCACTCGGCGGAGGGACTGCGCGGCGCCCTGGAGGAGGCCCGGCACGCCCGCCGGGTGGCGGCCGCCCGTCCGGGCCGCGTCTGCGCCGCCGGCCACCAGGAACTCGCCTCCCACGTCCTGCTGCTCCCCTTCGTCCCGGACGACGTCCGCCGCGCCTTCACCGCGCGGCTGCTGGACCCGCTGCGCGACTACGACCGCCGCCACCGCGCCGAGCTGATCCCGACCCTGGAGGCCTTCCTGGACTGCGACGGTTCCTGGACGCGCTGCGCGACCCGGCTGCACCTGCACGTCAACACGCTGCGCTACCGCGTGGGCCGAATCGAGCAGTTGACGGGCCGGGACCTGTCCCGGCTGGAGGACAAACTCGATTTCTTCCTGGCGTTGCGGATGAGCTGAGCCCGTCGGCCGACGGGCCGGAGTGGCACCAAGTGCCGCCCGAGTCCCACGACTTTGTGAAATCCTTCACCCGCCCCCTTGGCCCCGCCACGGAATCCGTGCTGAGATGCGGCCACCACTCAAAGCTCGATGGCGTGCTCGGGGAGGGCAACGTGGCGCATACCGCCATGTCTGGTACCGGAACTTCCGCAGGGGACGATCCCGTCCAGACCGCGGTATGGCGGCTGCGCTCGCGGGCCTGCTGGACCGACGCGGCGGCGCTGCTGGACCCGGTCACCGCCGCCTCGGCGCTGCAGCGGGCCGCGCTGCTCGTGGAGAAGTGCCTGTACACGGAGCAGGGGTGGGACGAGGCCGAGGACGCGCTGCGGACGGCGGAGGCGCTGGCCCACACCGACGACGAGCGCGGCGCGGCCGCTTGTGAACGCGGGTACTTGGCGTACGCGGCGACCCTGCACTCCGTGCGCGACCGGGCCGACGAGGCGCGGGCCGCGCTGGGGCGGGCGGCGGCGCTGATCCCTCCGGGGGCCGCGGGGCGGGCGCTGCTGGACTTCCGGCGGGGGCTGCTCGCCGAGAACCTCACCCGCTCCCCCCAGGCGGCGCGGGCCGCCTACCGCCGCGCCCACGCGGCCGCCACCGCCCATTTGGACCCCCTGCTGCTCTCCTTCACCTGGCGCCATCTCGCCGGTCTCGCCCTGCGGGACGGCGAGATCGCCGAGGCACGGCACGGGTTCGCGGAATCCCTGCGGATCCGCGAGGAGTTGGGCTACCTGGTCGGTACGGCCCCGGCGCTGGCGTCGCTGGCCGACGCGGAGGCGGAACCGGAGGCCTCCCGGCTGCGCGAGGAGGCGCGGCGGCTGTTCCGGCTGCTGGGCGGGGTGCCGACCTGGCTGGAGCGGCAGTTGACGCCGCCGGCGGCGACGGCCTGAGACGCCCGGGGGCTGTTCAGTTGCTCAGAGGAATCTGAGAGGTTGCTGTGGCAGGCTGCGGCCCCCATCCCCCTCTTCAGAGGAAAACCCGATGAGCCTCGTCAACGGTCTGCCCGCGCATGTCCTGTTGGTCCATTTCGTCGTCGTACTCGTGCCGCTGACCGCGCTGGCCCTGGTGGTCTGTGCCGTGTGGCCGAGGGCCGCGCGCCGGATGGGCGTGGTCCTGCCGGTGCTGGCCCTGGCGACGCTGGTGAGCGTGCCGCTGACCACGCAGGCCGGCGAGTGGCTGGAGCGGCATGTGACCAGCAGCGCGCTGATACGCCGGCACGCCGAACTCGGTGACGGGCTGCTGCCCTGGGCGCTGGGCCTGTTCGTGCTGGCGGCGGCCGTGTGGTGGACGTCCCGCCGGACGTCCGCCGAGCGGGCCGGCACCCGGTCCGCGTCCGTGATCCGCGTCGCGGCCGGCGTGCTGAGCGTCGTCGTGGCCGCGGGTGCGGTCGTCGACGTCTACCGCATCGGGGACTCGGGCGCGAAGGCGGCCTGGACCGGCGGCTACTCGAAGACCGCGACGGGCTCGGGCGACGGGAACTGATCCGCCCCACGGGGGGTCCGTGCGAGGGCCCTGTCGGCGGGGCCCTCGCACGGACCCTTCACACCAGGCCCGCGAAGTGCCGGCCCACCAGTCCTCGTACGACGTCGACGTCCCGCGCGATCAGCGCGTCCAGCAGCACGGTGTGGTCGGCCGCGTCCGCGATCAGGTCGGCGTTCCCGGCCGGGGCCCGTCCGCCCACCAGCGGCCACTGGGCCCGGCGGTGCAGGTCGTCGGCGATCTGGACCAGCTGTGCGTTGCCGCAGAGGGACAGCACCGCCCGGTGGAAGGCGCGGTCGGACTCGGCGTAGGTGGCCCGGCAGCCCAGGGACGCGGCCCGGACCGTCGCCTCGGCGAGGGGCCGCAGGTCCGCCCAGCGTTCCACGGGGACCGTACGGGCCAGCCGGAGCATCACCGGAACCTCGATCAGCGCGCGGATCTCGGCCAGTTCGGCGAGTTCCCGGGTGCCGCGTTCGACGACCCGGAAGCCCCGGTTGGGGACGACCTCGACGGCTCCCTCCAGGGCCAGCTGCTGCATGGCCTCGCGCACCGGTGTGGCGGAGACCCCGAAGCGCTCGCCCAGCGCCGGCGCCGAGTACACCTCCCCCGGCGTCAGCTCGCCGGTGACCAGCGCGGTGCGCAGCGCGTCGAGGATCTGTCCGCGCACGGAGGCCCGCTGGACCAGCCGGGGGCGCGGGATCGGCTGCTCGCTGTGGGTGTGCTCGCCGCGTGTGCCGTCGGGGGCGACGCCCCGCTCCCGGTCCACGTCCGCCGCCACGGGCTGCTGCGGCACGCGGGGCGCGGCGGCGGCCGTACGGATCTGCGGTGTTCCCGTCCCCGTGGAGCCCTGCGCGTGCTGCCTCACGGGTCCTCCTCGGGACGTGTCGGTACTTGGGGCCATTACGACGGGTTGTTACTCGTCCGTCAAGCACCATAGGCGCACAAGCCGTCAGTTCAAATCCGATCGACTCCGGGTAAGGTAAGCCTAACCTTTCGCTCGACCCGGATCGGCGGTCTCCGTATGCCCTCTGCCCGCTCGGCCTTCCATGACGCCTACACCCGTCTGACCAAGGCGTTCCCGGGACTGGACGTGAGGGAGCTCTCCGCCGGGGAGCCGGTGCCCGAGGGCGGCGGCTGGGTGACCACCGCCTCACTGGTGGAGGGCGGCGCCCGTCTCGACGCGTTTCTCGCCGAGGACGACGCACAGGTGCTGCGCGACCACGGACAGCGGGCGCGCCCGGACGTCGTCGCGAGCTTCGGCCTGCACCGGTACGCCTGGCCCGCCTGCCTCCTGATCACGGTGCCGTGGTTCCTGCACCGCCGGGTCCCCCGCCTCCCGGTGGACGAGGTCGCCTACGACCGCACGGCCCCCGGTCTCTCCCTGGGCCGGCTGGCCGTGCGCCCGGCCGGCTTCGCCTGTCTGCCCGGCGATCCGGCGGCCGTGCTGCCCGGCGCCCGGGTCGTCGCCGACGAGGAGGCGCTGCGGGCGGAGGTGCGGGCCGCGGTGGCCGAGCACCTCGAGCCCGTGCTGGCCGCCTTCGGGCCGCGGATGCGGCGGCGCGGACGCGCCCTGTGGGGCACGGCGACCGACGAACTGGTGGAAGGTCTCTGGTACATCGCCCATCTGCTCGGTGAACAGGATCGGGCCAGGCGGGAGTTGGAGGCGCTGCTGCCCGGCGCGACCCGGCCGTACGTCGGCTCGGCGGCCTTCCGTGAACTGACCGGACCGGACGGCGAGTCGCTGCCCACCCGGGACCGGGTGAGCTGCTGCATGTTCTACACGGTGCGCCCCGAGGACACCTGCGCGACCTGCCCGCGCACCCGCGACGCCGACCGTGTGACCAAGCTGCTGGCCGCCGCCGCCAGTTGAGCCCCTCTCAGGCACACCGCCGCGGAGGGGTGTCGTAAGATCGCCCGCGAAGGGACCGCCCGCTCGGTTACAGGTGATTCACAACTTTCTCACTTGTCGCAGGAACTTTCCGAGGAACCACCCGTACGGGTAGTCTTATTCGAACTCAACTCCCGCCCCTCAAGCGGCAGTTCGAGCAGAAAGCTGCCCTGGCACCCCCCTTGCAATTCCTTGGCGGCCTCTTGCCCCGAAACCCCCTGAGGGCCCGTGGGATTGGGCCACTATGGCGGGCGTTACGCCCTATCCCAATGCAAGGGACCCCTAGATGAGACTGACCGACATATCGCTGAACTGGCTGCTTCCGGGCGCCGTACTGCTCCTGGGCATGCTGGCGGCGGTGGCGGTGCTCGCGCGCAGCAAGCGGTCCGGCGGGGAGCACGCGAAGGACGACTCGTGGGAGCGCAGCGAGGAGCGCCGCAGGCGCAAGGAGGCCATATACGGCACCGCCTCCTATGTGCTCCTGTTCTGCTGTGCGGCGGTCGCCGCCGCGCTCTCCTTCCACGGACTGGTGGGCTTCGGCCAGCAGAACCTCGGCCTCTCGGAAGGCTGGGAGTACCTGGTGCCGTTCGGCCTGGACGGCGCGGCCATGTTCTGCTCCGTGCTCGCGGTGCGCGAGGCCTCCCACGGTGACGCCGCTCTCGGCTCCCGGATACTGGTGTGGACGTTCGCGGGCGCCTCTGCCTGGTTCAACTGGGTGCACGCGCCCCGAGGGGTCGACCACGCGGGCGCGCCGCAGTTCTTCGCCGGCATGTCGCTCTCGGCGGCGGTGCTGTTCGACCGCGCGCTGAAGCAGACCCGCCGGGCCGCCCTGCGGGAGCAGGGTCTGGTGCCGCGTCCGCTGCCGCAGATCCGTATGGTGCGCTGGCTGCGGGCTCCCCGCGAGACCTACAAGGCCTGGTCGCTGATGCTGCTGGAGAACGTGCGCAGCCTGGACGAGGCGGTCGAGGAGGTCCGTGAGGACAAGCGGCAGGAGGAGGCCAACCGGCTGCGCCGCCGTGAGGCGGACCGGCTGGAGCGCGCCCAGCTCAAGGCGATCAGCCGGGGCCACCGCGGGATCATCGGCCGCGGCGGCCGACCGGAGCCGCAGGCCCTGGAGCGGGCAGGCAGCCAGACCTCCGCGGAGCCTGCCATATCGGCCCCGGAGCCGCTGCCCGTCCGCCAGCGTCCCTCGCTGCAGCCGGTCCGCAAGGGCGGTTCCGACCAGATCACGGTCGATCTCACCGCGGAGGACGACACAATGGCCCTCCCGCGCCTCGACTCCCTGGAGCGCAAGCTCAAGGACCTCGAGCAGCAGTTCGGCTGAGCCGGCCGGCGCAGGAGCCGGTATAGGGCCGGTGCAGGGAAGTACAGGGAAGGGGGCGTGGCC
>NZ_WVUG01000206.1 GCF_017614965.1 Streptomyces griseorubiginosus | reverse complement strand
GCCGGGGGCCGAGACCCCGCATGAGGTGACGGCCAGGGTCATCGCGGCCATCAACCCTGTCAGGGCCCAACGCATGGAACGCAAAGCAGTCATCGCATCCTCTTCCACGTGCGGGAGGGCTTGCCCGCACCGCCCCCCTGCCGGACGGACGGACTTGCGGGCAAGCCTCACTGACGAACCGTCAGCCGATGCCGACACCCGGGCAGTTGGTGCTGTCGTCCACCGCGATCGACGCTTCGTTGTTGCGCAGTTGCGGGCTGGAGGTGAGGTTGCCGCCCCGGTTGCCGTCCAGCATCCAGTTGGAGTTCCCGGTGTAGTTGGGGGAGACCCAGATGCCGACGTGGCAGCCGCTGCCGTTGGCCGCCGAGGCGGCGTCGTTGCGCACCGGGTGGCTGGTGCCGGAGAAGTTGCCGCTGATCGTGGCGACCTTGGTGGCGGTGTAGGCCTTGGTGCCGCCGGTGTGGTTGGGGGAGTAGTACAGGCAGAAGTAGTAGGCGCTGCCGACGTTGCAGCTGGACGGGCTGGCGAAGCCGTTCGAGCCGTCGATGACGGCGCTCGACGCACTGGCCTGTGCGGCCAGTCCACCGAGGGCGAGCGCCGCGGCCGCGCCTGCCATGCCGAAGCGTGCGGTGATCCTACGGGTGAGTGTCATGGTGTCCTCCGATACGAGTCGGTCCGGTTGCCGCAACCGCCGGGCGCTGTCGCCGGCGGGCACACGGATCACTCTCGCGTCGGGAACCCCGTGGGTCATGGACGCCCGGTGCACAGCGCTGGACTCCCAGCGCACGGTCCCGGGACGGGCTCGGAGCAGCGGGCCCCCGCGACAACGCCCCGAGCCGGGCCGTGCCCCCTGCTGCGCTGCCGGTAGTCACGAGGTGTCATCCCGTAGGCGGCGCGGAACTGGCGGCTGAACTGCTCGGGGTGGGTGAAGCCCCAGCGCGCGGCGACGGCGTGGATCGGCTCGTCATGGCGGTGCGGGTCGGACAGGTCCCGTCGGCAGCGCTCCAGGCGGCGCTGTCTGATCCAGGCGGCGACGGTGCTGCCCTGCTGCTCGAACAGCCGGTGCAGATAGCGCAGGGAGATGTGGTGCGCGGAGGCGACGGAGGCCGGCGACAACGCCGGATCGCCCAGGTGCCGTTCGACGAACGCGTGGATGCCCGCCACCAGCGCTTCCCGGCGGGTCTCCGGCGGCAACCGGTCCTCCAGGTCCGCCTGCTGCGCCAGGAACGCCGTGGCCAGATCGAGGGTGACGGAGCCCAGCCGCGCCGCGTCCCGGGGGCTCCACCGCCGCGTCCCGGTGACCAGAGCCTCGACGAACGGCCGCAGCACGCCGCCCAGATCGCCGTCGCCGGGAAGGCGCCTGCCGAGCAGCGCACGGATCTTGTCCGCCGGGAGGGGCACCGAGCCCACGGGAAGGTGTACGACCGTCACGCCGGCCGCGCCACCGCCGGTTCCGGCCCAGGCGTCGTAAGGCCGCGAGGTGTCGTACAACAGGAAGTCGCCCTCGCCGAGACCGGTCTCGTGCCGGTAGCCCGACATGCCCATGGTGCCGCGGGTGACCAGGGCGAGCCCGAACAGCTCCGGGTCGCCACGGCGGATCAGCGACGGAGAGCGGCGCGAGCGGAGCGCCGGGATCGAGAGCGAGGAGACCCGGGTCGCCCCCAGGTCCAGGAACAGGGCGCTCGCCCGGAAGTCGTCGGCGTACGGGCTCGTCACCCGCGTCGGCGCGAGAGCGCGGTCCACCAGTTCGCACCACCAGGCGAACCGGTCCCCCCGCGGTAAGTCCTCGCTGCATAGGGTCATGGCGATCACCCTGCGTCACTCTCCCCCCGGCCGCCCCCTGCGGCACCCGCACAGCATGACCACAGGCGAGAGCCGGGGAAATCGACCACAGGGTAGAGAGAACTGTAAACCTCTGCGGTAGTCGCGCAGGGCCTACGCCGCAGGGCGGATCGCTTTCAGGTCAGTCCGCGTCGGTGCCGGGCACCGCGTCCGTCACTGACCGTTCTGCTCGGCCTGCGCCTGCTGTGCGGCGACGGCCTTGCGGACCTCGTCCATGTCCAGCTTGCGTGCCTGCCCGATGACGTCCGCCAGCGCGGCCTCGGGCAGGGCGCCCGGCTGCGCGTACACGGCGACCTGGTCACGCACGATCATCAGCGTGGGGATCGACTGGATGCCGAAGGCCGCCGCCAGCTCCGGCTGCGCCTCCGTGTCGATCTTGCCGAACACCAGGTCCGGGTTGTCCTCGGCCGCCTTCTCGTACACCGGCGCGAACTGACGGCACGGCCCGCACCAGGACGCCCAGAAGTCGATGAGGACGAACTCGTTCTCCGTGACCGTCTGGTCGAAGTTCTCCTTGGTGAGCTCCACGGTGCTGCTCATGACCTGAATTCCCTCTTCCTGCTGTCGGGGCGAACCGACGGCACAACACGGCCGGCCCATCACGTATTCCGCGCCCCTACCCGTGTGGCCTCAACGCACACCACCCACCAGACTGACCCCATGACGGAAACGGAAACCAACGCGTACGACGTCGTGGTGCTCGGGGCCGGGCCCGTGGGGGAGAACGTGGCCGACCGCACCCGCGCGGCCGGCCTGTCCACCGCGGTCGTGGAGAGCGAACTGGTCGGCGGCGAGTGCTCGTACTGGGCGTGCATCCCCAGCAAGGCCCTGCTGCGCCCGGCCATCGCCCGAGCCGACGCCCGACGCGTGCCCGGTCTGCGCCAGTCGGTGCAGGGCCCCCTCGACGCGGCCGCGGTCCTCGCGCATCGCAACTACTACACCTCCGACTGGCACGACGACGGCGCGGCGACATGGCTGGACGGCATCGGCGCCGACCTCTACCGCGGCAAGGGCCGGCTGACCGGCCCCCGGACGGTGACCGTCACCGGCTCGGACGGCGCGGAGCGCGTGCTCACCGCGCGGCACGCCGTCGCCGTCTGCACCGGCACCGACGCCGTGCTGCCCGATCTGCCCGGGCTGGCCGAGGTGAAGCCGTGGACCAGCAGGAACGCCACCAGCGCGCAGGAGGTCCCGGGCCGGCTCGTGGTGGTCGGCGGGGGAGTGGTGGCCACCGAGATGGCCACCGCCTATCAGGCGCTCGGTTCGAAGGTCACCCTCCTGGTGCGCGGCAAGGGCCTGCTGCCGCGGATGGAACCGTTCGCCGGGGAGCTGGTCGCGGAGGCGCTGGCGGAGGCCGGCGCGGAGGTGCGGACCGGTACGTCGGTGGAGTCGGTCGCGCGGGAGAACGGCACGGTCGTCGTCATGACCGGCCAGGGCGACCGCGTCGAGGCCGACGAGATCCTCTTCGCCACCGGCCGCAAGCCGCGCACCGCCGACATCGGCCTGGAGACGGTCGGCCTGGAGCCCGGCGGCTGGCTGCCGGTCGACGACAGCATGCTCGTGTCGGGCAGCACCTGGCTGTACGCGGTCGGCGACGTCAACCATCGCGCGCTCCTCACCCACCAGGGCAAGTACCAGGCGCGCATCGCCGGTGCCGCCATCGCCGCCCGCGCCTCCGGCGTGCCGATCCTGGAGACGGACCCCTGGGGCGCGCACGCGGCCACCGCCGACCATCACGCGGTTCCCCAGGTCGTCTTCACCGACCCGGAGGCCGCGGCCGTCGGCCTGTCCCTCGCGGAGGCCGAGCAGGCCGGTCACCGCGTGCGTGCCGTGGATGTCGAGATGTCCTCCGCGTCCGGCGCGGGCCTGTACGCCGACGGCTACCGGGGCCGGGCCCGCATGGTCGTCGACCTGAACGACGAGATCCTGCGCGGCGTCACCTTCGTCGGCCCCGGCGTCGGTGAGCTCATCCACTCGGCGACGGTCGCGGTCGCGGGTCAGGTCCCGATCAGCCGGTTGTGGCACGCCGTTCCGTCGTTCCCGACGATCAGCGAGGTGTGGCTGCGGCTGCTGGAGGCGTACCGGGACAACTGACGGCGCTCGCGCCGGGCGTGCCGCTGTGACGGCCCTCGTCGACGGGGCCTGGCATCACGCCCGGACGCCTTACGGCTCACGGGAGTTCGAAGCCCAGCGCGTCCGCGGCCTCGTGCGGTGTGGGCCGCGTCCAGCGCTGGGCCATCGCCTCGTTCGAGGACAGCGACCGCAGCTCCGCCCGGTCGAGGTAGAGCGTGCCGTCCAGGTGGTCCGTCTCGTGCTGCACGATCCGCGCGGGCCAGCCGGTGAACACCTCGTCCACCGGCCGCCCGTGCTCGTCCTGGCCCGTCAGCCGGACCTCGGCGGCCCGGGCCACCACGGCCTGCCAGCCCGGCACACTCAGACAGCCCTCGAAGAAGGCGGCGCGGGCGGCGCCGAGGGGCTCGTACGACGGATTGACCAGGACCCGGAACGGCTGCGGCACCCGCCCCCGCGCCACCCGCACCTCCTCCGGCACCGGCGCCGGGTCCTCGATCACCGCGATCCGCAGTGCCACGCCGACCTGCGGCGCGGCCAGGCCCACGCCCGGCGCCGCGTGCATGGTGACGCGCAGGGCCTCGACGAAGCGGGCCAGCAGGGCGGAGTCGAGCTGTCCGTCGAAGCGCTCGGTGCCGCGCCGCAGGACGGGATCACCGGCCGTGACGATGGGCAGCGGGCCGTCGGTGGCGAGGAGTTCCTCGACCTGCTCGACAAGTGACGGGTGGTTACGGGGAGTTGCCATGTGGCCAGCATGCCACGAGCGGTCGGGGACGGTCGTATTGCCGTGTGACGCACGCCACTTGGGCCGCCGGGAACTCGGCGTCCGCCTTCCCCGACTACTGGACCGCCACAGCATCACACCGTCCCGTCCCCCGGAGAAGCCCGCCGATGTCCACCGCTCCCTCGCCGACCAAGGACGAGGCCCCGAAAGCCGAACCGGCCCCCACGGTCTCCCCAGGCCCGTGGGCCTCCCTGCGGCCCCTCGTCCTGCGGCTGCACTTCTACGCCGGAGTGCTCGTCGCCCCCTTCCTGCTCGTCGCCGCCGTCACCGGGTTCCTGTACGCCGGCGCCTTCCAGGCCGAGAAGCTCGTGTACGCCCACGAGATGACCGTCGCCGAGGTCGGTGACACCAAGCTGCCGGTCTCCGAGCAGGTGAGCGCCGCCCGCAAGGCCCATCCCGAGGGCACCGTCTCAGCGGTACGGCCCTCCCCGGCGGCGGACGCCACCACCCGGGTGCTGCTGTCCGGCGTGAAGGGCGTGGATCCCGACCACACCCTCGCCGTCTTCGTCGACCCGTACACCGCGAAGGTGCGCGGAGCCCTAGAACAGTACGGCTCCACGGGCGCGTTGCCGCTGCGGACCTGGATCGACGAGTTCCACCGGGACCTGCACCTCGGCGACACCGGCCGCCTCTACAGCGAGTTCGCCGCCAGCTGGCTGTGGGTGATCGCGGCCGGCGGCCTGGCGCTGTGGTTCTCCCGTCGCCGCGCCCTGCGCAAGGTCCGCGGCACCAGCGGCCGGCGCCGCACGCTCGGCCTGCACGGCACCGTCGGCGTCTGGACCGCCGCCGGTTTCCTCTTCCTGTCGGCGACCGGACTGACCTGGTCGACGTACGCCGGCGCCAACATCGACGAACTGCGCACCTCGCTCGGCCAGGCCACCCCGTCCGTCTCGGCGACGGCGGGCGGCGACCACGCGGGCCACGGCGCCGCCGCCTCCGCGGGCGGGGGCGAGCACGGCGTCGGTCTCGACAAGGTCCTGTCCGCGGCCCGCGCCGAGGGCCTGACCGATCCGGTGGAGATCGTCCCGCCGGCCGACGCCGACTCCGCGTACGTGGTCCGGCAGGTCCAGCGCAGCTGGCCCGAGAAGCAGGACTCCGTGGCGGTCGACCCGGCCACCGGCGAGGTCACCGACGTGCTGCGGTTCGCCGACTACCCGCTGCTCGCGAAGCTGACCCGCTGGGGCATCGACCTGCACACCGGGATCCTGTTCGGCCTGGTCAACCAGATCGCCCTGATGGCCCTGGCGCTCGCGCTGGTCCTGCTGATCGTCTGGGGCTACCGCATGTGGTGGCAGCGCGGCCGCGGTTCCTCCTTCGGCCGGCCGATCCCACGCGGCGCCTGGCAGCAGGTGCCCCCGCAGATCCTCGTCCCGTGCGTCGCCGGCATCGCCGTACTCGGCTACTTCGTCCCGCTCCTCGGCATCCCCCTGGCCGCCTTCGTCGTCGCGGACGTGCTCTACGGCGAGATCGCGCACCGGCGGGCCCGCGCCTCGGCGGGCTAGAACACGACCGGGCCCGGCTCCGCGCGGAGCCGGGCCCGTGGTTCAGCCGGACAGCGGCCCGTGGTTCAGCCGGACAGCGCGGCGAGCTCCGCGTCGGCCCGCTCGGTGACGGTCGCCAGGACGCGACCGGCCGCCGCGAGGTCCTCGGCCGGGATGCCGCCCCAGATCCGGGCGCTGATCTCCCCGGTCTCGGCGCTCACCCGGGTGTAGAAGTCACGTCCGGCATCCGTGACGCGCACGACGTCGGACTCGTCCACGGTGATGAGGCCTTTGGCGCCCAGTTCCGTGATGACGCCCCGCGCCTCGGTCGGGCCGACCTTGAGCGCTCCGACGACCTGCGTCACCAGGGCCTCACCCTCGACCGGCTGCCCGGCGACGACGACGAGCCGGAGGGTGATCTGCTGCTGGAAGGTGGCACCGTGCCGGTCCAGGACGCTCTCCAGGACGGCGCGGGCGGCGTAGTGCGCCAGGCCCAGGGCGCGGGCATCGGCGGCGGGTGCGGTGGTGGTCATCGCTGCTCCTTCTCGTTCTGGTCGTTCTCGCTGAACGGATCAAGAGGTGCGTCGAGCAGGGTCGCGAGGTCGCGGGTGAACTCCTGGGCGCGCGGGGCGTCGAGGCCGCCGAGCGGCGCCAGGAACTGCCGCAGCAGACCCTGTACGACCGTGATGGCGCGCCCGGTGACCTCGCGCCCCCGGTCGGTGAGGGCCAACTGCACCGCGCGCGGGTCCCGGGGGTCGCGGGTACGTTCCACGAGGCCGGCCGACTCCAGGCTGCGGGCCAGCTTGGAGACGTACAGGGGCTCCAGGCCGGTGTGGTCGGCCAGCCGGCGCTGGCTGGGGCGTTCGCCGGTGCGCTGCATGCCGTACAGCGAGGCGACCAGCGAGTACTGGGCGTGGGTGAGGCCCAGCGGGACCATCGCCCGGTCGACGGCGACCCGCCATTTCATCGACAGACGCCACACCAGGAACCCGGGCGTCGCGTTCTCGTAACCGCCGCTCATAAGAGATACCGTACATGGATACTATGTCCATGGCTACTATTTTGCCGGGCGGTCACGGGACTAGGTTGTGCGCCATGAGCAATCTTGATCGCGAGGCGGTTCCCGCCCTGTGCGGCGGCCGTGGCTTCGTGGTGGCGGAGCCGGTGCGCGAACTCCTCAGTCCTCGCCGGGTCCCGCTCGGCGAGTCGACCGAAGTCCGCCGGCTGCTGCCCAACCTGGGCCGCCGCATGGTCGGCGCCTGGTGCTTCGTCGATCACTACGGCCCCGACGACATCGCCGACGAACCCGGCATGCAGGTGCCGCCGCACCCCCACATGGGCCTGCAGACCGTCAGCTGGCTGCACGAGGGCGAGGTACTGCACCGCGACTCGACCGGCAGCCTCCAGACCATCCGCCCCCGCGAGCTCGGGCTCATGACCTCGGGCCGGGCCATCAGCCACTCCGAGGAGAGCCCCCGCCCGCACGCCCGCTTCCTGCACGGCGCACAGCTGTGGGTCGCCCTCCCGGACGGCCACCGGCACACCGACCCGCGCTTCGAGCACCACGCCGAACTCCCGCGCGTCACCGCGCCCGGACTCACGGCCACCCTCATCCTCGGCGACCTGGACGGCGCGACCTCGCCCGGGACGACGTACACCCCGATCGTCGGCGCCGACCTGGCGCTGACCCGCGGCGCGGACGTACGCCTCCCGCTGGAGCCGGACTTCGAGTACGCCGTACTGTCCATGTCCGGCGAGGCCCATGTCGACGGCGTCCCGGTGCTGCCGGGCTCGATGCTCTACCTCGGCTGCGGCCGCGCCGAACTCCCCCTGCGCGCCGAGTCGGACGCGGGCCTGATGCTCCTGGGCGGCGAGCCGTTCGAGGAGGAGCTCGTGATGTTCTGGAACTGGATCGGACGGTCCCAGGAGGAGATCGAGCAGGCCCGCCGGGACTGGATGGAAGGCACCCGGTTCGGCGAGGTGAAGGGCTACGACGGCGCCCCGCTGCCCGCCCCCGAGCTGCCACCGCTGCCGTTGAAGCCCCGGGGGCGGGTGCGCTGACCCGCGGGAACTCGCGAGGACGCCGAACGACGGCGGACGGTCTCCGTCGGCACACGGTGTCGATGTTGATCGGACGCCGAGCAGGAGGCGGCCGGTGATCTCCCATGTCCTTGACCACCTCCGCGGCCGTACGGGCGGCAGAAGAAGAGGCCGCGTGCGGCGCGCAGTTCGGCCTCCGCCCGGGCCACGGCGGTCCGGGTCGCCGGCCTCTCGGCCGCACGGTCACCGCATCCGGGTCCAGGTCCCCAGCGGTGTCTTCCGGCCTCCCGACCAACGGCCGCACCGCACGCAGGTGTTCGCGGTTCTGGGAACTTCCTGAGAGTCGGACCCGCACCGCGGTCATGGGTGGCCGCCGACCTGGCCACTCGGCCGCGGACTCCCAGAAACCTCTCAGAACCACTCGGGAAGGTCGTACTCGCGGCAGCCACTGTGGGCGCGTCCCCCGGAACGCGGCGCCGGGCCTCCCCCGTCCGGCGCCGCGTGCCGCCCTCCCGCGAGCGAAGCGGAGCCTTCCCGCATGGCTGCCACCACGACCTCTCTCATGTCCGGGCCCCGCTCGGGTCCGCCCTCCCCATCTCGCACCACGCCCGTACGGATGACTGGCCCATGGCGGAACGCCCTGGAAGGGGCGGTGTCCGCGGTGTGCGCGGTGGTCGCCATGGCAGCCGTGTCCGCGCTGGCGCTGGGGCTGCTCGGCGCGGGGTCCTACGGATCGCTGTGGCCGCTGACGATGGCCGTGACCGCCATGGCCGTCGGCGGCCCGGTCGCCGCGGATCCGGCCGCGTCCCCGGACACCGGCGGGATGGGCGGTCTGGCCTCGCTGTTCGGCGGAGGCGGCGGCGGTGTGGGGCCGTCGATGAGCGGTGCGGCCGAAGTCATGCCGCTGGGCGTCACCTTGGTCGGCGCCATCGTTCTGTGGGTCGCGTTCTCCTGGCGGCTGAGCCATGGGCGGCGGCAGGTGCGGTTGACCGGTGGCGCACTCGCCGTGCGGGCGGCAGGGGCGGGAACCGCGTCTCTGGTCCTCCTCGTGATCGTGGCAGCTCTCGCACGGGGAACGGTCACCCTGCCCGCGTCGGCGACGGCCGGGATGCGCGGAAGCGGCGGGGACTCGTCCGGTGGTGGTCTCGGCGGCGCGGGCGGTGGCCTGGCCGACCTGTTCGGCTCAGGCGGCGGACTCGGTGGGGCAGACGGCGGTCCCGGTGGCCTGGGTGGTCTCTTCGGCGGTGGGGGTACGGGGACCCAGCCGACGATGGCCTATCACGTGGCGGTCGGACCGGCGGGGTTGGGCGCGCTGCTGTGGGTGGCCCTCGTCCTCGGGGTCGGCTGCCTGATCAGCCGCCGGGCGCGGCTGCCGCTGGGCGGTGCGACGGCCCGGCTGCGCGGGAGCTGGGGACCGAGCCTCTCGGCCGTCGTCCGCACGGTCCTCGCCCTGGCGGCCGTACCCCTGCTGGCCATCGGGTTCGTCGGAGCCGTGGTCGGTGACCGGGTCGGGGCGGTGGCGGGCGGCACCCTGTTGCTCGCTCCCAACGCCCTGGTGGCGTTCCTGACGCTGGGCGTCGGCTCCTCATGGACGGCGGCGGTCCACCCGGTGCAGAGCGACAGCACCAACCCCCTCGCGGCGATCATGGGTGCGCTGGGCGGTGGTGCGACCGGCGGCCGACAGCCGGACCGTGTCGCGTCGCTGGGCTCGTCGTCGGTGGGCGGTTGGCCGGTGTGGCTCATGGCCCTCACGGTGTCCGGCCTGACCCTGACCGCCTGCGCCTACCGTGCGGCGCGGACGACGCGCCCGGGCCATGAACTGCCGTTGCTGCCCTGGCGGGGCCCGTTGGCCGGACACGTCGCCATGGCCGAGCGGATCGGTGTGGTCACGGCCCTCGTCCTGGGCGCGGGCGCCTGGGCGGTGGGAGCGTCCGGGCACTTCGGCGTCAGCATGTTCGGCAGCGAGATGGGCGGGATGCGGGGCGAACTCAGCGGCAGCGTGCTGCGGACCGTCGTCTTCGGACTGCTGGTCGGCTCTCTCGCCGGGTTCGCCGGGAGTCTCCTCGCCCGGACCCGCGGACGCCGTGGCCCTATGACCGTGGAGCCCGATGACCGTGGAGCCCGATGAACGCGGAGCCTTGTGACTGTGGAGCCTTGTGACGGTGGAGCCCGATGACCGCGAGCCCGATGACCGTGAGCCCGGTGACCGTTGGCTTTACGTGGCGGAGACACCCGCGGCCGTACGCTGCGCGACAGCATCCCGGGTGTCCCGCGGGCCGCGCGTCTTCCGCCGTACACCCGTTCCCTGCGGCGTCGGGACCGCGCCGTCTCGCGCCTGGAGGACCCTGTGACACCTGTCGAGCGCTCCGCCCTGCCTGGTGCATGCAGCGGAGACGAGCCGGGCGCGGCGCCGGCCACCGGCAACACGCACCTGCTGATCGTCGAGGACGAGCCCACCGTGCGGGAGTTGCTGTGCGCGGCCCTGCGTCACGCCGGCTTCACCGTCACGGCCGCGGGGACCGGCCAGGAGGCGCTGGACCGCGCGCACGAGGCCGCACCTGATCTGGTGCTGCTGGATGTGCTGCTTCCCGACCTGGACGGCTTCGAGGTGATCCGGCGGCTGCGCGAGCGGCACCGCCCGGCCGCCGCACCCCGCACCGGGCACATTCCCGTCGTGTTCCTCACCGCCCGGGACGCCACCCGGGACAAGATCGAGGGCTTGGTGCTGGGCGGCGACGACTACGTGACGAAGCCGTTCGATCTGCAGGAGTTGATCGCCCGCATCCGCGCGGTGCTGCGCCGCACCAGCGGCGACCCCACCGCCCTGCTGCGCGTGGCCGATCTGGAACTCGACCCCGACGCCGTCCAGGCGGCCCGCGCGGGCGAGCCGATCCGTCTGTCGCCCACCGAGTTCCGGCTGCTGCACTACCTGATGACCAACGCCGGCCGCACGGTCTCCAAGGCGCAGATCCTCCAGCGGGTGTGGGACTACGACTTCAACGGCGACACCGGCATCGTCGACACCTACATCAGCTATCTGCGCCGCAAGATCGACAACGGTGGTCCGAAACTGGTCCACACCGTGCACGGCGTGGGGTACGTGCTGCGTGGACCCAGGTCATGAGCCGGCCTGGTCGGGTCGGTGCGCTGTGGGCGCGCGCGTCGCTGCGCGGCCGGGTGCTGGTGCTGGCCGTCGCCCTGCTGGCGGCCGGGTTCACCGCCTTCGCCCTGGCCACCGGCAGCGCCCTGCACGGCTACCTGCAGGGACGCGTCGACTCCCAACTCCGGGCCACCGCCCAGGTGTTCGCCGTTCTGCCGCCGGGTGTGGCGGAGACCGGCGCCGAGCGGAGACCATCGACGGCGCTGGCCGACTTCAGTACGGACGTCCTCGGCAACCCCGTCATCACCTATGTCGCCGCCGACGGCACCGTCGAGAGCAGCATCGACTCGCTCGCCGGCGGGACGCGGGCCCCGGACGCCCAGGGTCCGGCGCTGCCCCGGCTGGACGAGGCCGCCATCGCCGCGCGCGGCGGCCGCCCGTTCACCGTCGACGGCACAAAGGGGGACGGCCGTTGGCGGGTGATCGCCGTGCCCCGGACGGCACACGCGCTCCTGCCCGGTACCACGGCGACGGTGACCGGCTCCGACGGCGTCGTCGTGGCGACGTCGATGGAACAGGTGGACGGCACCGTGGGACGCATGTGGGAGACCTACCGCGACACCGGGCTCGCGCTGCTCGCGGTCCTGGCGGTGGCGGGCTGGTTCGCGGTCCGCTCCGGGCTCGGTCCGCTCTCCCGTGTCGAGCGGACGGCCGGGGAGATCGCATGCGGCGACCTCTCCCGACGCGTGCCCGAACTCGCTGGTCCGCGAACCGAGTTGGGTCGACTGGCCAGGGCGCTGAACGGAATGCTGGGGCAGTTGGAGACCGCGTTCGCCGCCCGCGCGGAGTCCGAGGCCCGGATGAGCCGGTTCGTCGCCGACGCCGGCCATGAGCTGCGCACCCCGCTCGCCGGTATCAAGGGGCTGACCGACCTGCACCGGATGGGCGCCCTGCCCGAACGGGCGGACGTCGACGCCACGATGGCCCGTATCGCCCGCGAGTCCGAACGCCTCACCCGGCTCGTCGAGGACATGCTCCTGCTGGCCCGCCTCGACGAACAGGCGCTCAGGGCCACGGGAAAGCCCGCGGTCCACCCCGTGCCGGGTTCTCCCTCCGACCTCGACCTCGCCCCCACCGACCTGCGCACACTGGCCGCGGACGCCCTGCACGACGTACGCGCCCTGGACCCGGCCCGCGCCGTCACCCTCACCGGCCCGGACGGCGACGGTCCGCCCTCCTCCGCCCCGGCCCTCGCCGACGAGGCCCGGCTGCGCCAGGTCGTCACCAACCTCGTCGGCAACGCCGTCACCCATACACCGCCCGGCACGGCCATCCGCATCGGTGTGGGCACCGTCGGCGACCACGCCGTCCTGGAGGTCGCCGACCAGGGCCCGGGCCTCGCCCCCGGCACCAGCGGCCGCATCTTCGAGCGCTTCTACCGCGCCGACGCCTCCCGCAACCGCGCCACGGGGGGCGCAGGTCTCGGCCTGTCCATCGTGCACTCCCTGGTGAGCGCCCACGCGGGCCACGTCGAGGTCGACTCGATCCCCGGCCGGGGCGCCACCTTCCGGGTCGTCCTTCCGCTGCTGACCGACCGGCCGAGGCGGACCGGCTCACCGCGACAGCCCCTCCTGCAGGACTGACTGCCGCCCCGAAGCGGGACGAGCTCAGGCCTGTCGGACCAGCCCGACGTCGTGGGCGAAGAACATGGGGACCGGTGGCGCGGTACTGATGCGGTGGGCGTACGGCGGACGGAAGGGAACGCCGTGTCCCCGTCAGGGACACGGCGTTCGGGGCGGCCGGCGTGCTCAGTCGCGGGTGGGAGGGGTGTAGAAGGAGCCGACGGAGGTCCAGACGCCGTTCTTGACGACCACGCGCTGCACGCTGCGGGTGCCGAGATGGTCGTCGGCGCCGAACTTCATCACCGGCGACACCCCGGGGTCCACCGAGGACGCCTTCTGGTACGCGGCGATGAGGGCCTGGGAGGTGACCGGCCCCTTGACGGTCTTCGCGATCTGGGCGAACACCTTCGCGTTGCTCCAGCCCCACAGGGCGAGGAACCCGGCGTCCTGACCGGGCTCGTACTTCGCCATCGCGGTACGGAACTCCTTGACCGACGGGTCGGGATCCGACGGCGCCTTCACCAGCTGCACCGCCTTGAGGCCCTCGGCGGCGTCCTTGGCCAGCGAGATCGTCGACTCGGCGGCGACCGGCGCGTAGGCGTAGGTGGGCAGGGAGAGCCCCTGCAGCTTGGCCTCCTTGACGAAGGCCGCCGCCTCCGGCGAGGTGAGGATCAGGATCACCGCCTGGGGTTTCGCCGCCTTCACCTTGCTGATGACCGGCGTGTAGTCGGTGGTCTGGTACTTGACCGGCAGCCGGTCGACCTCGACCGAGGGATCCACCTTCTTCGCGACGGGCTCCACCTGCTTGGCGACGTTGACGAACGCGGCCGGGTCGCTGTGCACGACGAGGATCTTCTTCGCGCCGTCCTGCACGGCCCACGCGGCGACCGCCGCGGCCTGGTCCTCGTAGAGGGTCTGCGTGCCGAACAGGCCGGGGCGCGGCGGCTTGTACCAGTTCTCGGCGCCGCCGACCTCGTTCAGGATCGGGACCCTGGACTGGTTGAGGACGAACGGGAAGGCCGCCTCGGCCTGGGAGGTGCCGTTCGCGTTGACGATGGCCACCACCTTGTCCTGGCCGATCAGTTCACGGGCGATCTGCACGGTCTGCTGCGGGTCGGCCGCGTTGTCCTCGACGGTCCACCGGATCTTGCGTCCGTTGACGCCTCCTTGGGCGTTGAGCATCTTGAAGTAGGCGTCGGCTCCCGCCTTCTCGGGCACGCCGTACGCGGCGGTGGAGCCGGTCAGCGGCAGCCACGCGCCGATGTGTATCTCGGAGGAGCTCGCGGCGGCTCCCGCGGAGTCCTGGCCGGCGCAGGCGTTGGCGGTCAGCGCCACCGCGGTCAGGACGGCCGCCGTTCCCGCGGCGCGGCGGAGTCTTCTTACGGTCCGGAACATGGTCCACCTCGTATCGCTACAGGAATCAGTTCACTCGTGAGGTCCGGGCGGGAGCCGCCGCGTTCGGGGCGGCCTCCAGGCCGCCGCCGAAGTACGCCGCCTCCGCCTGTGCCGCGAACGCGGGATCGCCCGGCCGGCCGTGGGCGGCGACGACGCCCTCGTGCAGCACGGCCACCTCGTGGCACACGGACATGGCCCGGCTGAGCAGTTGCTCGAGCAGGACGACGGTCAGACCCTCCCGGGCCAGGCCCGCCAGCCGGTCGTAGACCTCGTCGACCAGCGCCGGGGCGAGCCCGAGCGCCGGTTCGTCCACGATCAGGACGTCCGGTCCGACGATCAGGGCCCGGGCGATGGCGAGCATCTGCTGCTCGCCGCCGGACAGCCCGCCGGCCGGCGCGGACATCCGGTCGCGCAGCCGCACCGGCAGCCACTCGACGGTCTCCTCCAGCCGCTCGCGCAGCCGCGCGCCGGTGACACCGCCCGCGTACGCTGCGACTTCGAGGTTCTCGCGCAGGGACAGCGTCTTGAACAGGGCCCGCCCCTCGGGCGCCAGGCTGGTGCGGACGCCCGCGCCCGCCTCCCTGACCCCGTGCGCGGGTGTGAGGGAGCCGTGCAGGACGCCGGCCAGGGTGCTCTTGCCCGCGCCGTTGGCTCCGGCGACGCCGAGCACGACGCCCTGGCGGACGTCGAGGTCGACGTCGCGCAGGGCGACCACGCCGCCGTAGGTGTGGCCGATGCCGTGCAGGCGGATCATGCTGCGTTCGCCGGTGTGCTCGGGCGGCCGGGTCCTGCCGTCGACCGTTCCCAGGTACGAGGAGCGCACCTTCGGGTCCCGCAGCACGGTGTCCGGGGTTCCCTCGCCGATGGTGCGGCCGAAGTCGAAGGCGAGGACCCGGTGGGCGACGGAGAAGAGGTCGTCGAGGACGTGGTCGATGACCACCACGGCGGTGCCGTCGGCGTGCAGCCGCCTGATGTGCCCGGCGAGCAGGGCGCGTTCACTCGCGTCGAGGCCGCCGAACGGCTCGTCCAGCACCAGCAGTTTCGGGTCCTCGGCCATCGCGCGGGCGAGGTCGAGGCGCTTCTGCAGGCCGAACGGCAGCTCCCCGGGGCGTCGGTCGGCCACCTCCGCGAGGCCCACGGAGTGCAGCAGCCTCGCCACGTCGGCCCGGTCCCGGGCGGTGATCCGGCGACGGGTGCACAACACGTTCTCGGCGACGGTGAGTTCGGAGAAGACCTCCGCGTGCTGGAACGTACGCCCGATGCCCAGCCGCCGGCGCGCGGTCGCCCTGGTCCGCAGCAGGGGCCGGCCGGCGAAGTCGGCGGTTCCGCTCACCCGGCCGTTGCCGGTGAGTCCCGACAGGGCGTTCAACAGGGTCGTCTTTCCTGCCCCGTTGGGGCCGATGACCGCCAGGATCTCGTTCTGCCGCAGGGTCAGTGAGGCGTCCTCCAGGGCCCGGAGGCCGCCGTAGGAGACCGATACGTGCTCCAGGCGCAGCAGGACGGAGTCGTCGGTGGGGGGTCGGAGGGGTGCGGGGT
>NZ_WVUG01000205.1 GCF_017614965.1 Streptomyces griseorubiginosus | reverse complement strand
CTGCCCAAGGCGCCCCCTCCCCTTCGATTCGTTCTGGACAGCATCGCGTGTTCGTGGGCCGGGCGTCAGGGGCGTCGGTCGCGTGGGGTCAGTGCGTGGGTTGGTGCATTCCGTCCGGGCGCCCCAGGGCCCTGTTCGCCGTGCGCAGTCTGTGGCGTCAGCCCGCCGGAGGCAGCCGGAGCGTGGCGACGGCTCGGCCGTCGGCGGCGTTCGAGAAGAGCAGCACGCGATGACCCGGTACCTGACCGGACTCCCTCCAAGGAAACCGAAGGTCCTTCAATCTGAACCTGCAGGTCCACCGGTCTGCTTCAGGTCGGTGGATCCGCTGGTTCGGTTGGAACGCGAGGGTGCTGTGCAAGGCGAAGAGCTTCGGCCGTGACCTCGGCGTCGACCTGTGCCGGCGTTCTGTCGCCGTATTCGAGGACGTCGTAGTCGTCGTCCAGGTTGGCGAGTCGCTCGGCCAGAGGCAGTTCGTGCCCGAAGCGCCGGTGGATCCGGAAGGCCAGTTCGCGTGGTGTCAGCTCAGCACAACAAGCCCCTGTCCGGAGAGGCCCTCCCGCCTGCGAGCGGCGGACGAGACCTGCTCAGCGAGATCCTTGCTCTCAAGCAACTCGCCGCGGCCTACGCCTCCGATCTCACCCGCGCCTTCGCCGCCAAGCTCGACGATGCCCGAATACTGGAGACGACGCAGTGACCCTGTCCCGCACGGCCCGCCTCATCACCGACACCCTCGCACCGGCCAACCTCGTCATCGCGATACTTCTGATCATCGGCTGGCACAGCACAAGCAGTGTCACGGGGCTCGGGTGGGGGGTGCTGGCGGCCTTGTTCTGCGGAGGCATCCCCTTCGCCGTCATCATTATTGGCGTGAAGCGCGGCAGTTGGACCGACAAGCACGTACGGGTCCGTGAGCAGCGCGCCATCCCCCTCCTGGCCACGATGACGTCGGTTCTTGTCGGCATCTCGCTGCTTGTTGGCTTCAAGGCGCCCCGCGAGGTGTTCGCGCTGGTCGTCGCCATGCTCGTCGGCCTCATCGTGACCATGGTCGTGACCGTATGGTGGAAGGTCTCGGTGCACACGGCCGTCGCGAGCGGGGTTGTCGTGATCTTGTTGCTCGCCTACGGCATGAGCATGGCGCCGTTGCTGCTCGGCATCGCCGCCATTGGCTGGTCTCGTGTCGCCCTCCGCGATCACACCCCCGCTCAAACCGTTGTCGGCGCCCTGCTCGGCGGGCTGGCAGCGGCCGTTGTGTTCAGCGCGATGCGCTGAAGCAGTCCCCCTCCACGTCCGTCTCGGCGCGGCGATGGCACCGCGCCGGGTACAAGCCGTCCTGGAAGTGGTCGAGTCGGCGATGCGCTGGTCTTCGGCCATCGAATCGAAGCGCTCTCCAGGAAGGCTGTCAGGTGACGTGGGGATCGAGGTTGTTGTGCCGCAGTGCCGTGGTCGGGCTCGAACGCAGCCTGCGCCTACCGGGCGCGCTGCGAGGGAAGCGCCGTCCGACACTCAAGCATGGGCAGTCGGTTCTGGAAGGACACAGCGCGAGGTGGCGCACGCCTTGCGCGAGCCGTACCTCGTCGGAATTCTTCGCAACATCCCGGCCTTGGCGATCGGGGCAGCGCACAGCATCGGGCCCACCGTCGCCGGCGGTAGTTCCTTGGTGCGCGCAACGGGGTCCCCGGGTGCCGGCCCCCCGCGGGCGGTGGGGCCCACATGGTTGCTGAGAGAACCGGGCGTTACGGGGTGACCGCCAGGATTGTCGTGCCAACGGTGTCCGTGCCGTTGCTGTATTCGATCCGGGCGAGGTAGATCTGCCCCACCTGGAGGTTCCTCCAGGAGACAGTGGTCTTGGCTGTTTCGCCCATGGTCACCCGCTGCTCGGCCGGCGTGACGGTTGCTGGCCTGTTGGGCTTGGTGTCCTTCCCGATCAGCCAAGTGTGCAGGGTGTACTTCTGGCTGCTGAGGCCCCGCGGAAGCACGACCTGGTTGACGTACACCTCGTATGTGCCCGGCTTCAGGTCGATGTGCTCATCGTTGCCGGCGATGGGCTCCCAGAGAAGGTTGCCGTCCTTGTCGTACACCCAGAGGTCCAGATCGCTGCCCGCGATCTGGTCGGCGGACGTGATGGCGACGCGGGCGAAGTCGGTGCCTTCGGGGACCGTGAGCTCGGTCTTGACCGTGGCGGCCGTCAGATGCGACGGGTCGAAGTCGGGCTCTGCGCCGGTCAGCGTTCCCGTCTTGGTCGTACCGGCGTACAAGCCGTTGACGGTGGCGGAGAGGGTGCCGTTCCAGCCGGCCCGTGCGGTGAGGGTCACCGAGGTCGCGCCGTGGCGGGCGACCTCGTCCGGCGCGGCGATCGGCGCACTGCGCAGGGCGATGGGGCTGCGGACCTTGTGGTGTCCGTCGCTCCAGGTGATGTCGCCGAACTTCCAGTCGCCGTAGGCGGCGTGGGTGCGGGTGAAGGTGACCCGGTACGACGCCGACGCGCCCGGTGCCACGACCAGCTTCCCCGGCGAGACGGTCGCCTTGTAGCCGGGCGGGGTGTGGAGGCTGGGGGTGTAACTGCCGGTGGTGCGGGCGACGTTGGTCACGGTGCGGGTGACGGTCTGCTGGCCGGCGAGGTCGCCGACCGCAATGGACGGGGAGTTGAGGTCGCTCGGGTCGGTCTTCCTTACGGTCGCGCATGGGTCGCTGCCGGCGGTCGTCACCGGCGGCTGGCCGATGGCGCACAAGTAGGCCATCCAGTCCCCGAACTTGGAGTCGTATACCAGGCCGGGGTCGGCCGCGATGTTCGGGACGACGTGTCCGGCGCCGAAGTCGAGCGGGGTGGCGGTGGTGCCGCCGAAGCGCTGGATGGGCTTGCCATCGTTGTCCTTGGTGGTCCCGGTGGTCATCAGCGCCGACTTGACCTCCATGGGGGACCAGTCGGGGTGCAGCTGACGAAGCAGCAGGGCCAGCCCCGCGACGTGCGGCGCGGACATGGACGTGCCGGTCCTGATGTTCTGGTCACCCGGGACGCCGCGTTCTGGGTTGTCGCCCGCGACGACATCGACGCCGGGGGCGGTGATGTCGGGCTTGAGCGTGTCGCCCTTGCTGTTGTAGTCCGGGCCGCCGGAGGAGAACCCGGCCACCCGGGTCTGCTGCCGTTCGGTGAAGGCCGCGCCGAGCTCGGCGGTGCCGCCGCTGTCGGCGTAGGCCTTGACGGCTTGGCCGGACGCCTTGTCGAGGTTCACGGTCGGCACGGTGAAGGGCTCGGCGAACTCGTTGTCGGTGGTCTTGGGGTTGTACAGAACCATGCCGACGCCGCCCGCGGCCTTCACCCGGGCGCTCGGGTCGCCTATGGAACCGTCGCCGTCGGCGCAGAGCACGATCGTGCCCTTGACCTTGGCCGGGTCGAGGGTGCCCGGGTTGCACAGGGCCGCATCGGCTGGATCCACACCTCCGGCGGCCTTCGCCGCGTCGACGAGTGGAGCGGACGGGACTCGGGTTCCGTTGACACTGACCCCGGTGTACTTCCGCCCGTTGCCGAGGCTGACGGTGCCGCGGTAGGCGAGGTCGTGGGTGGAGGCGGCCACTGTGGTCACCCAGGGGACGCCGTTGATGGCGGTGCTGGGGCCTCCGTTGCCCGCCGAGACGGATATGAAGACACCCGCCTTGGCCGCGTTGGCCATGGCCAGGAACAAGGGCGTGTTGGCGGGGTCCAACTCGGAGTCGCCGAGGGAGTAGTTGATGACGTCGACGCCATCGGCCACGGCCTTCTCCAGGGCCGCGATGATGTCCACATCCCAGCAGCCGGTGGACCAGCAGACCCGGTAGGCGGCCACCCGGGCGGCGGGGGCGATCCCGGAGATCCGGGTGTGGGCTATGCCGGTGTTGGTCACGGCGGCGGGCACGTCGGCGTCGCCTGCCGCGATGGTCGCGGTGTGCGTGCCGTGGCCGAGCTTCCCCCACGCGGACGGCTGGTCGTCCCCGCCGACGTTCCTGACGGCCTTGTTGAAGTACTGGGCGCCGATGAGCTTGTTGTTGCAGATGACCTTGTGGCCGGGATCGTCGCCGGGGTCGCAGCTGCCCTTCCACTTCTTGTCGACGAGGGCTTGACCGGGCGGGGTCCCCCGGAAGGGCTTGAGCGACGGGTTGCCGGGATAGATGCCGCTGTCGACGTCACCGAGGATCATGCCGGCACCGGCGTTCTTCTGTCCGCCGGGGATCTTGGAGTAGAGGCCGCCGGGTTTCTTCAGGCCCAGGAACTTGGCGGTGTCAGGGGCGGGGAGGGTGCCCGAGGCGGCCGAGGCCGCGGTTTTCGCACCGCTTACGGCGGTCGTGGCCATGGTGTTCGCCGAGCCGCTGGTGGCCATGGGCTCGTCCACCGGATGACGCACCGTGTTGCGGGTCAGCGCGACGACGCCGGGAGTGCGGGCCAACTCATCGGCCTGAGCGGCAGTCAGTTTCGCGGCGAAGCCGTTCAACAGGAGGTCGTAGTTGTGGAGGGGCCTGACGCCAGCCACGGCGTCCAGCACTTTGTCCCGCTTCCGCGTCAGGTGGTCGATGTAGTCGCGGGCGGTCTCGGTACGCGTGTTGAGCCGGGTGCCGGCTTTGGCCGCAGTCTTGGAGTAGGCGGCGAGGGGCTGGCCGGCGAGTTGGACGAAGTAGGTGCCGGAGGTGTACGGCGTTCCGGCGGTGGCGGCTGGTCGGGCCGATGCGGCGCCGGAGGCGACGAGCAGGCCACCGACGAGGGCCGGTGCGAGCAGTGCGGCGACTCTCCGGCCGACGCGACGCCGTCGGCGCGGGTGTTGCTGGGACAACGTGGTGCCTTCCCAAGTGGTCGTGTTTCCCCGTGAGACGGCAGCCATCCTGTTACTGATGAGGCTCCAGTGAGAAGCGAATCAAGTTTGAATTTTAGTAACTGCACTTATTCTTCACACAATTGGAGCGACGACCCTTGCCCATAACCGACCTCAATGCGCGCGGCCTTCACACGCACACCGGTGTGCGTGACTGACATGAAAGTGCCTTCTTACGCTTTTGCCGAGGGTGACTCATGATGTGGCTGCTCAGTTCGGTGCGCCGCTTCGATCTACGGTTCCAGAGATGAATATCTGGCCTATAGCATCCAGGAAGACCACTCGGCGTGTCTGTATCGCTCTCATCACGAGCGCTCCGTCTGCCGCGGCAACCGAACTCCCGGGGCATCCTCGACTCGGAAACGTGGTGGAACGGCACACAGTTCGAGACACAGGCCGACGTCACATTTGTAACTGCATTTATTTCCCGGCCGGCAAGCTGCGGGCCGGCCCTTTGAATGATCGCAACCTGTCCGTCGCACAGGCCGATAGGTGACCTGGCGTCACGTCGTCGGCCTAACCGTACTCAGCCATCCGACAGTTGTCTGAAAGGCCGAATCCCCCATGACTCCCCCCACCAAGTCTCGGCTACTCAGGACCATCGCCGGTGCCGCCGCCCTCATCGGCGGCACCGCACTCTCTCTGGGGAGCACCGCCCCAGCGACCGCCTCCCCCTTTCCCGACAACCCGCCGCACCCGGCGGCAGCGATAGGCACCGACCACCGGACGATCCACGCCGACGGCGTCACCTACACCCCCCTCCTCGCCGCCACGCGTGTCCTCCCGGCCGACGGCGATGCCACCGCTGTCGTGGCGGGCACCGGCTACAACCGGGGGCAGGGCATCTACGTCGGTTTCTGTGTCATACCGCCGACGGTCACCCCGGGCGATCCGGCGACCTACACCCACATGCCTGGGCCGTGCCCCGGCGGCAAACGGCCCACGGACGGCTCCTCCCGTCGGATCACCGACTCGGACACGGGCACCCCAGGCATCACCCTGCCCTACAAGCCCGGGGGCTCCTTCCTTGTCACTCTGCAGCACCTGAAGCCGGAGATCGTCCCCGGTGAGATCTGCGGCGAGAACGTCCAGTGCGCCATCGTCACCCTCACCGACCTGACCGCCCCCACCGACCGCCGCTACGACCTGTACGTCCCCGTCGAGTTCCACTGAGCACGTCGGGAGCAGGGCGGCCGGACTGATTCCTCCGTCCGGCCGCCCTGCGCCGGACGGACGGCCGCCCACGTCGGCTACGACTGGCACGATCGGCCCACGTCCGGTCATCCCAGCTCGTCCACGGCACCGGAGCGCAGCAGGTCCCAGTCTGGTTCGATACCCAGCCCGGGCCGGTCAGGAGCGCTCGCGTAGCCGTCTTTGTCGATCGGCACCGGCTCGGCCAGCCCGTAGCTGAGGTGGTCGAGGTCGTAGCTGCCCGGAGAGTGCGGTACCAGGACCTCGAACCACTCGCAGTTGGGCAGCGCCAGGATCAGGTGCAGGCTGGCCAGATTGTTGAGTGAGTGATACGCGTCGTGGATCTCGCAGGGCAGATGGAAGGCCTCCGCGAGGTGGGCGATCTTGAGCATCCCGGTGATGCCGCCCTTGAGTACGACATCGCCGCGGAGGAAGTCGGTCGCCCGCTCCACTACCCACGGAGCGAGTGCGGTGAGCCCACCCCCGGTCACCTCGGTGGCCATGACCGGAATGCTCAGCTGCTGTTTGAGCCGGACGTAGCCGTAGAGGTCGTCCGCAGGCAGTGGGTCCTCGTACCACTCGTAACCCAGATCCTGGATCGCCTGCCCGACACGGACGGCCTCGCCGTATGTGTAGGCGAATGCTGGATCCATGAAGAGGGGGAAGTCCACACCCACCGCCGCCCGGACCCGCTCGCACAGGTCGATGTCGGCGGTCACCGGTACCTCCGCGCCTGTGAAGGCCCGCAGTTGCGTCAGCGGGTGCAGCTTGTGACCGCGCAGACCCGCCTCCTGGTAAGCGAGAGCCTCCTCCACGTACGTCTCGGCGGCATGGTGCATCCAACTGGACGTGTACACCGGTGCCCGGTGCTTCACGGTCCCGAGCAGGCGGTGCAGGGGGAGTCCCGCGGCCTTGGCAGCGATGTCCCAGAGTGCCACGTCGACAGCTCCCTGCGCCGTGGCCGGCAGTCCCCGGCGGCCTGTCATCGCCCAGATCCGGCCGATGTCCAGCGCGTCCTGCCCCAGCAGCGCGGGCTTGACCTGCCGGACGAGGAGTTCGGCGATGTCCTCACCGGGCGCCCCGACGAACGTGTGGCCCTCGATGCCCTCGTCGGTGGAGATGGTCATGAGGTCCAGCGGCAGCACCGGCGGCCCCACGTCCGACGGGTTGGGCTGCTGGTGCCGCAGGATGCGGAGGTCGGTGATCTTCATTGATTCATCCGTCCCTTCCCGTACAGGTCAGATCCGCTTGACGTCCGTCAGAGGGTTAGCTCCAGGACCCGCCTTCCGCGTCAGGCGCTGCGCGTGGCCCGGGCAGCGAGGAGGTCGAGCGCGATGTCCACGATCATGTCCTCCTGGCCGCCGACGAGGCCGCGCCGGCCGACCTCCAACAGCAGCGTGCGGGGATCCACGCCGTAGCGCTCGGCGGCGTTCTCGGCGTGACGCAGGAAGGAGGAGTAGACACCGCCGTAGCCGAGGGTGAGGGTCTCGCGGTCGACCTGAACCGGGCGATCACGCAGGGGGCGGACCAGGTCGTCGGCGGCGTCCTGGAGGGCGAAGAGGTCGCAGCCGTGCTTCCAGTCCTGAAGGTTGGCCACTGCGATGAAGGCTTCTATGGGGCAGTTGCCGGCCCCGGCACCCTGTCCGGCGAGGGAAGCGTCGACCCGGGTCACGCCCTCCTCGACAGCGACGACGCTGTTGGCCACCGACAGGGAGAGGTTCTCGTGCGCGTGGATGCCGATCTCGGTGGTGTTGTCGAGTACGTCCCGGTAGGCGCGGACCCGCTCCCGTACCCCGTCCAGGGTGAGGCGGCCGCCGGAGTCGGTGACGTAGACGCACTGGGCACCGTAGGACTCCATGAGTTTGGCCTGCGCGGCGAGTTCGGCGGCGGGGGCCATGTGACTCATCATCAGGAAGCCGGACACATCCATGCCCAGCTCGCGCGCCTTGGTGATGTGCTGGGCGGAGATGTCGGCCTCGGTGCAGTGGGTGGCGACCCGGACCGAGCGCACGCCGAGGGCGTGGGCTCGCTCCAGTTCGGCGATGGTGCCGATACCCGGCAGGAGGAGCGTGGTGAGGACGGCGCTGTCGATCGCGTCCGCCGCGGCCTCGATCCACTCCCAGTCGGTGTGGCTGCCCGGGCCGTAGTTGAGCGAACCGCCCGCCAGGCCGTCGCCGTGGGCCACCTCGATGGCGTCGACACCGGCAGCGTCGAGGGCGGACGCGATACGGCCCACCTCGGCGGGGTCGATGCGGTGCCGGATGGCGTGCATGCCGTCCCGCAGAGTGACGTCCTGGATGTAGAGCCTGCGGTTCATCGCTGAGCCTCCGCGATCGATTCGGCGACGCGAAGGGCGGCCGACGTCATGATGTCGAGGTTTCCGGCGTAGGCCGGCAGGTAGTGGGCGGCGCCTTCGACTTCGAGGAAGACCGACACCTTGGTGGTGACCGGGCCGGCCCCCTGCGGCAGCAGGGTGTGCACCGGTTCGAACGCCTCCACGGGAGTGAACTGCACCTCCTGCTTCAGCCGGTAGCCGGGCACGTACTGGGCGACCTGTTCGGCCATCTCCTTGACGGAGGTGCGGATCGCGTCCTCGTCGGCGTCGCCGATGAGGCAGAACACCGTGTCCCGCATGATCAGCGGCGGTTCCGCCGGGTTGAGGATGATGACCGCCTTGCCGCGTGCCGCGCCTCCGACGGTCTCGATGGCGTGGAAGGTGGTCTCGGTGAACTCGTCGATGTTGGCGCGGGTGCCAGGTCCGGCCGACTTGGAGGCGATGGAGGCCACGATCTCCGCGTAGTGCACGTCGGTGACGGCGGAGACGGCCGCGACCATGGGGATGGTGGCCTGTCCGCCGCAGGTGACCATGTTGACGTTGTCCACGCCCGCGTCGAGGTGGTCGTCCAGGTTGACCGGAGGGACGACGAACGGGCCGATGGCGGCCGGCGTGAGGTCGATGAGCTTCTTGCCGTACGGCGCGAGCCTGTGGGCGTTCGCGATGTGCGCCTTCGCCGAGGTCGCGTCGAATATGACCTCGATCTCGTCGAAGTGCTCCATCGCTATCAGGCCCTCGACGCCGTCATGTGTCGTGGGCACCTTGAGCCGGGCGGCGCGCGCGAGGCCGTCGGAGTCGGGATCGATGCCGACCATGGCGGCGACCTCGAGAGTGTCCGACAGGCGCAGGATCTTGATCATCAGGTCCGTGCCGATGTTGCCGGAGCCGATGATGGCGACCTTGGTCTTACGGGGGGTCATGCGTCCCTCTTCTCGGAGAATGCGGCGGTGACCTCTCCGAGCGAGCTGATCTCAGCCCGGATCCGGGTCCCGGGTGGAGCCGGGACCATCGGGCCCAGCGCGCCGGAGAGGACGACCTGTCCTGCGCGCAGCGGCTCACCGAACTCGCGCGCCGTGCGGGCCAGCCAGGCCAGGGCGTTGAGCGGGTCGCCGAGGCAGGCGGCGCCGGAGCCCTCGGAGACAAGGACGTCGTCGGCGTACATCCGCATGGTGGTCTCCCGCGGCTCGAACTCGTCTAGCCTGAGCCGGTGTTCGGCCAGGACGAAGAGTCCGCTGGAGGCGTTGTCCGCGACCGTGTCGGCGAGGGAGATGTCCCAGTCGGCGATGCGGCTGTCGACGATCTCCAGCGCGGCCACCGCGTAGTCGACCGCGTCTCTCACCTGATGGGGGCCGAGGTCGCCGTCGGCCAGATCGGCCTTGAGGACGAAGGCGATCTCCGCCTCGGCCTTGGGCTGGAGCAGCCGCCCGGAAGGCACCTCCGGCTCGACCGATACGTCCATGTCGGCGAACAGCACGCCGAAGTCCGGCTGGTCAACACCCAGTTGGCGTTGCACTGCGGGAGAGGTCAGGCCTATCTTCCGGCCCACCACCACCGCGCCCGCACTCAGCCTGCGTCGGATCAGTTCCTGCTGGACGGCGTAGGCGGCGTCGATGTCCTGGGTGCCGAGCAGGTCACGCACCGGGGCGACGGTCCGGCCCAGCTCCACGGCTTCCGCCAGCCGTTCGGCCGCCTGCGCGACCGCTTTCGAGTCAACTGTCATGGCGGTTCACCGCCCCTTCGCGGTGGTCACGGCGAACCCGGCGATCCAGGCGGGGATCGCCTCGTAGAAGCGGGAGGTCATCTCGTACGCCCCCGAAGCCGCGGCCAGGGAGGCGTACGCGGCGATCCAGGTGCGGACCTCGTGAGCGGAGCCCCCGCCCTCCTGGGCCATCCCCTCCACGGTCCAGGAGTCGAACTCCGTCAGCTCACCCTTCTCCAGGTGGTCCAGGAGCCGGTTGTCCCACCCCGGGTTGATCGGGATCATGTCGGCTGATCCGGCGGCGTACTCGCGGCCTGACCGGATGACCCGCTCCTCGCCCTTGGCCCGCTGTTCGGGTGTCGGCGGGTGCCCTTCGATGAGCGCGTCGGCGACCCGCGGCGGCGCGCCCTCCAGCACGGGTACCGGCGGATCGTGCGAGAGGCCGCCGGAGGCGAGGAAGAGGACCCGCTTGTCGAGTTCCGCGGCGGCCTCTCCGACGGCCGTTCCCAGTGCCCGGATGCGGCTCACAGGCCCGAGCGGGGTCGCCACGCCGTTGACGAAGACTGGGACCACCGGCACGCGGTCGATGCCGCCGAAGAGCACTTCGAGGGGCTGCGCGAATCCGTGGTCCACGGTCATCCGGGCGGAGACGGTGAGGTCCACACCGCGGTCGAGCACACCCTGGGCCAGCGCCTTCGCGGCGTCGGTGTCGACCGACAGCGGACCGGCCGCGGAGCCGAAGTCACCCACCGCGTGAGCCTCGGTGGCGAGGCAGAAGGGGGGCATCTCCTTGTAGAAGAAGCCGTTGTAGTGGTCCGGCGCGTACAACACCACGAGCTCGGGGTCGAAGTCGCGGATGAAGTCCCTGGCCGTGCCCACGGCCTGGTCCACCCGGGCCAGGACGCCGGGGGCGGGGTCGTTCTTGCCGATGAGAGGCGAGTGGGACAGCCCGACGGCTGCTGCGGTCATGGTGACCCTTTCTTACTGGTGGGGGGCCGGCGGGTGGATGACGACCTTGCCGGTGAGGCCGCCGTCGATCATCAGCTGGAAGCCTTTGTGGATGTCCTCGAGCGGGAGCACCCGGTCGATCACGGGACGGACGCCGGTGGCCTCCATCATCCGTAGCATCGCGACCAGTTCGGCGCGGGTGCAGCCGGTGGAGCCGAGGATGCGCTGCTGCAGATAGAAGATGCGGCCCAGGTCGGCGGGCGGGTTCGTGCCGCTCGTCGCACCGGCGATCACGATCGTGCCGCCGGGGCGGAGCGACTTCAGCGAGTGCGACCAGGTCGCCTCGCCGACCGTCTCGATCACGACGTCGACCTTCTCGGGCAGACGTTCGCCGGTGAACAGTGCCGACCGGGCACCCCAGTTCTCGGCCTCCGCCTGCTTGTCCTCGCTGCGGCTGGTGGCGTAGACGACGGCCCCGGCGGCCACGGCGAGCTTGATCGCGGCAGATGCGACGCCCCCGCCGGCGCCCTGCACCAGCACGCGGTCACCGGCGGTGATCCCCGCCTGGGTGAACAGCATGCGGTAGGCCGTGGTCCAGGCGACGGGCAGGCAGGCGGCCTCGTCGAAGGACAACCACTCGGGCTTGGGGACCAGGTTGCGGGTGGGCACGGTCAGGTACTCGGCGAAGGCCCCGTCGTGTTGCTCGGACAGCAGCGCCCGGTTCGGGTCCAGTGTCTCGTCGCCGCGCCCGGCGTCCGGGTCCCCCAGCACGGGGTGGACGATGACCTCGTTGCCGTCCTCGTCGTATCCGGCGGCATCGCACCCCAGGATGATCGGGAGCCGGTCCGCGGGGTGTCCCACGCCGCGCAGCGTCCACAGGTCGTGCATGTTCAGGGACGAGGCCACGACGCGGACGAGTGACCAGCCCGGGCGTGGGGTCGGCTTCGGGACGTCGCGGAGTTCCAGCCCCGACAGCGGGTCGGTGGCGTTCTGGGAGATGGCGGTAGCAGCAAGCACGAGGCCACAGTCGCCTCTGTCGTGCCTTCCGCCCTAGCGTGTGTGCCACTGGACAGCACACACACCGCGACGGGGCCCTGCGCACAGCACAAGGCGGTGGGGCATGACTGTGCGTCCACGGCCGGGACCAGGACGCCGGTCAATGCCGCTCGGTGATCCGCCCGATCAAGGTCTCCACCCTCAGCAACCTCCTTCCCCGGCACCCGAGCCGACGCGATCACCTCCAGCGCCTCCGGCGACCGAAGGTCCCATCGCGCCGGTTCTGGCACCCGCCTCAGCTAAGCCGGACGTGGATCTCGGGGGCCCCGCGGAAGAACCAGCCCTCGATCCTGGGCGGGCGGGTCTCATCGAGTCGGAGGTCCGGGAACGCCGCGAACAGCTCCTGGAGGGCGACTCGGACGATCTGCGGCGCGAGGGCACTGCCCGCGCACGCGTGCCTCCCGAGGCCGAAGGCCAGGTGCGCGTGGGCGGGCCGATCCAGATCGTAGCGGTCCGGCTCGGTGAACTCGGCGGGATCCCGGTTCGCGGAACCATAGGCCATCCATACGGTGTCTCCGCGGCGGATCCGTGCGCCGTCGATCTCGACATCCTCAACGCAGACCCGCGATGCTCCGCCGTAGAGCGGGCTGAGCCACCGCATCCCCTCGGTGATCGCCCGCGGGAGCAGTGCCGGATCGGCCATCACACGCGCCATCTGGGCAGGATCCGTGGCCAGCCCGAGCAGCGTGCTACCGCAGGCGTGCCCGGGTTCCTGGAGGCCGCCCATCAGCACGATGAGCACGGACGGCAGTACCGTGTCCAGCGTGCGCGGGTCGCCCGCCGCCCGGCCACTGTTCAGCATTCGATGGATGGGACTGCCGTCGCTCGCGCCCTCGCGTCGTTCCAGGTCCTGCAAGTACTCGGTGATTTCCTCGCGAGCTGTGTCTGCGCCCCGGAAGCCCTCTGGGTTGGCGAACGTGCCGTCCGGGTTGACCGCCATGTTCTGGGTGCCGACGGAGAGGTCGTGAAACCAACGCCGCAGGGTGTCCGCATCGACGTCGAAGCCGTACGCGTCGGCGACCGAGCGCACGCTCAGCGGCTCGAAGTAGTCCGCCATCAGCTCCGCTCGGTCCCTGCCGCGCAGCGACTCGAGATACCTGTGGGCGGCCGGTCCGACTTTGTGCGAGACCAGGTCCCGTACCGCCCGAGCTCCCACCGGACTCCCGACGGCCTCGCGCAAGTCGCTGTGCAGGTCGCCGTCGGCGCCGAGCACATGTGGGGTGCCGTACACACGCTCGTGTACCTGACTGGTTCCGCCCCTGAAAGTCCGGTCGTCCTGGGCGACGCGCCTGCAGGCGCTGTAGGTCGTGGCGAGCCATCCGCCGATTTTCGGGATCCATGCCACCGGAGCCTCGGCCCGCAGGCGGGCCGCGATCGCGTCGGCGTCTCCGGCCAGGTCCTGCACGGTGAGCTCGGACACCCAAGCCGGCTCGGCGGTACGAATCGTGGTCACTGGATCCTCCTTGATCACAGATCGAGAGTGAGACGTGGCGTTCGAGAACGCGAGACGCAGATCAGGATCGAGGCACCTGCCTGCCGTTCAGCTGAGGAGAGGAAGGTGTCGCGGTGGTCGGGAACCCCGTCCAGAACCCGGGTCTCGCACGTGCCGCACACCCCGGTCCGGCAGGAGGACAACGCGAACACACCGACCCGCTCCACCGCCTCGAGGATCGTTTCATCCGCTGGCACGGACAGGCGGATACCGCTGGTGGCGAGGTCGACCTCGATGGTGCCGCCGACCGTCTCGGCAGGCGGCCGGAACCGTTCGACGCTGAGGAGAGATGGGTCCTTCACGAGCCGGGAGACCTCGTCGATCATGCCGGAGGGTCCGCAGCAGTAGACCCGAGCGTCCCTCCGCGACGCGTCCGCCACGATCGCCTCGAGCGGCAGCGGCCCATACTGGTTCTCGGGATGGATCGAGACACGATCGCCGTGGTCGGCAAGCTCGCTCACGAACGGCATGGCAGACACATCGCGGCCTCCGTAGTGGAGCGTCCAGTCACGCCCTTCGGCTGCCGCCCGTTGAATCATGGGCAGGAAGGGGGTGATGCCTATGCCACCGGCCACGAAGGCGAGCGGGCGCCGGTCCTCGACAAGTGGAAAGGAGTTGCGGGGTGCCGAGACGGTGATCGCGTCCCCCACGCCGACGACGTCGTGGAGGCGGGAGGAGACCCGTCCCTTCCCTATTCGGCGGACGGCGAACCGGTACCGGGCACGGTCCGACACGTCCCCGATCAGGGAGTACTGGCGGACGAGTCCCGCAGCGAGGTGCACATCGATGTGTGCACCAGGGGTCCAGCCCGGGAGTTCACCCGCCGCGTCCAGGCTGGCGAGAGTGAACAGCACCACGCCATCCGCAACGTTCTGCTTCCCCGCAACATGCAGGAGAAGGTTGTCGTCGGCCATCCACGTCTCCCGTTCTGCGTCGAATGGGCGGGAGCAAGAACGGTCCGCATGACAGACCACAGGACCGCTATATGGTTCGAACGCTAGGCTTCGTCCACTGAGGGGTCAAGGGGGGTACGGTCCCTTCCGGAAGCGGAGAACGACCGGCTGACCGCACGGATCCGCCCGAACGATCCGGACCGGCGGATACGGACTTCAGCAAACAATGCCACCCCAGGGGACCGGTCAGTGAGCGGAGAGCCACAGCGCGTGCTCAGCTGTGGTGCTGCGCGTAGTGCCTGCGGAGGAGGTCTTTGCCGTAATCACCACCGTTGGGCGTCCGCACGATGGTATGGACGTGAATCGGTTCCGGCTCGTCGTTGTCGAGGAAGATCCCGGGGTGGTTGTCGTACTCGATCAGAACGACCGGACTGTGCAGGCGATAGTAGAAGGCCTCCCCCAACTGCCATGGACCGATCCAGCTCAGACAGGAGTCGTCCACATGGCGCTCGAGCTGCGACCGGCGGTGCGCTCGTGCGGTCTCGGGCAGGTTCAGCAGATACGGGTCGGCCAGAGCCATGAGCAGTTCGCGCTGACCGGCCGTCAGGTCCGAGCCTTGAAGACCGACCTGGGGCAGTACGAGGTTGTCCCGGCCGGCGCCGGCGCGATGACGACCGTCCACGATGCCTGCCAGCTCATGGGGCAGGTCCTTCGCGAGCATCGACCCGTGGAGCACTGCCCGGTCACGCTGGGCTCCGGTCAGGGAGCCCATGAACTCCAGTGCCGTCCGCTGGTGTTCGGCGAAGAGCAGGTCACCCTCGAACTCGGTGCCGAGAAAGGACGGCGTGAGCACGATCTGGCTCCCGATGAAGAGGCAGTGCAGGACGATATGATGTCCGAACAGCTGCCATCCCCACGGGGCCGTCCGGCTCGGCTCACCGAAGATCGTGAACCAGTAGCAGTACTCGGTCAGGGAGTCCAGGTAGGCGCCGACAACCTCTCCCAACGAGGCGTTGGAGCGCATCGCGGCACGAAGCTGCTCATAGCCGGGCGCACTGATCGACGCCTCGATGACTGCGAGCGCGGCGGCCCGCTGCACGTCGCTGATCTCGTGCAGCTGCAATCCGTGCTCGGGGAAGGTCAGAAAGGCGTTGGACCACAGCTGCCATTCGACGGCGTCGAGTGGCAACGCGGCAGCGGAACGCTGTTGGGAGCCTAACGACGCCAGGAAACCGCGGGCCGCCTGCGCCGCAGCAGTGGGGTCCACTCCCTGATCCTCAAGGGTGAACAGCCCATCGACCGGCGTCCCGTCAGTCGTCACCCCGACGAACGGCTCGGCCGCGGTCTGTTCCACTGGGGGGATCTCGGCATCGCCGATGAGTTCCATCAGCGCAGCCATGCCCTGCTGGTCACTGAAGTCGACCGTGCCACGGCGGAGTGGCAGGTTCGGCTTCCGGGGACGGGGACGGGGACGGGGAG
>NZ_WVUG01000204.1 GCF_017614965.1 Streptomyces griseorubiginosus | reverse complement strand
GGTCCGCCCCAAAGGGGCGCGGGGAACTGCGCGAACGACCCCCACGCACCCGCAGCCGCCCACGGACCGCACCGCCCCTAACCGCAGCGCGCCCCCGGTTCCGTCCCTCCATCGACCAACGTGTCCAACAACCCCCCCAACAGCTCCCGCTGCTCATCGCTCAACGGCGCCAGAATCTCCGCCGCGGCCGCGCGCCGAGCGCCCCGTACCTCGCTCAGCGCCTTGCGGCCCTCGTCCGTGAGTTCGATCCGGATCACCCGGCGATTCGTCGGATCCGGCACCCGGCGCACCTTGCCGTTCGCCTCCAGTCCGTCGACCAGGGAGGTCACGGCCCGCGGGACCACTTCCAGGCGCTCGGCGAGATCGGCCATGCGCGGGGGTGAGCCGTAGTGCGCCAGGGTGCGCAACAGGCGGGACTGGGCCGGGGTGACCCCCAGGCCGCACTGCTCGATGTGCCGCTTCTGGATGCGGTGCACACGGCGGGTGAACCGCAGCAACTGCTCGGCGAGCAGGCCGTCTGGATCGGGCGTGGTCATACGGGAACAATATCAGGAGGACATTCATTGTGAGTATAGGTAACAATGAGCTAAGCTCCGCCAGTCTTCGTCGTCCCACTCCCGTAGGAGTCCATTGCATCCCGATCGCCAACCCAGCTGGACACCGCCGGCCGACGCCAAGCAGCAGCCCCGGCAGGTGCGCCGCATCCTGAAGCTCTTCCGTCCCTACCGCGGCCGCCTCGCGGTCGTCGGACTGCTCGTCGGTGCCGCGTCCCTGGTGTCCGTGGCCACGCCCTTCCTCCTCAAGGAGACCCTGGACGTCGCCATCCCCCAGGGCCGCACCGGCCTGCTCAGCCTGCTCGCGCTCGGCATGATCGTCAGCGCGGTCCTGACCAGCGTCTTCGGTGTGCTGCAGACCCTGATCTCCACCACGGTCGGCCAGCGCGTCATGCACGACCTGCGCACCGCGGTCTACGGCCGTCTGCAGCGCATGTCGCTGGCGTTTTTCACGCGCACCCGCACCGGTGAGGTCCAGTCCCGCATAGCCAACGACATCGGAGGCATGCAGGCCACCGTCACCTCCACCGCCACTTCCCTGGTCTCCAACCTGACCAGCGTGGTCGCCACCATCGTCGCGATGATCGCCCTCGACTGGCGGCTGACCGTCGTCTCCCTCCTGCTGCTCCCGGTGTTCGTGTGGATCAGCCGCCGCGTCGGCAACGAACGCAAGAAGATCACCACTCAGCGCCAGAAGCAGATGGCCGCGATGGCCGCGACCGTCACCGAGTCGCTCTCCGTCAGCGGCATCCTGCTCGGCCGCACCATGGGCCGTTCCGACTCGCTGACCAAGTCCTTCGCCGAGGAGTCCGAGGGCCTGGTCGACCTCGAGGTGCGCTCCAACATGGCCGGGCGCTGGCGGATGGCCGTCATCACCATCGTCATGGCCGCCATGCCGGCGATCATCTACTGGACCGCGGGCATGGCCCTGCAACTCGGCGGCCCCAAGGTCTCCATCGGCACGATCGTCGCCTTCGTCTCGCTCCAGCAGGGCCTGTTCCGCCCGGCCGTGAGCCTGCTGGCGACCGGTGTCCAGATCCAGACCTCGCTCGCGCTCTTCCAGCGCATCTTCGAGTACCTCGACCTGCCCATCGACATCACCGAGCGAGAGAACCCGGTGCACCTCGACCAGATCAAGGGCGAGGTCCGCTTCGAGGACGTCGAGTTCCGCTACGACGACAAGGGCGGGCCCATCCTCGACAGCATCGACGTCACCGTCCCGGCCGGCAGCAGCCTCGCCGTCGTCGGTCCGACCGGCGCCGGAAAGTCGACGCTCGGCTATCTCGTCCCGCGCCTCTACGACGTCACCGGCGGCCGTGTCACCCTCGACGGCGTAGACGTCCGCGACCTCGACTTCGACACCCTCGCCCGCGCGGTCGGCGTCGTCTCCCAGGAGACGTACCTCTTCCATGCCTCGGTCGCCGAGAACCTGCGCTTCGCCAAGCCGGACGCCACCGACGCGGAACTCGAGGCGGCGGCCCGGGCGGCCCAGATCCACGAGCACATCGCGTCCCTGCCCGACGGCTACGACACGGTCGTCGGCGAGCGCGGCCACCGCTTCTCCGGCGGGGAGAAGCAGCGCCTGGCCATCGCCCGCACCATCCTGCGCGATCCGCCGGTCCTCATCCTCGACGAGGCGACCAGCGCCCTGGACACGCGTACCGAGGCGGCCGTCCAGGACGCCATCGACGCCCTGTCGGCCAACCGCACCACGCTCACCATCGCCCACCGCCTGTCCACCATCCGGGGTGCCGACCAGATCGTGGTCCTCGACTCCGGGCGGGTGGCCGAGCGGGGCACCCACGAGGAACTCCTGGAGCACGACGGGCGGTACGCGGCCCTCGTACGCCGGGATGCCCAACTGGAACCGACAAGCTGAAAATATGCCGGGTTTGTGACGATATGCGGGTTACCGTGCCCGCATGGACCAGAACACTCCGCCACGGAGCACTCGGAGCGCGATTCGACTGACGCGCAGGGGCCGGTTCGCCCTCATCGCGACCGGAGCCGTCGTGGCCGGCACCGCCGTGGCGGTGCCGCTGCTGACCCTGGAGAGGGAGCAGCACGCCAGGCCGACGTCCCTGGTCATCCCGGAGGGCTGGCGCGCGGGGCAGGTCTACGACGCCGTCGACAAGGCCCTGGCGCTGCCCGCGGGCAGTACGAGGAGGTCGATCGCCAAGGCCGGCCTGAAGCTGCCGAACGACGCCGACGGCAACCCGGAGGGCTATCTCTTCCCGGCGACGTATCCGCTGGAGAGCAACGGCAGGAAGGCGACACCCGAGTCATTGCTGGCGTACATGGTCGACACCGCGAACAAGAAGTTCAACGGCGCCCCGGTCGCGGCCGGCGCCCAGCGCAACGCCATGAACGTGTACCAGGCGGTCACCATCGCGAGCATCGTGCAGGCCGAGGCCGCCTCGAAGGCGGACATGGGCAAGGTGGCTCGGGTCATCTTCAACCGGCTGGAACACGGGATGCCGCTGCAGATGGACTCCACCGTCAACTACGCCCTCAACCGCGCCTCGCTCAGGACCAGCGCCGACGACACGCGCGTCGACAGCCCCTACAACTCGTACCAGCGCATGGGTCTGCCGCCCACGCCGATCGACAACCCGGGCGAGGACGCGATGCGCGCCGCGATCAACCCGCCGCCGGGGGACTGGCTGTACTTCGTCACCGTGAAGCCGGGCGACACCCGGTTCACCGCCGACTTCGCCCAACACCAGCGCAACGTCGCCGAGTTCAACGCCAACCAGAAGAGCGCCAGCCCGGCCAGGTGACCCGGCGGTGGCTCACGCGGCGACCGGCTCGGCCGGCTCCGCGGCCAGCAGGCGCCTGATGTCCCGTACGGCCGCCCGGCCGGCCCGGTTGGCGCCGATGGTGCTGGCCGACGGGCCGTAGCCGACCAGATGGATGCGCGGATCGGCGACCGCGCGGGTGCCGTCGACACGGATCCCGCCGCCGGGCTCGCGCAGCCGCAGCGGCGCGAGATGGTCGATGGCCGCCCGGAAGCCGGTGGCCCAGAGGATGACGTCGGCGTCGACGCGCCGCCCGTCGTTCCACTCCACGCCGTCGGGGGTGATCCGGTCGAACATGGGCCGCCGGTCGAGGATGCCGTCCTCGATGCCCTGCCGGATCGTGTCGTTGAGAGGCAGTCCGGTCACCGTCACGACGCTCTGCGGCGGCAGTCCCCGCCGCACCCGCTCCTCCACCAGCGCGACGGCCGCCCGGCCGTACTCCTCGGTGAAGGGGCCCTCGTGGTAGACGGGCGGGCGCCGGGTGACCCAGGTGGTGGCGGCCGCGTACCGGGCGATCTCCAGCAGGTGCTGCGTGCCGGAGGCGCCCCCGCCCACCACGACCACGCGCCGGCCCGCGAACGCCTCGGGCCCGGGATACTGCGCGGTGTGCAACTGGCGCCCCCGGAAGGTCTCCTGGCCGCGATAGCGCGGCCAGAACGGCCGGTCCCAGGTGCCGGTGGCGTTGATCAGCGCCCGGGTCGACCAGGTGCCGTCCGAGGTCTCGACGAGCAGCCGCCCGCCGTCCCCCTCCCGCACGGCACGGACATCGACGGGCCGCCGTACGCGCAGGTCGAAGGTGCGCTCGTAGGTGGCGAAGTACTCGGTGATCACCTCGGACGAGGGCCGCTCGGGGTCGGCGTCCGTCAGCTCCATGCCGGGCAGGGAGTGCATGCCGTGGACCTTGCCGTATGTCAGCGAGGGCCAGCGGAACTGCCAGGCGCCGCCCGGGCCGGGGGAGTGGTCGAGGACCACGAAGTCGCGCTCCGGCTCGAAACCGGTGCGGCGCAGGTGATAGGCGCTGGACAGACCCGCCTGACCGGCGCCTATGACGACTACCTCGACCTCGCGCGTGTTGTTCACATTTCTACTAACGGTGGGCAGGTCGTGGATCTTCCCGTCCGTGTGGGGCGGTCGGGCCGTGACGCACGTGTGAAACCCGGCACAGGGGTCAGGATGGGGTCATGTCCGATGCCTTCACCACCCGAGTCCTGAACGTCACCACCGGCTCCACGGAGAGGGTGGTCGACCTGACCCGCGACTGCGAGGCCTTCCTGCGGGAGGCGGCCGCCGGTCGTGACGGCCTGCTCAACGTCTTCGTCCCGCACGCGACCGCCGGAATCGCCGTCATCGAAACGGGCGCGGGCAGCGACGACGACCTCCTCGCCGCCCTCCACACCCTCCTCCCGGCCGACGACCGCTGGCAGCACCGCCACGGCAGCCCCGGGCACGGCCGGGACCACGTGCTGCCGGCTTTCGTGCCGCCGCACGCGACGCTGCCGGTGGTCGGCGGGGAGCTGGAGCTGGGGACCTGGCAGTCGGTGTGCCTGGTGGACACGAACAGGGACAATTCCCAACGGAAGGTGCGCCTGTCTTTCCTCGGGGGCTCCTGACCGCCCAGTGATCAAGGAGGGCCGGATGAGTCCACTTTCCGGCGACGGGCCCGCCGTCTCCCGTCGGGAGTTCGACGCGCTCTTCGATGCGGTCCGCACGTGGGGACGCTGGTCGCCGGCCGACCGCGGCGCCTTCAACCGGGTCACCCCGGACCACGTGCTGCGGGCCGCGGCGCTGGTGCGGACGGGCACGGTCGTCCCGCTGGGGCTGCCCTGGAACACCCGGCCGGGCCCCGGCAACCGCAAGCCCGCGCTGCACCACATGACCGATCTCGGTGACGTGGAGGCGCCGGAACCCTCCACCCACAAGGACTTCATCGCCGCCGACTACCACGGCAAGGGCATCAGCCATCTCGACGCCCTGTGCCACATCGCCTACCGGGGGCGGCTCTACGACGGACGCACGGCGCACGAGGTCGTCGACGCCGGGGGCGCCCGGTTCGGCGCGGTGTCGGCGCTCGGACCCCTCGTCACGAGGGGGGTCCTCCTCGATCTGCCCGCCGTCCTCGAAACCCGCTGGCTGGAGCCGGGGCGAGCGGTGCGCGCCGAGGACGTCGTGGCCGCGGAGAAGGCGCTCGGTGTGACGATCGGTGAGGGCGACGCGGTACTGCTGCGCTCCGGACACGTCCGGCGCCGCGAGGAACTCGGTGCCTGGGACCCGGACACGGCCAGCGCGGGCTTTCATGTGGACGCCCTGCCGCTGCTGGCCGAGCGCGGCATCGCACTGCTCGGCGCGGACGGCGACAGTGACGCACGGCCCTCCCCCGTGGACGGTGTGCACTCGCCGGTCCATGCCCTGGCCGTCGCCGCCATGGGGGTGCCGCTGCTGGACAACCTCGACCTGGAAGCGCTGTCCGCCGCGACCGCGAAGGCGGGCCGGCACGAATTCCTGCTCGTCGTGGCGCCGCTGAACGTCCCGGGCGGGACGGGCTCGCCCGTCAACCCGGTCGCGGTCCTCTGAAGCGATCAGGTCCGGTCGGTGACGGGAGAGACCTGAGCGGACATGGTGAAGTCCGCAGCGGTTCGGTAGGGCCCCTGAAGGGCCGCGGGGAACTGCGCGACCGGCCACGACGGCGCCGAGGACGACCGGCGGCACAGCGCGGCACTTCCAGCGGAGCGCTTGGCGCACAGTGACGCGCGCTACCGATGCTCGTATCCTCGTCCATATCCGACATGTCGGAAGATCCGACTGTCGAAGGCGCGAGTGAGGCGGAGCGTGGTTCGGTCCGGCGGAGATCCGATACCGACAGGGCGTGCGTCAATCGGCACGGGGCCCGCCGGTTTCCGTGAGCGGTTCCTGCAGGGTGAGCCGGTCGAGACGGGGGTGCGCGCGTCGATCCTTGCCTCCTGGCGGCGCTGCCGGCTGCTGGGGCTGTCGCCGGACCAGACCGACCTTCCCTTCCGGGAGGACTTCGAGCCGGACGGACGGATCGTCCGCGCGGCCGCTCCGGTGCTCGACCGGCTGCAGGCGACGTTCGCCGGCAGCGCGATGAACATCTCCCTCGCCGATGCCGACGGGACGGTGCTCATGCGCCGTTTCGGAGAGGCATCGCTGGCCAGAGCTCTTCCGCCCATCCAGAGCGTCCCCGGATTCGTGTTCGCCGAGCAGGTCGCCGGCACCAACGGCATCGGTCTCGCCCTGGCGGAGCGCCGGCCCATCCGCGTCTACGGAGCCGAGCACTTCGCCGAGCGCTCCCAGGCGAGCGCCTGTCGCGCGCTGCCCGTCCGCGACCCGCTCAGTGGCCGCATCGAGGGCGTCCTGTGCCTGGGATACCCGCGCAGCGTCGAGAACCCGGCGCTGGACGCCGTGATCCGCAAGGCGGCCGAGACCATCGAGCGGGGGCTGCTGGAGCAGAGTTCCGCGCGTGAGCGTGCTCTGCTGCAGGCGTACCTGGACAGCGGGGCCGAGGCTGCCGCAGGCACGCGGCACCGCGTCGGGATACGGGAACTGGCCGTGGAGATGAGGCCCCGCGACCGGGGAATCGTCATGGAGAAGGCCGCCGAGCTGATCGCCCGGGCGCAGCGGGCCTGCGTCGACGTGCCGCTGCCCGACGGCGGTCGGGTCAGGCTCGTGAGCCGGCCGGTGACGAGTGCCTCCGGAGTGGAGGGCTTCGTCATCGAAGCCGTTCTCCCAGGTCCCGCACCGCGCGGGCCCCTCGCCCTCCCGCGTCAGATCCCCGAGCCGCCGGCCCTCCCTGTCGAGACCGCCGTCGCGACGTCCCTCCCGCTCTCCGGGGCCGTTCCCGCCGCGGCGCCCGCACAGCCGTCCGCACCCTCGTCGTCGGGACCTCTCGCCGGCACGGCGCACCGCACTGTCGCCGCGGGCGTCGAGGGCGGCACGGGCGGCGACGGCACGCCGGACGGGAACTCCGGCCGCACGCCCCCGGCGAGAGGCCTCGTGATGGTGGGGGAGCCGCACGTGGGCACGTACGCCCTCGCCGCGCGCCGCCGTCTGGAACTGCTGTCCGAGGCCGGTGTCCGTCTCGGCACCACGCTGGATGTGCGCGGTACCGCCCGGGAACTCGCCGAGGCGGCGGTGCCCCACCTGGCCGACTTCGTCACCGTCGACCTGCCCGAGGCCGTGCTCCGCGGCGAGGAGTCCGCCGACCCCCGCAGCGACCTGCGCCGCACCGTGGTCCACGGCATCCGTGACGACGCTCCCTTCCAGCCGGTCGGCAAGCAGATCGACTACGGTCCGGCGATGCCGCAGTCGCGCTGTCTGGCGAGCGGCCTGGCCGTGCTGGAACCGGACCTGAAGGCCGCCGCGGGCTGGTTCACACAGGACGCGGAGCACTCCGCTCAACTGCTGGACCACGTCCACTCCCTCATCGCGGTACCCCTGGTCGCCCGCGGCGTCGTCCTGGGCGTGGCCGGCCTCTACCGCGCGCAGGGCTCGCCGCCGTTCGGCGACGACGACCGGTCGCTGGCCCAGGAACTGGCCGCCCGCGCCGCGCTGTCCATCGACAACGCCCGGCGCTACACCCGCGAACGCACCATGGTCCTGGCCCTGCAGCGCAGCCTGCTCCCGCAGGTGGTGCCGGACCAGGACGCCGTCGAGGTCGCCCACCGCTACCTGCCCGCCGAATCCGACGTCGGAGGGGACTGGTACGACGTCATACCCCTGTCCGGCACCAGGGTCGGACTCTTCGTCGGTGACGTCGTCGGCCACGGAATGCTCTCGGCCGCCACCATGGGGCGGCTGCACACCGCCGCCCGCAGTTTCGCCGAACTCGACTTTCCCCCGGACGAGGTCCTCACCCACCTCGACAGACTCGTGGGACGCCTGGACCGCGAGGACCCCGGCGCCGTGGACGCGGGCATCATCGGCGCGACCTGTCTCTACGCCGTCTACGACCCGACCACACAGCAGTGCACCATGGCCCGCGCCGGTCATCCTCCGCCCGCTCTCGTCCGGCCCGACGGCACCGTGTGGTTCCCCGACCTGCCCGCCGGACCCCCGCTCGGTCTCGGCGGCCTGCCGTTCGAAGCCACCGAGTTCGAGCTCCCCGAGAACAGCCAGGTGGTCCTCTACACCGACGGGCTCATCGAGGACCGGCACCGCGACGTGGACGTCGTCCTCGAAGAGCTGCGCGTCACCCTGTCCCGGGCGGCGGGCACGCCCGACGAGACCTGCGAGGCGGTGCTCAGCACCGTGGCCCCCGCCCATCCCTACGACGACATCGCCCTGCTCGTCGCCCGCACCCACGCCCTGGATCCCCGACGGATCGCCACCTGGGACCTGCCCGCGGATCCGGCCCGGGTCAGCGACATCCGAGCCGCCGCCACCCGGCAACTGGCCGACTGGGGACTCGACGAGGCCGCGTTCGCCGCCGAACTGGTGCTCAGCGAGCTGGTCACCAACGCGATCCGGCACGGTGCCGGGCCGATCCGGGTACGCCTGCTCCACGACCGCTCCCTGATCTGCGAGGTCTCCGACACCAGCAACACCGCCCCGCACCTGAGGCAGGCGGCCGGCACCGACGAGGGGGGCCGCGGCCTGTTCCTCGTCGCCCAGCTGACACGGAGCTGGGGCACGCGCTACACCCGGCAGGGCAAGGTCATCTGGGCCGAATGCGGGCTCGAGGGGCCATGAGCCCCGCCCGGCGATCGACTGCTCCGTTGGGGTAACAGACCGGGGCAAGACATCGGAAAATATCTGGTATGTGCGGCTAATATCACTGATGCACATCGGGCAGAACACACCAGGTCCAACCCCGGAGAGGTCCGTGCACGAGGCCCACGACACCTCCGCGCCCGCGGTCGCGCCCCACGGGGCGGAACCTCTGGTCCGTGTCCGCGGACTCACCAAGCGCTTCGGGGCGACCCTCGCGCTCGCCGGGGTCGACCTCGATGTCCACGCCGGCAGCGTCCTCGCCCTCCTCGGTCCCAACGGCGCGGGGAAGTCCACCCTCATCAAGGTGCTCGCCGGCGTCCACCACGCCGACTCGGGGCGGGTCACCGTGGCCGGTCACCCGCTCGCAACCCACGCCGCGTCCCGGCACATGTCCTTCATCCACCAGGACCTCGGCCTGGTGGACTGGATGACGGTGGCCGAGAACATCGCCCTGACCGCCGGGTACCCGCGCCGCGCCGGACTGATCTCCTGGCGGCGCACCCGGGAGCACTGCGCCGAGGCCCTGCGGGTCGTCGCCGGGCACCTCGATCCCGACGTGCCGGTCGCCGGCCTCGCCCCGGCCGAGCGATCGCTCGTCGCCGTGGCACGAGCCCTGGCGGCACGGGCGGAACTCATCGTCCTCGACGAGCCGACCGCCCGCCTGCCCGCCGCGGACTGCGCCCGGCTGTTCCACGTCCTGCACACCCTGCGCGAGCGGGGCAACGCCGTCCTCTACGTCACCCATCGCCTGGACGAGGTGTACGAGGTCGCCGACACCGTCGCCGTGCTGCGCGACGGACGCCTGGTCAGCCACGGCTCGAAGGCGAGCCACGGTCCCGCCCGCCTGGTCCGCGACATCACCGGCGGGGAACCGACCGGCCACCGCCCCTTCCCCGCCCCGCCGGGCGGCCCGGCCGTGCTGACCCTGGAGGGAGTGCGCACCGCCGCCACGGGACCGGTCACGCTGGAGCTCGGACAGGGGGAAGTGCTCGGCCTGGTGGGACTCACGGGCGCCGGACACATGGACCTCGCCCGAGCCCTCGCGGGCAGCCGCCCCCTCCTCGGCGGACGGACCTTCCTCGGCGGTCGCCCGTACCGACCCCGTACCGTCGCTCAGGCCGTCCGCCACGGCGTCGCCCTCGTGCCCGGCGACAGACAGCGGGAGGGCTGCCTCGCCGGGCTGACCGTACGGGAGAACCTCCTGGCCCATCCTCGCGCGGGAGGCCTGTCGGCGCCGCGCTGGATCAGCCCCCGCCGCGAACGCGCCGAGGCCGACGCGCTGATCGAACGGTTCTCGGTGCGTCCCCGTGACAGCGAGGCCGCCATCGCCACCCTGTCCGGGGGAAACCAGCAGAAGGTCATGATCGGCCGGTGGCTGCGGCTGGGGCCTGCGCCTGCTGATCCTCGAGGACCCGACGGCGAGCGTGGACATCGGTGCCAAAGCCGCGATCCACCGCCTGCTCGACGAGGCACGCGCAGCCGGTCTCGCGGTCCTCCTCGTCTCCAGCGACTTCGAGGAGGTCGCCGGCGTGTGCCGACGCGCCCTGGTCTTCGTCCGCGGATCCATGACGGCCGAGCTGACCGGTCCCTCCCTCACGGTCACCGAGCTCACCAGGGCGGCGTCGGCCCTGCCCTCCTCCGGAACCACGGCGACCTCGTGACCGGCGCCCCCATTCCGTCCGCGCCCCCGCCACGGCGCCGTCGCCCCCGTCCACCGAGGCCAGGGGCCCGACCGCACGGCCGGAGCGGGCAACTCGTCGGCGCCTACGGCCTCCTGGCCCTCACCGCCCTGCTCTTCCTGATCTTCTCCCTCTCCCTGCCCCGCACCTTTCCCACGCGGGACACCGTCGACTCGATCCTGTCCAACCAGTCGATCCCGGCCGTCCTCGCGCTCGCCGCCATGGTGCCCATCGTGACCGGCGCGTTCGACCTCTCCATCGGCTACGGTCTCGGCCTGGCGCACGTCATGGTGATGCAGCTCGTCGTGGGCGACGGGTGGCCCTGGCCGCTCGCCTGCCTCACGGTGATCGCCGGAGGCGGCGTCGTGGGCGTCCTCAACGGTGTCGTCGTCGAATTCGGCCGGATCGACTCGTTCATCGCCACCCTCGGAACCGGCAGCATGATGTACGCGGTGACCGGCTGGATCACCGGTGGCAGCCGGATCGTCCCCGGCCCGCAGGGACTCCCGCCCGCCTTCACCGACCTCTACGACTCCAGGTTCCTCGGCCTGCCGGTTCCCGCCTTCTACGTGCTCGCCCTCGCGGCCGTCCTCTGGCTGGTGCTGGAGCGGCTGCCGCTCGGCAGGTACCTGTACGTCGTCGGGTCGAACCCGCGCGCCGCCGACCTGGTCGGCATCCCGACCCGCCGGTACACCGTCTACGCCTTCGCCGCGTCGGGACTGATCGTCGGCTTCGCCGGTGTGCTGCTCGCGGCCCAGCAGGAGATCGGCAATCCCAGCGTCGGCCTCGACTACCTGCTCCCCGCGTTCGTCGGCGCCCTTCTCGGCTCCACCGCCATCAAACCCGGCCGCCCCAACGCCCTGGGCACCCTCGTCGCCGTCGCCGTCCTCGCCGTCGGCCTCACCGGCATCGCCCAGATGGGCGGCGATTTCTGGACCGTCCCCCTGTTCTACGGCGGCACGCTGCTCCTCGCCGTCGGGCTGGCCGGCTACTCCGCCCGTCGCCGGCTGCGCACCGGCGCGGTCGTCGCCCGCGACTCGCCGGCCGCGCCACCGGAAGACGGCACTCGGGGCGGCCCTCCATGACCCACGCCGCGGGCATCGCCGTCGTGCCCGGGCGGAACCCTCGGCAAGGAACTTCCGTGCACCGCATCCGCAACACCACTCGCACCGTCCGCACCGCGCGGTCCACCGCCACCGTTCTGGCGGCCGCGGTCGTCGTGCTGGCCGGCTGTGAACGCGGCTCGTCGAGAGGCCCGGCGCACTCCACCTCGGGCCCCAGCGGCTGCCCCGCGGTCCAGGCCAGGGCCCAGGCAGCCATCAGCCGGGCGGAGCGGACCGACATCCCCTGGAACGGGCCGACCCGCGGCCCCACCGCCGCGGCCCGCAGGACCATCGTCTACGTCGCCCAGACCATGACCAATCCCGGAGTCGCGGGCGCCGCGGACGGCGTGCGGAAAGCCGCACGGGTCATCGGCTGGGACATCCGGGTGATCGACGGCGGCGGCACCCCCGCCGGCATCCAGGCGGCGATGAGCGAAGCCGTCGACGTCAGGCCCTCGGGCATCGTCATCGGGGGCTTCGACCCCGACTCGACCTCGCAGCAGGTGGCGCGCGCGAACGCGGCGGGCATCCCGCTCATCGGCTGGCACGCGGTCGCCTCCCCCGGCCCCAGCCGGCGCCCCAGGCTCTTCACCAACGTCACCACCAAGGTCGAGGACGTCGCCAGAGCCAGCGGGCAGTGGGTCATCGCGAGCTCCCACGGCACCGCCGGGGCCGTGGTCTTCACCGACGCCTCGATCCCCTTCGCCAAGTACAAGTCCGACCTGATCAGGAGGGAGCTGGCCACCTGCGCAGGCGTGCGGCTGCTGGCGTACGAGAACATCCCGCTCCCGGACGCGAGCAGCCGCACGCCCCGGGAGATCTCCTCACTCCTCTCCCGCTTCCAGGGCAGCTGGACCCACTCGGTCGCCATCAACGACCTGTACTTCGCCGACGCCGCCCCGGCGTTCCGCGCGGCCGGCAAGAACGGCGCAGGGCCGCCCTTCAACATCGGCGCGGGCGACGGCGACCCCTCCGCCTTCGAGCGCATCAACAGCGCGCAGTACCAGGCGGCCACCGTGCCCGAGCCGCTGTCCCTGCAGGGCTGGCAGATCGTCGACGAGTTCAACCGCGCCTTCTCGGGCCGACCGGCCAGCGGTTATGTCGCCCCCGTCCACATCAGCACGGCCGACAACAGCCAGGGCGCCACGAGCTGGGATCCGGTGGGATACCGGGAGGCCTACCGGAAGATCTGGGGCAGGTGACGGTGGCGGCGAGGGCCGGTCAACGCGGCGGTGCGTACTCGGTGAGCAGGAGTGCGATGTCGTCCGCCCGGTCCGGGAAGGCCTGGCAGGCATCCCGCAGCAGGCCGTCCGCCAGATCGTCCAGGCGGCCCCCGCCCAGACGGGCCAGCGACGCCCGGAGCCGCTCGACGTCGGAGCCGATGTCCGAGTCGCGCCGCTCGATCAACCCGTCCGTGTACAGGGCGAGGACCGACCCGGGAGCCAGACGCAGCTCCGACTCCGGAAAGTGTGCCGCCGCGTCGACGCCGAGCAGTGGGCCGCCGGGCACGTCCAGGATCCTGGTGTGGCCGTCGGACAGGCGCAGCAGGGGCGGGAGATGGCCCGCGCGCACGATGCGCAGGATCCCCGAGCGGGGACGGAGCCGGGCGTAGCAGCAGCTGGCGAGGAGCGCCGGGTCGAGGTCCATGTGGAGCCGGTTGGTGCCGGCGACGACCTCACCCGGTCGGTGACCCGCGGCGGCGAAGGCCCGCATGGCGCTGCGCAGTTGGCCCATGGCGGCCGCGGCGGGGACGTTGTGCCCCTCGACGTCCCCGACGATCAGCGAGACGTCGTCGCCGGTCGGGATGACGTCGTACCAGTCGCCGCCGATCTCCATCCCCCGGGTGCCCGGAAGGTAGCGTCCGGTGACGCGCAGACCCGGCACGGAGGGCAGCCGGTGCGGCAGCAGCGCGTCCTGCAGGCCGCGGGCGAGGGCGAATTCGGCGTCGTAGAGCCTGGCCCGTTCCAGGGCCTGGCCGATCAGGCCGCCCAGTGCGGTGAGGACGCCGCGCTCCTCGTCGGGGAACCGGTGGACGTCGTCGAAGCCGAGCATGCAGCCGCCCACCGGACGGTTCGAGGCGATCAACGGCAGGAACGCCCAGGAGTGGGTGTGACCCACCATGATCCCGGGGTACATGGCGCGCATCTGCTCCGGTGACTCGACGAAGAGCGGGGCGCCGGAGGTCAGCGCGTCCGTCATGGGCAGCCGGGCGTGGAGCGGGGTGCCCTCGAATCGGGCGAGGAAGCGTTTGGAGTAGCCGCGCTGGGCGAGCAGGTGCAGGCGCCGCTCCTCCACCACGGCGATCGCCAGCTTCTGGCCGCCGAAAGCGGGCAGCAGCTGATCGGCGACGGCATCGAACACCTCGTGCGCGGTGACCGCCTCGGTGAGGGCACTGCCGAGCGAGAGCACCCGGTAGAGGGCACCCACGCGGGGGACCGCGGGCGGAGCCGCCGGCGAGATGGGCGGTACCTCCTCGGCGACCGGTGTACCGGGTCCGGTGCCGGACGGTACGGGCTGTCGCACGCGTGAGACCCATCCCGTCATGCCCTGGGCGCCCGGGTGGAGGGAGAAGACCAGCCACTCGTCCGGTGGGCGGCGGACCAGGAAGGAGACCGGCTGCTGGGAGACGACGGCGGCCCGGTAGCGGTCCTCGTACACGGGATCGGCCAGCCAGGGCAGGACGTCCCAGGGGCGCCGGCCGAGGAGTTCGTCCTGGCGGACCCGCAGCAGATCCTCCAGGCTGTGGTTGGCGTAGGCGAGGCGTCCGTCCGGAGAGAGCGCGAAGAATCCGTCCGCGAGCCGCTCGATCGCCGCGACGGCGGCCATGCCGCTCCCGGAGTCGAGCACGGCGCCGACCAGGTGGCACGAGGCCTCCGGGTCGTCGGGGCTCTCCGGCACCCGGCCCCACAGCTCGACGACGCGGTGCCCGCCACGGCCGTCCAGGATGCGCAGTCCGTGCGCCAGTACGTGCCCCTCCTCGACCGCGGACCGGGCGGCGGACCGGAAACCGGGCAGATCCGCCGGCTCGACACGGGCCGCCAGCGTTGCCGCCCGTCCGTCGAACTCGCGGGGCTCGATGCCGAGGATCGCGCACAGTTCGTCGTCGGCGGTGAGGGCCCCGGTGCCGAGATTCCAGTCGAACAGGCCGACCCGGATCATCGGGGAGGACGGCAGCGGGACCAGTATCGGGTCCGTCCGCTCGTCGTACTCACCGAGACCGCCGCGGGCCCGCAGCCCGGCGAGGGCGGTGCCCAGCCGGTCGGCGGTGGAGCGCAGCTGCCTGCGCTGCGCCCTCGACAGGCCCGTCCCGTCCCGCCGGGCCGTCCACACCACCGCGATGGCGCCGAACGTGTGCCCGCCCGCCCGCACGGGGACCGACGCGGAGCCGAACGAGTAGGGCAGGGCGATCGAGAGCTGGGGGAAGCGCCGCATCGTCTCCTCCGCGCCGGCCAGGTGGACCATGCGCCCGGAGCGGTACGCCTCCGCCACCGGTATGCGGCTGCTCACCGGGATCCGACGCCACCCGGTGAGCAGGGAGGGCGGCGACCCGCAGGACGCGGCCACCACGAGCGAGCGATGGTCCCCGGAGAGCAGGAACACGCTCCCGGTATGTGCTCCGGTGACCTCCACGGCGTGGATCACGGCCCTGACCAACGCGTCGTCGCGTTCGGGCGCTTCGCCGACACCCGCGGCGCCGAGCGGGTACGAGCTCGATGCCCTACCGTTGGCCGACACGCTGCCCTCGATCATCCATGGAGTACTTGTCCCATTTTAGGCGGTTTGAGGCGGACCGGGGCGCTCGTGGTGGAGGGTTCCAGAGGTGGGGCGACGGGTCGCCGTGAACGTTCGCCGGAAACGAGCCATGTCGGTTCGCTGAAGCCGGGTCCTGGTGTCAACCGGGCTTTACGATGGTGGAGTTCACCGCGAGGAGCATGCCCATGGGCGTCGAAGAGACCGCAAGCACACCGTCCGTCACGGGGGTTCTGGGTGGTCCGTCCGCCGGGCCCATGGTGCCGAGACTGCTCCTGGGGGTGCGGCTGCGGAGGCTGCGGGAGGGGCGGGGTGTCTCCCGT
>NZ_WVUG01000203.1 GCF_017614965.1 Streptomyces griseorubiginosus | reverse complement strand
CCCCGCCACGATCTCCGTCAGGGCACCCCCGACGCCGCGTCGTTCCCCCGCTCGGCCTGGCTGGCGTGCAGTCGGCGGGCCCTCCAGCAGGCGCCCAATGAGGCGTTCGGGCCGGGAGATCCCGCCGGGCGGATCGAGCTGCGGGAGGCGCTCGCCGAGTATCTGGCACGCGCGCGTGGGGTGCGGACCGAGCCGGGGCGGATCGTGATCTGCTCCGGGTTCGCGCACGCCCTGCGGCTGCTCTTCGGCGGCCGTGTGCTGCGCGGACCGCTCGCCGTGGAGGCGTACGGGCTGCCCTTCCACCGGGAACTGCTCACGGCGGCCGGCGTTCGGACCGTACCGCTGCCGCTGGACGAGGACGGGGCGCGCGTGGACCGGTTGGGGCGTGAGCGGGCCGTGCTGCTCACGCCGGCGCACCAGTTCCCGACCGGTGGGCCGCTGCGTCCGGAGCGGCGCGCGGCCGTGGTCGACTGGGCACGCGCGCGTGGGGGTGTGGTGCTGGAGGACGACTACGACGGGGAGTTCCGCTACGACCGCAGGCCCGTGGGCGCCGTGCAGGGGCTGGACCCGGAGCGGGTGATCCTGCTCGGCTCGGTCAGCAAGAGCCTGTCACCGGCCGTGCGGCTCGGCTGGATGGTGCTCCCGGAGCACTGCGTCGACGGCGTGCTCGCGGCCAAGGGCGAGCGCGAGGCCTGGGCGAGCGTCCTCGACCAGTTGTGCCTCGCCGAGTTCATCTCCAGCGGGGCGTACGACCGTCACGTACGGCGGATGCGGCAGCGGTACCGCGGCCGCCGGGACCGTCTGGTGGCGGCGCTCGCCGAGCACGCGCCGAGGGTCGGCGTCACCGGTGTCGCGGCGGGTCTGCACGCGGTGCTGCGGCTGCCGCCCGGCACCGAGGGCTCCGCCGTCGAGGCCGCCGCCCGGCAGGGCGTCGCCCTCGACGGACTGGCCGCGTTCCGGCACCCGGAGACGGACATGGACGCCGGGGACGGTCTGGTCGTGGGCTATGCGACGCCCCCGGAGCACGCGTACGCGGCGGCCCTGGAAGCACTGTGCCGGGCGCTGCCACCGCACGCGCCCGGCACCTGACCCTGGAAAAGCCAGGGCCCGCGACCCGTCTGGGTCGTATCAGCTGGGGATCTGGCTAGGGATTGCGACCCCTCCGGGTCGGATACGGCTTGCCTGTGTCGATCTCAACCATGATTAACGCACCCATCAATTCAGCACCATCAAGTCAGCACCAACAACGCAGCACCACGTCGGTTCAGTGGCTCACGACAGCAAGAAGTCGGCCTCCCCCGCCTTGGCACCCTCGATGAACGCCGTCATCTCGTCGGTGGTGTAGATCAGCGCCGGGCCGTCCGGGTCGGTGGACTGGCGGACGGCGATCCGGCCGTCGGCGAGCTTCATCGCCTCCAGGCAGTTGCCGCCGTTGCCGCCGCTCCAGGGCTTGTGCCAGCCCTCGCTGCCCAACTCCCGTGCGGGCATGCCGTTGTAGACGTGTTTGCGCGGCTTGATGCGATCCATTCACAGCTCCTTGCGGAGATCCAGGAGGATCTCCTTCGTGCGATGTGCCGTAGCGGCCTGTGCCGCCATGCGGTCCATGACCTCGAGATGGGTGGCCACCTCGGCGCGCGCGTCCAGGTAGACGGCGCCGGTCAGGTACTCGCTGTAGACCATGTCCGGCAGTTCTGACATGGCAAATCGGAACAGCACGAAGGGCCCGAACGTTCCGGGGTGCGGGCCGTTGAGGAACGGCGCGACCTGCAGCGTCACATGGGGCAGCTTCGTGGCCTCGAGCAGTCGGTCGATCTGGGCACGCATCACCTCCGGGCCGCCGACGGGGCGGCGCAGCGCGGTCTCGTCGAACACGGCCCAGAATCGGGGCGCGTCCGGACGGGTGAGCAGTTCCTGGCGTTGTATGCGCAGCGCGACATGGCGCTCGATGTCCTCGGGCTTGGTCTGGCCGATGGCGCCCGACTTGAGAACCCCGCGCGCGTAGTCCTCGGTCTGCAGCAGGCCGGGGAGGAAGTGCGGGTCGTAGGAGCGGATGAGGCTGGCCGCGCCCTCCAGGCTGACGTACATCGAGAACCAGCCCGGCAGGATGTCGTGGAACCGCTGCCACCAGCCGGGCCGGTTGGCCTCCTCGGCCAGTTGTACGAAGGTCTCCGCCTCCTCGTCGGAGACGCCGTAGGACTTCAGCAGCAGCTGGAGGTAGGGGATTTTGAGGGCGACCTCGGCCATCTCCATACGGCGGACCGTGGCGGGGGCGACGCGCAGCACCTTGGCGGCTTCCTCGCGCTTGAGCCCCGCGCGTTCCCGCAGGTCCAACAGGCGTCGGCCGAGGACGACCTGACCGACCGTCGGCGCGGACCGTGGTTCGCTCACGCTCCACCTCCACTGGTCGCCGGGATCCGAAAAGCATGCTGACAGCCATGCGGCGCCATTCGAAGACCTATTCGAAGATCTGTACGGTTCGGTACCGATCTTCGTTGATCTCAACTGGCGCCGCTCGACGTGCTGTTGCGAGCAGTGTGCCACGCCCTTCCACAACGTCACACCGCACTCTGCAAATTTCAGAGTGACACTTGCCAAGTGTTCACGGCGGGGCGATAGTGGCAAGCGTGATTCCGTCCGCGCCCTTAGGAACAGACGCCGCCGAAGGCCGCCCCCACAGCCTCGGTGCCGCCGCAGGGGCAGGCCCCGCCGGGGCCGCTGCCGAGCGCCGGTTCCGGTTCGAGCTGGCCGCGCATCCGGGTTCTCCCGCGCAGGCCAGACACCTGACCAAGGCCCGGCTGAACGGCTGGTCGGTGTGCGAGGACATCTGTGACACGGCCGCCCTGGTGGTCACCGAGCTGGTCACCAACGCACTGGTCCACACCGCGAGCCGCCACATCGTGTGCGAGCTGCACGACGGGACGGACCTGGTGCGGATAGCCGTGCGTGACGAGGGCTGTGCGCCGGGTGCGCCCCACCCGTCGCGGGCTCGGCCCGAGGAGGAGCACGGGAGGGGGTTGCTTCTCATCGACGCCCTCTGTCACGCATGGGGAGCACACGAACACGGACCCGGCCTGCTGGTCTGGGCGGAGCTGCCGCGCCAGGCGGACGAGCCGCGGCACGACTGCGGGCCGTGCACACGTCAGAGCCGCGAGGCGCACGAGCCCTGCAACGACCTGGGCTGGGGGGCCCGCCCCAAGCCGGGACCGGCCGGCGGCTCGGGGGACGAGGACGAGCCGGACGCGCGCCACGGTACGCAGGGGACGGGGATCACATGGGGCTGAGGGCCGCGTCCGGCCGCCGGGTGCTGAACCTGGACACGCTGGTCCGCCTCGAACGCGGGCAGCACGCCTCGGGCACGCCCCGGCGACTGCCCGTACCGGACGGGATGACGGCTCCCCTGGGATGCGACGCGGTGGCGGTGCCGGCCCGTTTCGGCCCGCTGGTGCTGCCCCGGCTGCCACGCGTGGGGTGCGTCTACGCCGATGAGGCGCACTGGTGGTGGCTCGTCCCGTCCGACTCCGACTACGCCCTGGAGTGGCCAGCCCCCGCCCAGTACGCCGCCGGGGCGGTTGTTCCGGACGCCCCGGCGGTCCCCGGCCTGATCCACAAGCCGGACGGCACACTCCCCTACACCCCGCCCATCCCCCTGTACCTGGCGGTGTGCCGGGTGACCGGGACGACGCCCACCTGGTCACGTCCCGTGACCGCGTAGCCGCGACGGCACCGTGGTTGCGTAAACATCGGGCCGCTCGGGTGGCGTACGCCCGCGCGCTTCCCCTTCTTCCTCCTGCGCCCTGCCCGCCGGGCCGTGAGCCCGCGATAGTGGCCGTTCGGCGGCGTGCCAGGCGGATCGGGGGAGGCCGGCGGTGGGGAAGAAACGTGAGGCGGCCGGTGTCGGGGTCTCCGAGTCGGAGCAACTGCTCTTCGGCGGCCCGCTCCGTTACGACATGGGCTGGAACCAGCACCGGGACGCGTTCCTGGAGCTGAACTTCCGGGCCATGGTGACGCGGCTGCCGGCCCTGCTCGGCTCCAGCTTCGGGCTGGCCTGGCGAGCCGACCCCCGGGCGGCGCGGATCGTGCTGGCCGCCGAGGCGGGCCGGGGCGCCACCCAGGCGGTGAGCCTGCTCGCCGTCAACAGCGTGCTGGGGCGGCTGATCACCGGCGGGGCGATCGCGGACCGGCTGCGCGGTGCCGTACCGGTGCTGACGGCCATGGCCGCCGTCATGCTGGTCGGGACGCTGCTGCGGGCCGCGTCGACGTATGCGACCGGGCGGCTCGAGCCCAAGGTGGAACGGGTGGCCACCGAGCTCTACCTGGAGCGGGCTGCGGCCGTGGAGCTGGCCGCGATCGAGGACCACGCCTTCCACAAGCTGCTGGACACCGCGCAGTACGGCGCCGGATCCGCACGGCGGATGATCTCGTACGCCACCCGGGCGATCAACGCGCTGATCTCGCTGATCGCGGCCGCGGGCGTGCTGACCGTGCTGCATCCGGCGCTGCTTCCGCTGCTGGTGACGATGACCCTGCCCAGCGCGTGGGGCGCGCTGACCAACGCGCGGCGGCACTACGAGTCCTGGCACACCTGGGTGCAGCACGCCCGGGCCGGACAGCTGATCAGCGGACTGCTCACCGAGCCCGCGGCGGCTCCCGAGATCCGGGTGCACGGCGTCGGACCGTTCCTGCTGCGCCATTTCCGGGCCATGTCGGAGACCGCGGAGACCGAGCAGGCCCGGCTGGCCCGGCTGGCGGCGCGCACCGGGCTGATCGCGGCGGCCTGGACGGGGCTCGCGACCGTGGCGACGTACGCGACGCTCGTCGGCCTGCTGCTCGGTGGGGCGATGGCGCTGTCGGTGGCGGGCACCGCGGTGATCGCGATCCGGACCGGGTCGGCGAGCCTGGACAACATGGTCCTGGCGGTCAATTCGCTCCACGAGGAGGCTTTGTTCGTCGGTGACATGCAGAAGCTGTACGTCGAGGCGGCCGAACGGGCGATCCCGGTCGGCGGCGACCCGCTGCCGGAGGACCCCCGGGAGATCCGCTTCGAGAACGTCACCTTCCGCTACCCGGGTGAGTCGGCCCGTCCCGCCCTCGACGACGTCACCCTGACCCTGCCCCTCGGCCGCATCGTGGCGCTGGTCGGGGAGAACGGCTCCGGCAAGACGACCCTGGTCAAGCTGCTGGCGGGCCTGTACACCCCGGACTCGGGCCGGATCCTGTGGGACGGCGTGGACACGGCGACCGCGGACCGGCACCAGCTCGCCGAGCGGATCGCGATGGTGGCCCAGGACTTCAAGCGCTGGCCGTTCACGGCACGGGTCAACGTGGCCATCGGCCGCTCCGCCGCGCCGCTGACCGAGGAACGCCTGGCGGCCTCGCTCGCCGAGGCCGGGGCCGAGGAGGTGGTGGCCGATCTGCCGCGCGGCCTGGACACCCTGCTCGCCCGCAACTTCAGCGGCGGGCACGAGCTGTCCGGCGGTCAGTGGCAGCGGCTCGGGATCGCGCGGGCGGCCTACCGGCGTGGCCGGATCCTGGTGGTGGACGAGCCGACGGCGGCACTGGACGCACGGGCCGAGCTGGAGGTCTTCGAGAAGATCCGCGCCCTGGCCTCCGCCGGGCAGACGGTGATCCTCATCACCCACCGGCTGGCGTCCGTCCGCCACGCGGACCTGGTGCACGTCCTGGACCAGGGCCGGCTCGCGGAGTCCGGCACCCCGGAGGAACTGCTGGCCGGTGGGGGCATCTACGCGGAGCTGTACTCGCTCCAGGCGGAACAGTTCAGGGCGCCGGTGCCCGCCCCGAAGGCGGGCTGACGCCTCTCAGGCGACCGCGTCGGCGGCCGTGTCCCCGCGCACGATCACCAGGAACGTGTCCGTCGCGAGGTCCATGACGACCTCGGCGGGCAGTCCTTCCAGTCGTCGCGCATGCGCGAACTCCTCCGCCGGCCACGAGCCTCGCGGCCCACCTGCGGGAAAGCGTTCGAGCACTGTTCGCCCGTTCACCATCTCGCACCTCCAGAAAGCGTTGTACTTGTAGGAGTTAACGCCCTGGCGGTCGAGAAAGCCTCGCTCAGTTGCTGGACTGAGACGTAGTTGACACTAGTTCAACGCGGAGTGTGAGGATCCGGTCACTTTACGGCGATCTCGTTAACTTTTTGTGTCAGTCCTCGTACTCATCGTGATAACGAACGGGGATCTCCTGCCGGCCCAGCGCGGTCAGGTCCATGAACGTCGCGGTCGGGCCGAGCCCGTCGAGCCCTCGTTCGAAGGTGGAGTAGGTGTGGAAGACCCGCTCGCCGTCCCGCAGGAAACAGCTGACGCCGGGCCGCTCCACCCACTCCCCCTCGCGCTCCAGGGTGACGTCGAAGTCGTGGTTGAAGTCACTGCCGTACGAGGAGTACCAGGGCACCGTCCATCCCATCCGCGCCTTGAACGGCAGGCTCCTCGTGAACGGCGCCCGGGAGACGGCCGCGAAGGCGGTCCCCTGCGCCCTGAGATGTGCCAGATGCCCGATCTGGTCCAGGAAGGCCGAGCAGCGGGGGCAGCCCACGTCCCACTCGGGGGCGAACATGAAGTGGTATACGACCAGCTGCGGCCGCCCCTCGAACAGGTCGGGCAGGAGGGCCTTGCCGTCGCCGCCCTCGAAGACGTACTCCTTGTCCACCTCGACCATGGGCAGCCGCCGTCGCTCGGCGCTGAGGGCGTCACGCGCGCGCATGGCGGCCTCCTCCTTGACGAGCAACTCCTCGCGCGCCGCGCGCCACTGCTCGCGCGAGACGATCTCCGGAAGCGACATGGCCCCTCCTGCTGCAACGGTCCGTTGCCAGAGGTGACCGACGGCGAGGGCGGAACTCATCGCGCCCCCGGACTTTTTCTCAGGATTTCTTCCGCCCGTACGTCACCGGGAGCGCGACCAGGCCGCGGGCGCGCAGCGAGCGGCGCCACCGGAGCTCGCCGTCGGCGAGGACGAGTACCGGGAACCGTTCCAGCAGGGCGGCCACCGCGATCTCGGTCTCGGCGCGGGCCAGGGGTGCGCCCAGGCAGTAGTGGATGCCGTGGCCGAGGGCGAGGTGGCCGGAGGTGTCGCGGGCGAGGTCGAGGCGGTCGGGGTCGGGAAAGCGCGCGGGGTCGCGGTTGGCGGAGGCGAGGGAGACCCAGACGGTCTCGCCGGCGGGGACGGTGACGCCGGCGATGGTGACGTCCTCGACGGGGAAGCGCCGGATGGCGAGGGATCCGGGGGTCTCGAACCGGGCGAACTCCTCGACGGCGCCGACGACTTGACCGGGGTCCCGGCGCAGGGCGGCCAGTTGGTCCGGGTGCTGCAGCAGGGCGAGCACGGCGTTGCCGATGAGCTGGACCGTGTTCTCGTACCCGGCGAAGAGGATGAGGAAGGCGAGCGACATCAACTCGTCCTCGCTGAGCCGGTCGCCCTCCTCGCGCACGGCGATCAGGTCGGACAGCAGGTCGTCGGCGGGCTCGGCGCGCTTGTCGGCGAGCAGCCGGGTGAAGAAGCCGAGCATCGCCACCACCGCCTCCTTCGCGGCCCCGGGGTGCGCGGGGTCCGGTGCGATGAGGGTGTCGGTCCACTCCCGGAAGTCCCGCCGGGCGCCCTCCGGTATGCCGAGCAGGTCACTGATGACGGTGATGGGGAGGGGCGCGGCGTAGGCGGCGACGAGATCGGCGGTGCCCTCCGCGCCCAGGGCGTCGAGGAGAAGGTCCGCGGTCTCCCGGATCGGGGCCCGCAGCCGCTCGATCCGACGCGGGGTGAAGGCCCGGCCGACCAGGCGCCGGACCCGGGTGTGGTCCGGCGGATCCATGTTCAGAAGGTTGGCGTCGAGTGCCGGCGGCAAGGAGAACCCCTGGTACGTCCCCGCCGTGGCATGCCGCTTGTCCAGCGACAGCCGGGGGTCCGCGAGCGCCGCCCGCGCGTCCTCGTACCGGGTGACGAGCCAGGCGGGCGTCCCGTCGGGCCCGGTGATCCGATGCACGGGCGCGGTCTCCCGCAGCCGCCGGTAGACGTCGTAAGGATGCTCGAGGAGGCCGTCGGCGGGGTCCATGGGGCCACCCTAGGAGATCACTCGCCCCACCGTCTTCGGGCGAGCGCGAGACAGACGGTCAGCGCTGGTCGGAACCGCGACCGGATGTCAGGTCTTGTAGTCCTGGATGCGGCGGCCGTGGCCGCGGTCGAGGAGTGCCGGCAGCCGTTCCCCCAACTCCCGTACCACTGGCGGCACATCGACGGTGAGCAGTTCCCGGTCCCGCATCAGGACCCGGCCGTCGACGATCGTCGTGCGGACGTCCGAGGAGCGGGCGCTGTGGACGAGGGTGGCCGCCAGGTCGTGGACGGGCTGGGTGTGCGGCCCGGTGAGGTCGACGAGGACGATGTCCGCGCGGCGGCCGGGGGCGAGGGTGCCGAGGACGTCGCCCCGACCGATCGCCCGGGCGCTCTGGAGCGTCGCGTGGTGCAGGGCCTGACGGGATGTCAGCCAGCGCGGGTCGCCCGTGGACGACTTCTGGACGAGGGCGGTCAGGGCCATCGACTCCCACACGTCGAGGGAGTTGTTGGAGGCGGCGCCGTCCGTGGCGAGTCCGACGGGAATCCCGAGGTCGTACAGCGCGCGGACGGGTGTGGTGGTGGGCCAGGCGAACCTGAGGTAGCCACGGGGCGCGGTGGCGACGGACACCCGGCCGCGGGCGCGTTCCAGGACGGGCAGGTCGCCCTCCACGATGCCGGTGCCGTGCGCGATCAGGACGTCCGTGTCGAGGATGCCGGTGCGTTCGAGGACCTCGATCGGGGTGACGCCGTGGCGTCGGAGGCTGACCTCGGTCTGGTCACGGTTCTCGGCGGCGTGCAGGTGCACGGGCAGACCGTGCTCGCGGGCGAGTTCCGCGGTGGCGGCGAGGTCGGCGTCGTCGACGGTGTAGGGGGCGTGCGGGGCGAGCGCCGTGGTGATGCGGCCATCGCCACCGCCCCGGTTCCGCAGCGCGAACTCCAGTGACCTCTCCCGGCCTTGGGGCCCCTGCGAGGAGAAGTACGCCTCCCCCAGATGCGCCCGCATCCCGCACTCCTCGACCACGGCGGCCACCGCGTCCATGGCGAAGTAGTGGTCGGCGAAGCAGGTCACCCCGGCCCGGATCATCTCCGCGCAGGCGAGCCGCGCCCCCAACTCCACGTCCTTCTCGGTGAGGTTGGACTCGACCGGCCAGACGACGTCGTTGAACCACTCCTCGGTCGGCAGGTCCTCGGCGGCTCCGCGCAGCGCGACCATCGGCGCGTGCGTGTGACAGTTGATCAGCCCGGGCATGGCGACCTGTCCGCGCGCGTCGATGCGCTCGGCGGCGGCCAGCACCGCCGCGTCCACGGCCGTCGTCACGGCCTCGACGACACCGCCACGGACGACCACGGCCGCGTCCTCCCGGAACCCGATCCGCTCTTGATCGTCGTGCACGAGGACCGTACATCCGGTGATGATGAGGTCGGCGGCAGATTCGGTCATCCCGCCAACGTATGCCGCGGTCCTCGCCCCGCGTGAGCCGAACCGCGCATCCTGTCGTCGCCGTGTTCGGGAAACGCCCGGCCCGGCACCCTGGTCCCAAGCTCGCCCGACGGCTCTGGAAAGGAGCCCGGCATGCTCTTCGGCACCTGGAATCTCGAGAATCTCTTCCTGCCCGGTACCCCCTCGGGGCCCAAGGACAAGGCCGCCTACGAGACCAAGCTCGCCGCCCTCGCCGCGGTGATCACCGACCTCGACCCGGCGCTGCTCGGCGTGCAGGAGGTCGGCGATCCACAGGCGCTTCAGGACCTGCTCGGCATGGTGGGCGGCGACTGGCACACCGAGCTCTCGCAGCACCCCGACCACCGGGGCATCCGGGTCGGCTTCGTCAGCCGTACGCCGCTGCGGGTGCTGTCCGACACGAACGCCTTCCCGGCGAAACTGCGTCCCGTGCAGGAGGACGACTTCGGCACCGAGGTCTCGGCGGCGGGACGCGGTTTCCTGGCCGTGGAGGTGACCACGGACGCCGGTCCGCTGCGGGTGGCCGTGGCCCACCTGAAGTCGAAACTGCTGTCCTATCCGCCGGGGAATCGTTTCTTCCCCCACGACGAGGGCGAACGCGCCCGTTACGGCGCCTACGCCCTGCACCGCCGCGCCGCCGAGGCCACCACCCTGCGCGCCCTCGCCGACGAACTGCTGGCCGGCGACGGACGCGAGCGGGACGTGGCCGTACTCGGCGACATGAACGACGAGGTGCAGGCCGCGACCACGCAGATCCTGCTCGGCCCGCCCGGCTCCGAGATCGGCACGCCGGGTTACGACCGTCCCGACCGGGGCGACGCCGAGCGGCTGTGGGACGTGGCACCGCTGATACCCGCCGCGCAGCGCTACTCCCGGATCGACTCGGGGCGGCGCGAGCTGATCGACCACATCCTGGTCAGCCACCGTCTGGTGCACCGCGTGACGGCGGCCGGCACGGGCATGCCCGGCGAGGACACCCCGCGCCTGCCGTCGGTGGGCCCGGACCCGGCGGGGCGGCGCGGCCAACCGGGTTCGGATCACGCGCCGGTGTGGGTGCGGGTCGGCTGACGACCGGGGTCAGCGACCGTGGTGCTGGTTCAGGTGGGCCAGCAGCAGGTTCGGGTCCTTCATGGTGAAGTACGCGGCGCTGGGCACGTAGACCAGCCGGTCGCGCACGGCCACGGAGGTCGGGTTGGACAGTCCCTCCCGCCGGGTCAGCACGATGGTGTGGCTGCCGTCGGGCCGGACCAGGGCTACCTCGCTGTCGGTGTTCAGCGCGGCGAGGAGGGTGTCCCCGCGCCGTCCGACGAAGCCGAAGTCGTCGATGCCGTCGAGTCCGGTCGCCCGTGTCTCGATCCGGCCCGCCGAGCCGTCCGGGCGGACGGGGATGCGCAGCAGCGAACCGCGGTCGGTGTTGGACACCCATACGGCGTCGTGGTGGACCTTGAGGCCGTTGACGCCGAAGCCGCTTCCGCCCGGCACCGGGTCGAGCGCGGTCCCGCGTGCCCACGCGACCGGCCTGCCGCCCTCCTGCGGCACACGCCAGACCGTTCCGAGCACCGAGTCGGCGGCGTAGAGCACACCGCGACGCTCGTCGAGCGCGAGACCGTTGGGCAGCCCGTCCTCGGGCAGCCTCGCGATCTGCACGGGCCGGCTGCCGTCGGGGGCGATGCGCCAGATGCCCGTCCTGCTGGTGCCGGTCGCGTAGTTGACGTACAGCGTGCCGTCGTGGGCGCGGGCGATGCCGAGCACGATGGCCGCCTGGACGATGGGCGTGTTCGGGTGGGCCTCGGCGGGCAGCGTGGCGAGGATCCGGGTGTCGCCGTGCCGCGTGACGTTGGCGACCTGCCGGGCGAAGGCGAAGGTAAGGTCGGCCGACCCGTCGGGTTCCAGGGCGATGTTCTCGGGGGTCTGCCCGGCGGCGAAGTCGAAGTGGGCGACGATCCGCGGATGGGACAGGGTCGGTCCGGGACCGGGCGAGGGGGCCGCGGCGAGCGCGCCGAGGGCGAGGGCGGCCGTGGCGACACCGGCCAGCTGCGGGAATCGGGGCATGGTCTCTCCTGGTACGAGGCAGGCGGCACCGGATGCGGCGCCAGACGCAGCGTGCGCGGCGCCGCGCGGCACCGCCGGCTGCCCCGGCCGGGAGATCGCCCGACCGGCCGATGCCCTGTGGGCCGCTTGCCCCAGTGGCCCAGTCTCGCGGCGACCGTGAGTCCCCGACCCGCGGCGGAGGTGCCCGGCGCTACCCGGCCAAGGGCAGTCCGGACAGCCGTACTCCACTCCGCTGCCGCCTCAACTCCTCAAGCAGGGACGTCAGTTGCCGCACATCGCGGGGTGAGAGCCGACCGGAGTCGTCCAGGTGGACGGCGCAGGCGGTGGTGGCGTCCACGAGTCGTTCGAGGGTGGCGACGACGGTGTCCGCACCCTCCGAGTGCCGGGCGAGCGGCGGAAGTTCGGCGGCGGCCAGGGCGATCGCGGTACGGGCCTCGGCGAGCCGCCGGTAGGCCTCGCGGCGCAGGGCCCACCGCACGGCACGGTCGTCGGGCACGCCCCCGCCGAGCCCGCTCGGCGGGGGCTCGCTCAGCACGTGCCCGAGGTAGGCCTGCGCGGCCGCACCCGCCGCAGCGAGCCGGGACCGTACTCCCCCGCCCCGCTGCCCCGGCATCGGCAGATGACCGACGACCAGCACGATCGCGCAGGCCAGCAGCGTCTCCCCGATCCGGCTGAGGGAGGCCTGGGGCTCCCCGCCGACCATGACGAGGGCGAGGACGAGCACGGTCACGACGGCGGTCTGCGCGGCGAAGTGCCGGGTGGAGACGGGGATCAGCGCGCCGCTCACCGCCACCAGCAGGATCAGCCCCTCCGGCCGGGGCAGCACGGCGGCGAACCCGGCGAAGACCAACGCGCCGAGCACGGTCCCGGCGGCCCGGCACAGGACCCGGGAGACCAGCGGCCCGAGGTCCGGCTTGACCAGGAACACGGCGGTGGCCGGGAGCCAGTACCAGTGGGAGTGCTGCCCGTACCAGCGGGCGTGATGCAGATACTGCGCGACGGCGGCGCTGGCCCCGAAGCAGATCGCGACCCGCAGCCCGTACTCCCGCCCACCGGCCCCGAGGACGAGCCGCAGCACACTCGCGGCGGTCCGCCCGCGGGTGGGCGGATCACCGGCGCTCCCCCGGTCGAAGGCGTCGGCGGCGTGCAGCAGGGCGTCGTCGAGTGCGCGCAGCGCGGGAGCGGACCGGTGGGGCGCGGGCAGCGGACCGGTGGGCGTGTTCTTCCGTACGGCGGCGGCGAGCCGTCGTGGCCCCTCGGACGTCCGCCCGCCGACCGCCTCCCCGGCCCACGCGAGCGCGGTCGCCGCCTCGGCGAGCGGCAGCGCGGCGGCGTACTGGGCGTGCAGTCGCCGTTCGGCAGCGGAGGAGGCGTACCGCCGCAGCCGGGGCCCGGAGAGGGCGTCCTGCGCGTGGTCGAGGGCGGCGGTGAGCGCCTCCCGCCGTGCGACGGCTTCCGCGCTCCCCACGGCGTCGAGCAGGTCCGCGACGGCGTCGTACACGGCGGCGACGGCGTCCCGCTCCCCGTCGAACCGGAAGTCACCGGCGGTGGCGCCGGGCGTGGGCAGCGCCAGCCGCAGCGCGAGCAGCCATCCGGCGCCGCCGAGGTAGGCGAGGGCCCGGAGCCACCCGGGCGCGGGCCCCGGCATCCCGGCCCCGATGGCGGAGCCGACCAGCAGCTGGGTCCCGGCACCGGAGGCGACGGGGCCGACGGCACTGATGCCACCGGCGACGAGCCCGACGCAGGTGAGAAGCAGCGTCAGGGCGACGGCACCGAGGTGCTGCCCGCCGTACGTGCCGACGAGCAGCCCGCCGCCGCCCGCGAGCGCGGGCACACCGATCCGCTTGACGGACACCCGCCGACTGCCCGGGCGGTCGTTGATGCCGGCGAGCATGGCGGCGATCGCGGCGATGACACCGAGTTGGGTGCGGTCGGCGAGCACGGCGAGAAGCAGCAGCGGCCCGGCGGACAGCGCACCCCGGGCCACCGCACTCCACGGCACGGGACCGCCTTGAGCACGAAAGGCATGGGCCAGCCAAGGAGGCAGAGCGACGGACGTACGGGACACAGGGCTCCTGTCCGGACGAGGGCGGGTTGCGCCTTCGGGCGACGGTGGCCGGGGGCGGGGTGGTGTCCACGGTAGATCGGCTAGCTGGAACGAACGGGACGATTGTGTTTCCGAGGGGTGACGGTCGGCGCCGGAGCCGCGTTCTTTATGAACGCAATTGCGTGGTGAACGCGAGCGGACCCGAGGGCGTAGCCTGCCCCCGGGTCCTGTGATGCCGTCCAACTGCCCACACCGGCACGCTTGAGGGACCAGGTCAGTCGTGATGTCGTCGCGTCCTGCCTTTGGACCACCGCACATCGAGCTGTGCGGACCGGACTTGAACCGGCATTTCGACGCCCTGGGGCCTGGGCCCGGTCGATCCGGCGATCGACGGCGAATGCTGAGTCTGGAGCGAGAGTCTGAGATTGATCGCGGTCTGCCTCTGCCGGTTGGGCTACCGCGGCAGGAACATCGCACGTGGATGCCGCGGGGAGGGTGCCAGCGGCCGGCGGCGGAGGCGCGGAGCTTGTCGGGATACGCGGCGGGGCGCCGCAGTTCACCGCGGAGCACCCGGTTGATCGCCAGTTCCGCGACGACCAGGTAGCTCGGAATCCCCGCGAGGTGGAACAGCAGCGGCTCCACCCGGAACCGCCCCCCCTCCTCCGCCTCGGCCATCTCGTGTTCCACCACGTCGAGATCGCGGTAGTGGACGTCGACGCGCCGCCCGTCGACGGTCAGCCACGCGCCACCGTTGAACACACCGCCACCCCAGCCGCCGACCTCCGAGACCTCGCCCTCCCAGCCGAGGGCGCGGAGGTCGTCGGGGTCGAAGGGGCCCCGGTAGTAGATCGCCAGGTCCCAGTCGCTGTCGGGCCTGTGGGTCCCCTGGGCGCGGGAACCGCCCAGGGCGACGGCCTGGACCGTCGGAAGGGCGGCGAGGCTGTCGACGGTGGAGTCGAGGAAGGCGGAGTCGGTGAGGGCGGGCATGAAAGCAAGGCTGGCGGGTGGGGATGCGGATGTCGAACAAAAAACAGATGCGGAGCCCGGCCGCGGACCGGACCATCGGTGAGTCGTCCAACCTCGCCGCACCGCCACCCGCGTTCTCTTCGCCACCCACCTCAACACCAGGAGTCGCCCCCGTGATCCGACGTGTCACCGTCCCCGGGCTCTTTCCGCCGCCCCGTTACTCCCACGCCTCCGTCGTCGAGGCGGGCACGCGGCTCGCGTTCCTCGCCGGGGCCGTGCCGCTCGATGCGGAGGGGACGTTGGTCGGTGAGGGGGACCCCGTGCGGCAGGCCGGGCAGGTGCTGGTGAATCTGGCGGAGCAACTGCGCGCGGTCGGGTCCGACCTGGCGCATGTCGTGGCCACGGACGTGTACGTCGTCGCCGCCGAGCCCGCCGTACTGTCCGCCGTCTGGGACGTCGTCGAGGCGTCCGGGCTCAGTACGGGGCCGCACTCCTCGACACTGATCGGCGTGGCCTGCCTCGGGTACACCGGGCAACTCGTGGAGATCACCGCGACCGCCGTCGTGCCGGACGGGGACGACCGCCCGTGACCCGCGCCGAACCATCCCGCCCCCTCGACGCCGACGTCGTCCTGCGGCGCGCCGCCGCCGCGGACGCCCGTGCCGCGGCCGACGTCTGGCTGTCCTCCTTCGCCGCCGCGCTGCCGACCGTCGTCAGCCCTCGGTCCCCCGACGAGGTGCGCGGCCACTTCCGGGACGTCGTGGTGCCCTTCCGGGAGACCTGGGTCGCGGACGCCGAGGACGGGCACGGGATCGTCGGGGTCATGGTGCTCGCCGACGACGAGCTGTCCCAGCTCTATCTCGCCCCCGACTGGCGTGGACGCGGCCTCGGAGACCGGTTCGTCTCGCTCGCCAAGGAGCGCAGTCCGCTGGGGCTCACCCTGTGGACCTTCCAGGTCAACAGGCCCGCCCACCGGTTCTACGAGCGCCACGGCTTCGTCGCCGTCGAGTACACGGACGGCGGCGGCAACGAGGAGCGGGAGCCGGATGTCCGGTACCTGTGGCGCCCCTGATCCGAGGCGCACAGCCCCGCACCCGGCCCCCGCCGGAAGTGCAGCCTCCTACTCCTCCTCACCTCCCGCCGAGCCGGCCGAGGGCAGTCGCTCCCGGATCTCGTCCATGACCGTCGAGTCCGTCAGTGTCGTGACGTCACCGAGGTCCCGTTTCTCGGCGACGTCCCGCAGCAGGCGGCGCATGATCTTGCCGGAGCGGGTCTTGGGCAGTTCGGCGACCACCAGGATCTGCCGCGGCCGGGCGATCGGACCGATCTCCTTGGCGACATGGGCGCGCAGCTCGGCCGCCACCTCCTCC
>NZ_WVUG01000202.1 GCF_017614965.1 Streptomyces griseorubiginosus | reverse complement strand
AACCAGGACACCGCGACGGACGTCGTCCGCTGGGCGGTCTTCTCCTGCGTCCTGGTTCCCGTGGTCCTCCTCTGGTACGGCACCTCGCTCGCCGGTGCCGCGGGCACCGCCCTCGGTCTCGCCGCCGTCACCGCGGTGTGCCGGCTGCTGCTGCGCCAGTCGGAGCGGGGCGCGGCACGCCTGCTCACCGACGAGCGGGCGCCCCGTCGCGGCCGTCGGTACAGGACCGGAACGGGGGCGCACAGAGGCGCTCGTCACACTGGTGGAAATACACCGGTCGGCTGACCGGTTTCCGCGCACGCGCCCGGCGCTTTTCAGCCAACTTCCCGCGACCGCTTGCCGCCACCCGGCACCACCCCCCAACCCCCGTTCGACCTGCACATACAGGGGGTACGGAGCCCCGCGCACCCTATGGGGATTGGCCACTGCGACAAGGCGCACTTCCCTGCACGGCCCACGAGTGCAACGCTTCGTGATCGAATGCTTCACGCCAAGTTGCCATGTCGACAATGTGCCGGTTCCCGAACTGGGTCACCCCGGCACCACGGGACACAGTAGATTCGATCTTGACGTCTTACGGCGGGGGACTCGTGCAGGACCGAGGGGAAACGTGCAGGAGCGACACAACCGAGGAGCCGCGACCACCGAGGGGGGCTTAGCAGTATGAGCCACGACTCCACTGCCGCGCCGGAAGCCGCGGCCCGGAAGCTTTCCGGGCGACGCCGCAAGGAGATCGTCGCGGTGCTGCTGTTCAGCGGCGGCCCCATCTTCGAGAGTTCCATTCCACTGTCGGTGTTCGGGATTGACCGCCAGGACGCCGGCGTGCCGCGCTACCGCCTGTTGGTGGCGGCCGGCGAGGAAGGCCCGCTGCGGACCACAGGGGGCCTGGAACTCACCGCGCCACATGGCCTGGAGGCGATCTCACGCGCCGGGACGGTCGTCGTGCCGGCCTGGCGTTCGATCACCTCCCCGCCGCCGGAGGAGGCGCTCGACGCACTGCGCCGAGCGCACGAGGAAGGCGCCCGCATCGTAGGGCTGTGCACCGGCGCCTTCGTCCTGGCCGCGGCGGGCCTGCTGGACGGCCGCCCCGCGACGACGCACTGGATGTACGCACCGACGCTGGCCAAACGCTATCCGTCGGTGCACGTGGATCCGAGGGAACTCTTCGTCGACGACGGAGACGTACTGACGTCCGCCGGCACGGCGGCCGGAATCGACCTCTGCCTCCACATCGTGCGCACCGACCACGGCAACGAGGCGGCCGGCGCCCTGGCCCGCCGTCTCGTCGTCCCGCCACGCCGGACGGGAGGCCAGGAGCGCTACCTGGACCGCTCTTTACCAGAGGAGATCGGCGCCGACCCGCTCGCCGAGGTCGTCGCCTGGGCGCTGGAGCACCTGCACGAGCAGTTCGACGTCGAGACGCTGGCGGCACGCGCGTACATGAGCCGCCGCACCTTCGACCGCCGCTTCCGCTCGCTGACGGGTTCGGCCCCGCTCCAGTGGCTGATCACGCAACGAGTGCTCCAGGCCCAGCGCTTGCTGGAGACCTCCGACTACTCGGTCGACGAGGTCGCGGGCCGTTGCGGCTTCCGCTCGCCGGTGGCCCTGCGCGGCCACTTCCGCCGCCAGCTGGGCTCGTCGCCGGCGGCGTACCGCGCCGCGTACCGGGCCCGCCGCCCCCAGGGCGACAAGCCGACGGACGTGGAACCGACGCCGGGTCCCGCGGCCCCGGGTCCGGCCCTTCACCAGGAGGGCCCGGTCCCGTTGCAGAGCCGTCGCGCGGCGGCGAGCGCGGTGGGTTCGGGAGCGACCCTCTCGACGGCCGCGACGGCGTCGGTGGACAACGCCCGCGAGATGTACGTCACCGGCCGGGCGAGCGTGCCGGGCCAGCGCAGCGGAGCCTGACGCGAAACGCCGGGCGGATTCCGGTCCGCCCGGCGTTCGGGCCCTTCGGTGGGGCCCCGGGTGCGCCGACCCCGGCACCGGGCATCCCAAAAGCGAGCGCCCGCTTTAGGGTGGTCGCATGAACGATCGCATGGTGTGGATCGACTGCGAGATGACCGGCCTCTCGCTGTCCGACGACGCGCTCATCGAGGTTGCCGCCCTCGTCACCGACTCCGAGCTGAACGTACTCGGCGAAGGAGTCGACATCGTCATCCGGCCGCCGGACCAGGCGCTGGAGACGATGCCGGAGGTGGTGCGTCAGATGCACACCGCGTCCGGGCTGCTCGCCGAGCTCCCCGGCGGCACGACCCTGGCGGACGCGGAGGACCAGGTCCTCACCTATGTCCGCGAACACGTCAAGGAGCCCGGCAAGGCGCCCCTGTGCGGCAACTCGGTCGGCACCGACCGCGGTTTCCTCCTCCGCGACATGCCCACCCTCGAGGACTACCTCCACTACCGCATCGTCGACGTCAGCTCCATCAAGGAGCTCGCTCGGCGCTGGTACCCGCGGGCGTACTTCAACAGCCCCGAGAAGAACGGCAACCACCGCGCCCTCGCCGACATCCGCGAGTCGATCGCCGAGCTCCGCTACTACCGCGAGGCGATCTTCGTACCCCAACCCGGCCCCGACTCGGACACCGCGAGGACGATCGCGGCGAAGCACGTCCTGCCTGCTCAGTAGCGTCCCCGGGGTCCTTGGAGAGCCCCTGCGAAAGCCGTGCGCGAGCACCCCTTCGGACCCTGTACACTTTTTCTCGGCCGGTCGGGGAAACCACAGACTTCAACCGCTGGTCGTGGTGGGTGTAGCTCAGCTGGTAGAGCACCTGGTTGTGGTCCAGGATGTCGCGGGTTCGAGTCCCGTCACTCACCCTTACGAGAAAGGCCCTTGGCCCGCGGAAACGCGGGCCAAGGGCCTTTCTGTCACGGGTGCCGAGCCGGCTCACGGGTACCGAGTCGGCGCGGTGCCCGCCGCGCGGAGCGGCTCCCTCTTGCGTGGTGAAGGCCGCGTGAAAAGCTGGGTATGAGGTTTGTCCAGGCCGGGCGGGTGACGGAGGGCACAGTGGACTGGGCACGGTTCGCGCAGCAGATGGCGTCGATGGCACGGGACCTGCTGGCCCAGGACTCGGTCACCGCGACGCTGGAGCGGATCACGGCCTCCGCCACCGAGCTGGTCGAGGGCTGCGACGCGGCCGGCATCCTCGTCCTGCACGGCACACAGGTGGAAACCCTCGCTCCCACCGACCCCTTCGTCACCGACAGCGACGACCTTCAGCAGCAGATGGGGGAAGGGCCCTGCTTCGACGCCGCCCGCAGCTCGCAGGGCGACCGCGTCTTCCGCATCGCCGACCTCACCGCCGAACAACAGCGCTGGCCCGCCTACGCCCCGCGGGCCCACCTCCTGGGGGTGGGCAGCATGATGGGCTTCCTGCTGTTCACCGACGACGAGGACCTCGGCGCGCTGAACCTCTACTCCCGCAAGCCCGGCGCCTTCAACCCGGACAGCGAGACCGCCGGCTGGCTGCTGGCCTCCCACGCGGCCGTCGCCTTCTCCAGCGCCCGCACCCACGCCCAGATGGAGCAGGCCGTCGCCACCCGCCACACCATCGGCGAGGCCATGGGCATCCTCATGGGCACACATCACCTCGCCGAGGAGGAGGCCTTCGACGTGCTGCGCCGCTACTCCCAGGAGAACAACATCAAACTCCGCGAGGTGGCCCGCCGCGTCTGCGAACAGGGCAGCCTGTCCTGACCCGGTCGTTAGCCGGCTCCCCCGGCTCCTGACTGAACCGGAGGGGCCTGAGCCGGGCCGGCCCCCAGGGGAAACGCCGCCGAACCCGGCCTGCACACCAAGTCCCCTTCCCGAACGCGCCGACACCCCTCACGCGAACGCGCGCTGAGTGACTCCCGGAACGGCTCTCGGCGCCGCCCAGCGCGCGCACCTCCTCGCCGAACGACGCCCCGAACACGCGCTCGTATCAAGGCCGGTTCATCCGGGACAAGCCAGACTGACCAGCTGCCGGGTGGGGGCTGCTGCCGCGGTCGCGGAGAGGCGCGGCTCACCCGTTCGTCTGATCGCCCGCGCCTTCGAGTGCCTGGGCGGTGTCCTCGGTGTGCGGGGAGGCGTCGTCGACGAAGCTGTACGGCGGCAGCGGACCGTTGACGCGGAGCTCCAGATGTGGGTGCTGCCGGCGGAGCCGGTCGACCGCCTCCAGGAACGGTGCCGCCGAGTCGCGGTCGATGAGGAAGGAGAGGTTGGCCAGCCAGCCGGTGCTCGACGGTGCGGCGCTGACCGCCTCTGCGGCAGGGCCCAGTTCCCGCTGGAGCATGTCGGCGTCGGCCGCTTCGCGGGCCTGGCGCGCGGCAGCGATCATCTCCCCGAGCCGGATCTTGTCCTCCTGCGAGCCCCCGCCGGCCTCCTGGTTGGCTCGTGCCAGGGAGCGGATCTCGTCGTTGTCCGCCACCACCAGCTGCAGCACGGCCTCCTCGTCGTGGTTGGCCTTGAGGTTGTACTCCGCCTTGCCGTCCAGCGCCCGCAGCCGCTCCAGCAGATGATCCGCACGCTCGGCCAGCACGCCGGTCACCGTCTCGTCGTCGGGCGAGACGCTGGCGAAGCGGATCGGCAGGACCACGCCGTCCTCCCCGGCCGCGTCCAGCACGCGCTGGTGGGCGAGGAGGTCACGCCGCTTGGGCCGGAGTTCCTCGGGGGCGTCGCTGACGATGGCGGCCAGCTCGCCCTCGCGCAGCACGCGCACCGGCCGCGGTGGGTCACCCACGCCGTCCACGTCCTTGAGGAGCGAGGTGAGTGAGGCGCGTGAGGCGTGGGTGATTCCGTAGACGTAGGTGCTCATCGCTCGTCCTCCCTCTGGCTCGCGGAACGGTTTGCCTGCTTCTGGCGTCCCTCGTCACGGGCCTGCTGGAAGGCCTGTGAGATCGTCTCGGCGGCCCCGGACAGCGCGCCCTTGGTCTTGCCGCGGGCACCGGATTCGGTGAGCTGTCCCGTGAGTTCGGTCAGGCCGGCCGGCTTGCGGGGGCCCGCCTCCAGGTCGAGTCGGTTGCACGCCTCGGCAAAGCGCAGATACGTGTCCACGCTCGCCACCACGACCCGTATGTCGATCTTGAGTATCTCGATGCCGACCAGGGAGACCCGCACGAACGCGTCGATCACCAGTCCCCGGTCGAGAATCAGCTCCAGCACGTCGTAGAGGCCACTGGAACCTCCGCCGCCGCCCTGCTGCGTTGCCACGGTCATCACGACCAGCCCCTTTGCCGTCCATGGGATCCCACCCCGCGCGGTGCCTCGCCGAGCCCGCGCTCCGGTTCCCGGTACGCGAGAAGCTCCGTGGAGCGTTCCCACAGGTCACCGCGGGCTGCCGGCCGTGCGCGGGCTTCCCGGTGCGGGTAGCCCGCGCCCCGAAGGACAAACACCTGTGCGAGCGAGATCGCCAGGGGCCGTGCGGCGATGACGCCGGCCGGGCGGGGGCACGGTCAGACTTCGATGTGGGAGCCCATGATGACCGTACGGTCGCCGGGCAGGCCGAAGTACTCGGCGGCGTCGGCCGTGATGTAGGAGGTGGCGATGAACAGGCGCTTGCGCCACGGGGCCATCGTCGGTGCCTTGCCGCGCCGCAGCTCGATCTTCGACAGGAAGTAGGACGCCCGCTCGAGGTCCAACGGCCCTTCGGTGTCGGCCGGTTCGAGCCTGGCCAGAGTGGCGGGCACGTCCGGGGTCTCCATGTAGCCGTACCGGGCCGTGACATGCACGATGCCGTCGTCGCCGAAGCCGAGGCTGTCCACGGCGAGGCGCTCGTCGGCCGGGACGCGGGGCACGGGCTCGGTCTCGATGGACAGGATCACGACCTGCTCGTGCCGTACGTGGTTGTGCTCGACGTTGGCCCGCATCGCCAGCGGCGCGGTCTCCTTGCCCCGGTTGAGGAAGACGGCCGTGCCGGGGACCACCCGTGTCGGCGTCCGCCCGGTCCGCAGGTCCTCGATGAACTCGGGCAACGGGCCCTCGTGCCGGGCCCGTTCCGCCGTCACGATGCTGCGCCCGCGCTGCCAGGTCGTCATGACCGTGAACACGGTCAGGCCGATCAGCAGCGGCAGCCACGCGCCGTGCACGAGTTTGGTCAGGTTGGCCGCCACGAACAGCAGGTCCACGAAGAGCAGCACGGTCGCGCCGATGCCGATGAGCCACCGGGGTGTGCCCCACTTGGCGCGGGCGACGTAGAAGAACAGCAGGGTGGTGATGGTGATGGTGCCGGTGACCGCCATGCCGAACGCGAAGGCCAGCGCCGCGGAGCTGCGGAAGGCGAAGACCAGGGTGAGGACCGAGACCATCAGCAGCCAGTTGACCCAGGGCACGTAGATCTGGCCCACGGTCGACTCGGAGGTGTGCGCGATCCGCAGCCGCGGCAGGTAGCCGAGCTGAGCCGCCTGGGAGGTGACCGAGTACGCGCCGGTGATCACCGCCTGGGAGGCGATCACCGTGGCCGCGGTGGCCAGGAGGATCATCGGCCACCGTCCCCAGTCGGGCACGAGGAGGAAGAAGGGGCTGCTGATGTTCTTCGGGTTCTCGAGGATGAGCGCGCCCTGTCCGAGGTAGCTCAGGACGCAGGCCGGGAAGACGAGGAACAGCCAGGCCCGGGTGATGGACCGGCGGCCGAAGTGCCCCATGTCGGCATACAGCGCCTCGGCGCCGGTGACCGCGAGCACGACCGCCGCGAGGGCGAAGAAGGCGGTGCCGAAGTGGCCGAACAGGAAGCTCAGGGCGTACGTCGGTGACAGCGCCCTGAGGATGCCCGGGTGCTCGGTGATGCCCTTGACGCCGCACGCGCCGATCGCCGTGAACCAGGCGATCATGACCGGCCCGAACACCCGGCCCACCGCCGCGGTGCCCCGGCGCTGCACCAGGAACAGGATCACGATGATCACCGCGGTGATCGGCACGACCGCGCTGTCCAGCGACGGCTCGACGACCTTGAGCCCCTCGACGGCGGACAGCACCGAGATGGCGGGCGTGATCATGCTGTCGCCGAAGAACAGCGACGCCCCGAAGATGCCCAGCGCGGCCAGGACCGCCGCGGCCCGCCTGCCCCGCTGTGAGGTCCACCTCCGCAGCAGGGTGATCAGGGCCATGATGCCGCCTTCGCCCTCGTTGTCGGCACGCATAGCCAGCAGCACGTACGTCACCGTCACGACGATCATCACCGACCAGAACACCAGTGACACCACGCCGTACACGTTCTGCGTGGACACCGGGACGGGGTGCGGGTCGCCCGGGTTGAACACGGTCTGGAGGGTGTAGATCGGGCTGGTCCCGATGTCGCCGAAGACCACGCCGAGCGCGCCGACCACGACCGCCAGACGGACCGAGTCGTGCGCGAGCCGTCCGCGCGCCTCCGGGGGCCGCGCAGACACGGTCTCCTGCTGGCTGTCGGCCATGCTGGTCCTCCTCCGGGCGGTCCGCCATGCCGCGGGCCTCGTGCATCAGTGCGGACATTACCGATGCACCGGTGGGGTCGCCGCTGGAGGGGGGCGCTGCCGTACGCCTGGAGGCGCCACGGACGGTGCGGGCCGGCGGGAGGCGGCGGCCTCCGGGGTCGGGTCAGTCGTATCGGCGCCGCTGCCCGGGTCACTCGCGCACGTGCGGAAGCGGTAGCTCCGCCCGGGCCGCGGGCAGAACGATCTCGTTACGGCCGTACGTCTCAACCAGCCCTCGGAGGTGCTGACTTGACCGTCATCGTCGGCCTGGTCCACCGCAAGCGCGTCCATCTGGCCGGCGATTCCGCCGGCAGCGACGGCTACCGGCTCACCATCCGCCGCGACCCCAAGGTGTTCACCAACGGGCCCTACGCGTTCGGCTTCACCACCTCCTTCCGCATGGGCCAGCTGCTCCACCACGCCTTCGAGGCCCCGCACCCGGAGGGCGACCTCGACCGTTTCATGGCCACCACCTTCGTCAACGCCGTCCGCACCTGCCTCAAGGACGGCGGCTGGGCGCGCAAGGACTCCGAGCAGGAACAGGCCGGCACCTTCCTCGTCGGCGTGCACGGCAGGCTCTTCGTCCTGGACAGCGACTACCAGGTCGGCGAACCCGCCGACGGGTACGCGGCGGTCGGCTGCGGCGAGGAACTCGCCCTCGGCGCCCTCCACGCCACCGCCGAACTCGCGCTGAAGCCGCGCGAGCGCCTCACCGTCGCCCTCCGCGCCGCCGACCACCACAGCGCGGGCGTCGCCGCGCCGTACACCTACGCCAAGACTCCCCGCTGACGCACCATGACCGAACAACCCCCGCGCGTACGGGCCGAGTTCTTCCGCACCGCACGCCTGGACGCGGTCCCCCTCGCCGTGGAACACGCCGCCGAGATGGCCGCCGTACTGTCCGACCCGGCGCTGCACGTCTTCATCGGCGGCACCCCCGCCTCGCCCGACGACCTCCGCGCCCGCTACGAACGCCTGGTCGCCGGCAGTCCCGACCCGGCCGTGTCCTGGTGCAACTGGGTGCTGCGGCTGCGGCAGGAGGCCCGGCTGGTGGGAACCGTGCAGGCCACGGTCGTGGGGGCCGTCGCGGAGATCGCCTGGGTGGTCGGGAGCCCGTGGCAGGGACGGGGCTTGGCCTCCGAGGCCGCCTGCGGGCTCGTCGCGTTGCTGGCCCGCAGGCCCTCCGTGCGGACGGTGATCGCCCACGTCCATCCCGAGCACCGGGCGTCGGAGTCGGTCGCCCGGGCCGCCGGGCTCGAGCCGACGGAGGTGGAGCAGGACGGTGAGCGGAGGTGGCGGCTGGAGCTGCCCCGTTGACCAGGAGACAAGCCGTCCAGGTAGACAGGCCGTCTAGGAAGACGCCCGCGTCACCAGTTCCGTCGCCAGCACCACCTGGCGGCGCTCCAGCCCCCGTGAGACCGCCGGGCGGCGGTCGGCGATCTCCTCCAGGAGGAGGTCGATCATGCGCCGGCCCATCTCCTCGATGGGCTGGCGGACGCTGGTGAGGGGCGGGTCCATGTGGCGGGCGATGGCGGAGTCGTCGTAGCCGACGAGGGCCACGTCGTCGGGGATGCGGCGGCCCTCCTCGCGCAGCACCTGGCGGGCGCCCGCCGCCATGACGTCCGAGCCGGCGAAGACCGCGTCCAGGTCGGGGCAGCGGGCGAGCAGCTTGGTCATCGCCCGGTGGCCGCCCTCCTCGGTGAAGTCGCCGGCCTCGATCAGGCGCTCGTCCACCTCGTGGCCGGCGTCGCGCAGGGCGTCGCGGTAGCCGTCGACGCGGCGCTGGGCGCCGTAGACGTCGAGGCGGCCGGTGATGTGGGCGATCCTGCTGCGGCCCCCGGCCAGCAGGTGCTCGGCGGCCGAGCGGCCGCCGCCGTAGTTGTCGGAGTCGACCGAGGTGAGGGTCTCCGCGGCAGAGCGGGGGCCGCTGATCACGGCCGGGATCTCGAGTTGGGCCAGCAGGTCGGGCAGGGGGTCGTCGGCGTGCACGGAGACCAGCAGGACGCCGTCCACGCGGTGGGCGGCGAGGTACTGGGCCAGGCGCCTGCGCTCGCGGTCGTTGCCCGCGAAGATCAGGAGCAACTGCATCTCGGTCTCGGAGAGTTCGGCGCCGACGCCCTTGAGCATGTCGGAGAAGTACGGCTCCGAGAAGAACCGGGTCTCCGGCTCGGGGACGACCAGCGCGATCGCGTCCGTGCGGTTGGCGGCGAGGGCGCGGGCCGCGGTGTTGGGGACGTAACCGAGTTCGGCGACCGCCGCCTCCACGGCCGCGCGGGTGGCGTCGCTGACGCGGGGGGAGCCGTTGATCACGCGGGAGACCGTGCCGCGGCCGACACCGGCCCGCGCGGCGACCTCCTCGAGGGTGGGCCGGCCCCCGCTCCGGCTCCGCGCTCCGTGGCCTGTTGCCATTGGCTCCGCCTCCCATGGACCTACGTTGGCCTGGAATCTAACAGCCCCGTGAGCAGTGGCGACCGTCCCCGGGCGCCCCGGCGGCACGCCGGAGGACCCAGGTCACGGACCTCGCGATTCCACTTAACGTCCCGATAACTGAACGCATATCTCCGCGTCCGCTCCCTTGACACCCCCGCCCCGACCGGCGAACCTTCAACACATCACTTGTGGGAGCGCTCCCACAGTACCTGACACATACACATCCCGCACGTTCCCCGCCCGAGCCGCAGCGAGTACGAACGGGCCCAACCAATGCAGTTGGCCGGGGGGTCGGCACGTCAGGCAACAGGAGGACGCAACATGGGCACGAGTACCCGACGGTCCCGCAGGCTGATGGCCCTCGCGGCCGTCGCCGCGCTGGCCACGGGCCTGCTGGCCGGCTGCTCCAAGGACTCGGACAACGGCTCGTCGAACGACAGCGGCGGCGACGCCAAGGGCAAGACCACGCTGACCATCGGCACCTTCGGTGTGTTCGGCTACAAGCAGGCCGGCCTGTACGACGAGTACATGAAGCTCCACCCGGACATCAACATCAAGGAGAACGTCACCACCCGCACCGACGTCTACTGGCCCAAGGTCCTCACCCGCCTCCAGGCCGGCTCCGGCACCGACGACATCCAGGCGATCGAGGTCGGCAACATCACCGAGGCCGTGCAGACGCAGGGGTCGAAGTTCGTCGACCTGGGCAAGGACGTCGACAAATCCCAGTGGCTGGACTGGAAGAACGCCCAGGCCACCACCAAGGACGGCAAGCTGATCGGCCTCGGCACCGACATCGGCCCGATGGCGATCTGCTACCGCAAGGACCTCTTCCAGAAGGCCGGGCTGCCCACCGACCGCACCCAGCTCGCCTCCATGTGGAAGGGCGACTGGGCCAAGTACGTGGACGTCGGCAAGCAGTACATGAAGAAGGCGCCCAAGGGCACCAAGTTCGTGGACTCGGCCTCCTCCGTCTACAACGCGGCCCTCGGCGGCGCGAGCGAGCGCTACTACGACAAGGGCAGCGACAAGGTCATCTGGGACACCTCCGACGGCGTGAAGAAGGCCTGGAACGTCGCGATGACGGTGGCGACCAGCAACATGTCGGCGAAGCTGAAGCAGTTCGACAAGCCGTGGGACCAGGGCTACGCCAACGCCACCTTCGCCACCGTGGCCTGCCCGGCCTGGATGATCGGCTACATCGAGCAGAAGTCCGGTGACTCCGGCAAGGGCAACTGGGACGTGGCGGCGGCCCCGACCGCGTCCAACTGGGGCGGTTCCTTCCTCGGCGTGCCGACGGCGGGCAAGCACCAGAAGGAGGCCATCGCCCTGGCGAAGTGGCTGACCGCGCCCGAGCAGCAGGCCAAGGTCTTCGCCAAGCAGGCCAGCTTCCCGTCGACCCCGTCGGCGTACTCGAGCCTGAAGCCGGCCGCGGACACCACGGCGTACTTCTCCAACGCCCCGATCACGCAGATCTTCGCGGACTCGGCGAAGACGATCCCGTCGCAGTACTTCGGCATCAAGGACCAGCCGATCAACACCGCGATCACCGACGTCGGCATCCTCCAGGTCGAGCAGAAGGGCAAGACGCCCGACCAGGGCTGGAAGGCGGCCGAGAACGAGATCAAGGACGTGCTCGGCCAGTGACCAGCTCCAAGCAGGCTCTCGCGCATCCCGCGTCGAGCGCCGAGGCCGCGCCCGGCACCCCGCCGGGCGCGGCCCGGGGCGCTCAGGGTCGCGGTACGCCGCCTGCGGGTCCCGACTCGTGGCGCAGCCGGCTGTACCGCTGGGACATGAAGGCGTCCCCGTACGCGTTCATCGCCCCCTTCTTCGTCATCTTCGGGGCCTTCTCCCTGGTCCCGCTGCTGTACACCGCCTGGTACTCGCTGCACAACGTGCAGTTGTCCTCGCTGGACACCCAGACCTGGGCGGGTCTGGACAACTACAAGAACCTGTTGTCCTCGGACTTCTTCTGGAACGCCCTGAAGAACACCTTCACCATCGGTCTGATCTCGACCGTGCCGCAGCTGATGGCCGCGATCGGCCTGGCGCATCTGCTCAACTACCGGCTGCGCGGCTCGACGATCTGGCGGGTCGTGATGCTGACCCCGTACGCCACCTCGGTGGCGGCGGCGACGCTGGTCTTCACGCTGCTGTACTCCTGGGACGGCGGCATGATCAACTGGCTGCTGCACTTCGTCGGGGTCGATCCGGTCAACTGGCGTGAGTCCGACTGGGGTTCGCAGTTCGCGGTGTCCTCGATCGTGATCTGGCGGTGGACCGGCTACAACGCGCTGATCTACCTGGCGGCGATGCAGGCCATCCCGACGGACCTGTACGAGTCGGCCTCGCTGGACGGCGCCAACCGCTGGCAGCAGTTCCGGCACGTGACGATCCCGCAGTTGCGGCCCACGATCCTGTTCACCGTCGTGGTGTCCACCATCGGCGCGACCCAGCTGTTCGGTGAGCCCCTGCTGTTCGGCGGGGTCAGCGGGTCCAAGGGCGGCTCCGAGCACCAGTACCAGACCCTGGGTCTGTACATGTACGACCAGGGCTGGATCATCGGCAACCTGGGCAAGGCGTCCGCGATCGCCTGGTCGATGTTCCTCATCCTGGTGGTCATCGCCGCGGTCAACATGCTGCTCACCCGACGCCTGAGGAAGTCCCAATGACCACCAGTGAACTGACCCTGCCTCAGGTCCGTAAGGAGCCGCGCCGTCCGCGCCGGGTGATGGGGGCGGGCAAGCAGTTGCACGCGGGCCCGGTCACCTACATCGTCCTGACGGTCTTCGCCCTGGTCTCGCTGGCGCCCCTGGTGTGGACGGCGATCGCGGCCTCGCGCACCGACCGTCGGCTGGCCGAGACGCCGCCGCCGCTGTGGTTCGGCGGGAACCTGTTCAAGAACATGCAGGCCGCCTGGGACCAGGCGGGGCTCGGCACCGCGATGTTCAACAGCACGGTCGTCGCCGGGACGATCACCGTCGCGACGGTGCTGTTCTCCACGCTCGCCGGGTTCGCCTTCGCCAAGCTGCGGTTCAGGTTCTCCAGCGCGCTGCTGCTGCTGACCATCGGCACCATGATGATCCCGCCGCAGCTGGCCGTCGTACCGCTGTATCTGTGGATGAGCGACCTGGGCTGGTCGAACCAGCTGCAGACCGTCATCCTGCCGACCCTCGTGACCGCCTTCGGGACGTTCTTCATGCGCCAGTACCTGGTGCAGGCGCTGCCGACCGAGCTGATCGAGGCCGCGAGAGTGGACGGCGCGAGCAGCCTCCGGGTCGTGTGGCACGTGGTCTTCCCGGCGGCGCGGCCGGCGATGGCCGTGCTCGGCCTGCTGACCTTCGTGTTCGCGTGGAACGACTTCCTGTGGCCGATCATCGCCCTGAACCAGCAGAACCCGACCGTGCAGGTCGCCCTGAACTCGCTCGGCACCGGCTATGTCCCCGACCAGGCCGTGATCATGGCGGGCGCGCTGCTGGGCACACTGCCGCTGCTGATCGCCTTCATCCTGTTCGGCAAGCAGATCGTGGGCGGCATCATGCAGGGCGCGATCAAGGGCTGACGCCCGGACCCGTTCGCGCCGGCGCGCGTCCTCGGGGCCGGGTCAGCGCCGTCCCGGCCCCCACTCCTTCCGACTCTTCGGTCTCGACGACCACTTATGGGAGCGCTTCCATGACTGACTCCGCACACCCGGCGACCCCGGTGACCTTTCCTCCCGGCTTCCTGTGGGGCGCCGCGACCTCCGCGTACCAGATCGAGGGGGCCGTGCGGGAGGACGGTCGTACGCCCTCGATCTGGGACACCTTCAGCCACACCCCCGGCAAGACGGTGGGCGGTGAGCACGGTGACATCGCTGTCGACCACTACCACCGCTACCGCGAGGACGTGGCGATGATGGCCGACCTGGGCCTGTCCGCCTACCGCTTCTCGATCTCCTGGTCGCGGGTGCAGCCCACGGGGCGCGGGCCCGCCGTGCAGGTGGGCCTGGACTTCTACCGCCGGCTGGTCGACGAGCTGCTCGGGCACGGCATCAAGCCGGCCGTCACCCTCTACCACTGGGACCTGCCGCAGGAGCTGGAGGACGCCGGCGGCTGGCCCGAGCGCGACACCGCGTTCAGGTTCGCCGAGTACGCGCAGATCGTCGGCGAGGCGCTGGGCGACCGGGTGGAACAGTGGATCACCCTCAACGAGCCCTGGTGCAGCGCCTTCCTGGGCTACGGCTCCGGCGTGCACGCCCCCGGCCGCACCGAGCCGGAGGCCACACTGCGCGCCGCGCACCACCTCAACCTGGCCCACGGCCTGGGCACGTTGGCGCTGCGCTCGACCATGCCCGCCCGCAACTCGGTGGCCATCAGCCTCAACTCCTCCGTCGTCAGGCCCCTTTCGCCGCAGAACCCGGCGGACCTCGCGGCGGTGCGGAAGATCGACGACCTGGCCAACGGGGTCTTCCACGGCCCGATGCTGCACGGGGCCTACCCGGAGACGCTGTTCACGGCGACCTCTTCGGTCACCGACTGGTCGTACGTCCTCGACGGCGACCTGCAGACCATCAACCAGCCGCTGGACGCGCTGGGCCTCAACTACTACACGCCGACGCTGGTCTCGGCCGCCGAGGGCCCGGTGAACGGCCCGCGCACCGACGGCCACGGCGCGAGCGAGCACTCCCCGTGGCCGGGCGCGGACGACGTCGCCTTCCACCAGACGCCGGGCGAGCGCACGGAGATGGGCTGGACGATCGACCCGACCGGCCTGCACGAGCTGATCATGCGCTACACCCGCGAGGCCCCCGGCCTGCCGCTGTACATCACCGAGAACGGCGCGGCCTACGACGACAAGCCCGACCCCGACGGCCGCGTGCACGACCCGGAGCGCATCGCCTACCTCCACGGCCACCTCTCGGCGGTGCGCCGCGCCATCACCGACGGCGCCGACGTGCGCGGCTACTACCTGTGGTCGCTGATGGACAACTTCGAGTGGGCCTACGGCTACGACAAGCGCTTCGGCGCGGTGTACGTCGACTACGCCTCCCTCGCCCGTACGCCGAAGTCGAGCGCCCACTGGTACGGCCAGGCGGCACGGACGGGCACCCTGCCGTCGGCGACGTCCGACTGACCCACGGGGGGCACCGGGAGACGGGACGCGGCACGTCGAGGGGGCGTGCCGCGTCCCGCGCGGTTCACGAGGGGGAGCAGGCGGTGACTGCGCGCCCCGGCCGGCTGGTGGGGGAAGTCCGGCCGGGGCGCGTCGGCCCCCGTTCCGCGGTGGTCAGTTGAAGGCGCCGAACGCCTTCGAGAAGGCGAACTTGTCCTGGGCGATCGAGCTGCAGGTGGCGTCGGCGGTGGGCTTGGTGCCGCCGGGGCACTGCTGGTCGCGGGTCGCCGACCACATGGACAGCCAGCCCAGACCCTTGGACTTGGCGAAGTTCACCAGCTGGGTGGCGTCGTCGACCTTGAAGACCTCGGAGGAGACGTCGTTGACGCCGATCATCGGAGTGACGGCGACCGTCTTCCAGGCGGCCGCGTCGGACAGCCCCAGCACGCTCTTGACCTGGGCCTGCGTTGCGGTGGCAGCCTGCTCGGCGTAGGTGCCCATGTCGCCGTTGTAGGAGGCGCCGTAGTCCATCGCCATGATGTTGACGGCCGCGATCCGCACTCCGTTGGCCTTGGCGTTGGACAGCAGGTTCACGCCGTCCTGGGTGAGGCCCTCCGGCATGACCGGGAGCGTGAAGGAGACGTCCAGACCGGGGTGTTGGGCCTCGAGCCTGGCTATCGCCTTCGCCCGGTTGGTGTTCGCCGTCGCGTTGGGCAGCGCGCCGCCCTCCACGTCGAAGTCGACCTTGGTCAGCTTGTACGCGTCGACGACCTTGCCGTACGCCGCCGCCAGCGCGTCCGCCGAGGAGCACGTCGTCGCGAGCTCCGAGCCGGAGGCGCCGCCGAAGGAGACCCGGACGTCACCGCCCTTCGCGCGCAACGCCCCGATCTGCGAGGCCACGCCGTCGCTGCCGAGGTCCGTGACCCCGCCCCACTTCGGTGTGCAGCCGCCGCCGTCGGTGACGAAGGCCAGGTTGTAGTTCTTCACGCCGGTCGCGTTGGCGCTGGCGAGCAGGTCGAAGGCGGGGTAGAGGGAGGTGTCGACGTAGGGCGCGAATCCGGCGCTCGCGGTGGTGCCGGTGCCGGTGGTCTGGGTGGGGGTCGGCGTGGGGG
>NZ_WVUG01000201.1 GCF_017614965.1 Streptomyces griseorubiginosus | reverse complement strand
GTCGGGGGCGGGCTCCTCCGGGGGCGGTTCGTGGCCGTGGGAGACCATCGTGCGCTCGCCCTCGTACGCCATGGAGACGGTGACCGGGGAGTGCCAGCCGGGCGCGGTGCGGGACGTGGACAGGTCGATGCCCTCGCCCTGCTCCAGCGCGTCCCAGCAGTACTCGCCGTAGTGGTCGTCGCCGAAGGCGGCCGCGAGGGAGGTCCGCAGGCCGAGGCGGGCGAGGGCGGTGGCCATGTTGGCGACACCGCCGGGGCTCGACCCCATGCCCCGCGCCCAGGACTCGGTGCCGCGCACCGGGGCGGAGTCGAGCCCGGTGAAGATGATGTCCAGGAAGACCGTGCCGGTCAGGTACACGTCCCAGGGCGGGTCGTCGGGCGTGCGCAGGCCGGCCAGCGGATCGACCTGGGCCCGGCACTGCGGTCCCTCGATGACGGGTGACGGTCCCTTTCCGGTGGACGCGTTGGGCGCGATCACGGTGCACTCCCTGACATGGTGCGGATCCAGCCAGTGTGCACCACATCACGGACCCTCCGCCGCCGCTCACGCCGCAGCGGCCGCCCCCCGTACCGTGCGGGCCGTCTCCGGTCCTACCAGCGGGGCACGGCGGGGGTGACCCACTCGGGGTCGGCGATCCGCATCGCCGCCGCGTCGTCGCGCTCGCGCAGCGCACCGTCGTCGTCGAGCCACCGCTGGTGCAGGACGGCGAGCTTCTCCCGGTCGAGTTCGACGCCGAGGCCCGGCAGGTCGGAGACGGTGACCTTGCCGTCGTCGAAGGTCAGCCGCTGGGTGAGGACGTCCTCGGACTGCCAGGGGTAGTGGGAGTCGCAGGCGTGGTGGAGGCCCGGGACGGTGGAGGCGACGTGGGTCATCGCGGCGAGGCTGATCCCGAGGTGCGTGTTGGAGTGCATGGAGACGCCGACGCCGAACGTCCGGCAGATCGCGGCGAGTTGCTGGGTGTTGCGCAGCCCGCCCCAGTAGTGGTGGTCGGAGAGGACGACCTGGACGGCGTCCCGGGTGAACGCCTCCTTGATCTCGGCGAACGTGGTCACGCACATGTTGGTGGCGAGGGGCACGTCGGTGCCGGCGGAGACCTCGGCCATGGCGGGCGTGCCGAGCGCCGGGTCTTCCAGGTACTCCAGGACGTCCGCGAGTTCCCCGGCGACCTTCAGCGAGGTCTCCACGGACCAGGCGCCGTTCGGGTCGAGCCTCAGCGGGTGGCCGGGGAAGGCCTCGGCCAGGGCGCGTACGGCGGCGATCTCCTCCTCGGGCGGGAAGACACCGCCCTTGAGCTTGAACGAGGTGAACCCGTACCGCTCCTTGAACAGCCGCGCCTGCGCGACGACGCCCGCCGGGTCGAGGGCCGCGCCCCAGTCGTCCTGCTCGCAGGCCACGCCCTCGGGGTGGGCGGCCCACTTGTAGAACAGGTACGCGCTGTACTCGACGGCGTCCCGGACCTTGCCGCCGAGCAGCGCGTGCACGGGCAGGCCGAGCGTCTTGCCGAGGGCGTCCAGACAGGCCACCTCGAAGGCGGAGACGACGGACAGGCGCAGCTTGTCGGCGGTCTGGACGCCGCGCAGTCCGCCGACGTCGACCTGCCCGGAGACCCGGTCGTCGTCCACGGCGACCTCGTCGGCGAGGGTGAACAGGCCGTTGAGGTCGTCCACTTGACGGCCCTTCAGTTTCTCGGCGAAGGGGCGTGCCAGTTCCAGGTACTTGGTGTCGCCGTACGTCTCACCGACGCCGGTGATCCCGTCGGCCGTCAGGACCTCCACGATCAGCCGCGGGGTGTACGGCTGGTGCACGCCCTGGGTGTTGAGCAGCGGGGGGTCGGCGACCAGGATCGGGGTCAGCCAGACGTCCGTGATCGTGAGGTTCACAGGGAGGCTCCTACGAGGTCGAGGCCGGTGGTGAGGAGGGCCCGCAGGTCGGCCAGGTCGGTGGGCGAGGGGTCGGTGAGCGGGGCGCGGACGGGGCCGACGGGACCTCCGCGCAGCCGGGCCGCGGCCTTGACGAGGGACACGGCGTAGCCGGGTACCCGGTCGCGGAGTTCCACGAACGGGACGTAGAAGTCGCGCAGCAGCCGGTCCATGGCCTTGTCGTCGTGTGCGCGCAGGGCGGTGAAGAAGGCGTTCGCGATCTCGGGCGCGAAGGCGTGCACGGCGGAGGAGTAGGCGGGGACGCCGACGGTGGCGTACGCGCGGGCCTGGATCTCGGCGGTGGCGGCGCCGTTGAAGAAGAGGAAGCCCTGGGGCGCGGCGAGGGTGAGGCGCTGGAGCCGGTCGAGGTCGCTGTGGCCGTCCTTGAGGCCGATGACGTTCGGGATGTCCGCGATCCGACGCACGGAGGCGGGTGTGTAGGCGACCTGGCCGCGCTGGTAGGCGATCAGCGGGAGCCGGGTGCTGGCCGCGATCTGTTCCAGCTGGGTGACGAGGCCCTCCTGCGGGGCGGCGACGAGGTAGTGCGGCAGGACGAGCAGGGCGTCGGCGCCGGCCTCCTCGGCGATGTGCGCGAAGCGGGCGGCCTGCGCCCAGCCGTATCCGGTCCCGGCGACGACGGGCACCCGGCCGGCCGCCTCCTCGACGGCGACGGTGACGACCTGGCGGTACTCGTCCTCGTCCAGCGAGAAGAACTCGCCGGTGCCGCAGGCGGGGAAGAGGGCGCCGGGCGCGGTGGCGAGCCGGTCCGCGACATGGGCGCGGAAGCCGTCCGGGTCGAGCGAGCCGTCGTCATGGAAGGAGGTCAGCGGGAAGGAGAGCACTCCGCCCTCCATGCCCTCCCGCAGCCTGCGCGCGGTCGTTTCCGTCTCACCCGTCACGGCGTCTCCCCATATAGATGCTATCCACGTATGGAGACAAAGCCTAGATATGCGAACGTCGGGCGTCAACGGGCGGGCCACGGCGGACTACCATCGCCCCATGTCGGAGACAGGCGGCGGTGTTCGCGAGGTGAAGTCCGCGGCACGGACGGTCGAACTGCTGGAACTGCTCGCCGCGCGCGGCGACCGGCCGGCGCGGCTGCAGGAACTGGCGGAGGCGCTCGAGGTGCCGCGCAGTTCGATGTACGCGCTGCTGCAGACGCTGATCGGCCGGGGCTGGGTGCGCACGGACATCACCGGCTCCCTCTACGGCATCGGCATCCACGCCCTGCTGACCGGCACCAGCTATCTGGACTCCGACCCGCGCGTGCGGGTGGTACGGCCGTATCTCGACGAGGCGTCGGAGGCGCTGGGCGAGACGATCCACCTGGGGCGCCTGGACGGCCGGGACGTGGCCTATCTGGCCACCCGGGAGTCGCACGAGTACCTGCGGACCATCAGCCGGGTCGGCCGCCGCCTGCCGGCGCACGTGGGCGCGCTCGGCAAGGCGCTGCTGGCCGAACGCCCCGACGACGACCTTCCCGAGGGCCCGTACGAAGCCCTCACCCCCAACACCCGCACCACCAGGGAGGCGTTGGCCGCCGACCTCGCCGAGGTCCGCGCCCGCGGCTACGCCATCGACCGCGAGGAGGGCGTCCTCGGCATCGTCGGCTTCGGCTTCGCGCTGCGCTACGAGGTCCCGGCGCAGGACGCGGTCAGCTGCTCGGTGCCGGTGGCCCGGCTGACGCCGGAGCACGAGGAGCGGATCGTGGCGGTGATGCGGGAGATCAGGACGAAGATCGAGGCGACGGCACCGGGCGCGGGAGGCTCGGCGCACTGGCGCTGACCCGATGATCGGGGCCTTCGTCTACCCGACCTCTCCCGCCCCAAACGCAACGTGCGCCACATCACACGACTTCCGCTTCTTCCGCAAACCGCGTGCTTGATACAACTTGCTCGCGCGTTCCTGTCCGTCGACGGCCTGCGCCCAACCCCCTTCTTGAGCCGCTCCTTTCGCATGCCCTGGGAACGCCCGTGTTCGCCCCTCGCACCATCGCCTGGCCCCTCGTCGCCCTTTTCACGGCCGGGTACCTCGCTCCCTACCTGCTCCCAACGACCGTCGGCCGCCTGGACTCGGGTCTGCCCCTGACCGCCACCCAGGCCGGAGCCCTCGGCAGCGTCCTGCTGCTGAGCTCGGCGTCGGCGGGCTTCGTCCTCGCCTCACGGGTCGACCGGATCGGGGCCCGCACCCTGGCCCGCCTCGGCCTCGCCCTCGCCGTCCTCGGCTACGGCACCGCCGCGCTGACCGGCAGCGTCCCGGCCGTCGTCCTCGGCGCCCTGATCGGCGGCTTCGGCTCCGGTACGGCGACGACGGTGGCCGCCACGGGAATCGCCGCGCAACCCGATCCGCACCGCACGACCACTCTCGGCCTGCTCGGCGTCTCGGCGCTCGCCGGCGCCGTCTATCTGACGGTCCCCCACCTCGGCCCGGGCCACGGCCAGCCGCTCGCCGCCATCGCCCTGACCGCGCTCGCCGTCTGGCCGCTCACCGGCCGCCTCCCGGCTCGTACGACCGCCGCGCACAGCCCCCTCGGCGGCACCCGGCTCCCCCACCGGCGCTCCGGCGCGGTCCTCGCCGCCACGATGCTGTGCTGGTCCCTCGCGCAGAACGCCCTGTGGGGCGTCAGCGGCCGGATCGGTCTGTCCCAGGCGCATCTGACGGAGGCCACCGTCGGCGCGGTCTTCGCGGTGGGGCTCGGCGCGGGACTGCTGGGCGTGACGGCCGCGGGCACGGTGGGGCCGCGGTTCGGACGGGCGGTGCCGGTCGGGGGCGGTACGGCGGTCATCGCCGGCTGCATCGTGCTCAGCGCGTCCGCGACCGGCCTGGGCTCCTTCGCGACCGGTGAGATCGCCTGGAACCTGCTCTACCCGGTCGTGCTGTCGTACGTCATCGGTCTGGCCGCGTCGTTGGACCCGCGCGGGCGCTGGGCGGTGCTGGTCGGGTCGGCGTCCTCGCTGGGGACGGCGGCGGGGCCGCTGGCGGGGAGTGTGCTGGCGGCACGGGCCGGGTTCCCGGTCATGGGCGAGGTTCTGGCGGCGGGGCTGTTGCTGATCTCCATACCGATGACTGTGGTCGCGCTGGGCAGACGCCCTCTCCCGGTCGTCGAGATCCCGGTGGAAACGCCTGTCCGGCACGACTACGACACAACGGCCGCCTAAGCGCTCCGCTGGAGGTGGCGGTGGCGGCTGCGTCGCAGGCTGTCCGCGGCGCCGTCGTGGCCGGTCGCGCAGTTCCCCGCGCCCCTTCGGGGCGCTGCCGAACCGCAGCGGACTTCACCAGGCCCGCTTAGAACTCGTACGCCTCGACCTCGGCGAGGTACCGCGCCCGCCGCTCCTCGTCGTCCTCCAGGAAGGACGCCAGGAACGAGTTGCGGGCCAGTTCCCGGAGCCGGTCCTCGGACAGGCCCAGAGTCCGCTGGACGGCCTCGAAGTTGTCGCCCGCGTAGCCGCCGAAGTAGGCGGGGTCGTCGGAGTTGACCGTGCACATCAGCCCCGCGTCGAGCATCGCCGGCAGGGGGTGGTCGGCGAGGGTGTCGACCGTGCGGAGGCGGACGTTGGACAGCGGGCACAGGGTCAGCGGTATCCGCTCCCGCACCAGCCGCTCGACCAGCGCCGGGTCCTCGACGCACCGCAGCCCGTGGTCGACCCGCTCGACACCCAGCACGTCCAGCGCCTCGGTGATGTACTCCGGCGGCCCCTCCTCACCGGCGTGGGCCACGCGCCGCAGCCCGAGGTCCGCGGCGGCGGCGTACACCTCGCGGAACTTCACCGGCGGATGCCCGACCTCCGCGGAGTCGAGGCCGACGCCGGTGATCCGGTCCAGGTACGGCTTCGCGGCGTGCAGGGTCTGCAGGGCCGACTCGGCGGATTCGTCGCGCAGGAAGCAGAGGATGAGCCGGGTGGAGACACCGTGGTCGGCCTCGCTGCTCCCCAGCGCCCGCCACAGCCCCTCGACGACCGTGCCCATCTCCACGCCCCGCGCGAGATGCGCCTGCGGGTCGAAGAAGATCTCCGCGTGCCGGACGCCCTGCGCGGCGGCGCGGGCGAGGTAGGCGTCGGCGAGGTCCTCGAAGTCCCGCTCGGTGCGCAGGACCGCCATGAGCTCGTAGTACAGGTTCAGGAAGGACTGGAGGTCCGCGAAGTCGTAGGCCTCGCGGAGCTCGTCGGTGTCGGCGTAGGGCAGCTCGACGCCGTTGCGGGCGGCCAGCTCGAAAGCGAGGTCCGGCTCCAGGGTTCCTTCGATGTGGAGGTGCAGTTCTGCTTTGGGGAGGGGCATCGCAGTATCGTACGGGTGAATTACCGACGTTTCGGAACCGGGATCCGCAGCAGGTCGTGCGCGACCGTGAGCTCGCCCTCGAAGCCGGCCGCGCGCGCCTGCCGTTCGAACTCCTCGGGGTCGGTGTAGCGCTGGCTGAAGTGCGTCAGCACCAGGTGCCGTACGCCGGCGTCCCGGGCCACGCGGGCCGCTTGGCCGGCGGTGAGGTGGCCGTGCTCGGTGGCGAGGTCGGTGTCCTCGTCGAGGAAGGTCGACTCGATGACGAGCAGGTCGACGCCGTCCGCGAGCGCGTGCACGCCGTCGCAGAGGCGGGTGTCCATGACGAACGCGAACCGCTGGCCGCGGCGGACCTCGCTGACGTCGGCGAGCGAGACGCCGTCCAGTGAGCCCTCGCGCTGGAGGCGGCCGACGTCCGGGCCCCTGACTCCGTGCGCGGCGAGACGGTCGGGGAGCATACGGCGGCCGTCGGGCTCGGTGAGGCGGTAGCCGTAGGACTCGACGGGGTGGGAGAGCCGGCGGGCCTCCAGGGTGTACGCCGGGGTGGTGGCCAGCGGGCCGTCCGTGTGGACCGGGGCCTCGGTGAGCGCGACCGTCTCGCGGTACGCCGTCGCATGGCGCAGGCGGTCGAAGAAGCGTTGCCCGCTGCGCGGGTAGTGGGCCGTGATCTCGTGCGGGACCCTGTCGAGGTTGATCCGCTGGATCACGCCGGCCAAGCCGAGGGAGTGGTCGCCGTGGAAGTGGGTGACGCAGATGCGGTTCAGGTCGTGCGCGGCGACCCCGGCACGCAGCATCTGGCGCTGGGTGCCCTCGCCTGGGTCGAAGAGGATGCCCTCGCCGTCCCAGCGGAGCAGGTAGCCGTTGTGGTTGCGGTGCCGGGTCGGGACCTGGCTGGCTGTGCCGAGGACGACCAATTCACGTACCGACACGGCGGGTTATCCGGGGGGCCACTGCAGGCCGCGGCCGCCGAGGACGTGGGCGTGGGCGTGGAAGACGGTCTGGCCCGCGCCGGCGCCGGTGTTGAAGACGATGCGGTAGCTGTCGAGCTTCTCGTCCTGGGCGACGGACCGGGCCTCTGTGAGGACGTCGGCCGCGATGGCGGGTTCGGCGGCGGCGAGGGTGGCCGCGTTCTCGTAGTGGACCTTGGGGATCACCAGGACGTGGGTGGGGGCCTGGGGGTTGATGTCCCGGAAGGCGACGGTGGTCTGTGTCTCACGGACGATCGTGGCGGGGACGTGCCCTTCCGCGATCTTGCAGAAAAGGCAGTCGTCCTGCGGTTCCCCGGCCATGTGCCCTCCTGAACAGCGGTGATCGGATGTGGGGCCACTCTATCGTCGGCGGTCAGGTCGGCAGCCCCGGCGGCGTCTTCGCCGGGCTGGTCTCCAGTGCCTCCAGCGCGAGCCTGATCGCCTCGTCCAGTTGGGCGTCACGACCGGCGGCGTGGTCCTGGGGCCGCTGCACCACCTCCACGTCCGGGTCGACGCCGTGGTTCTCCACGCCCCAGCCGTAACCCTCCAGCCAGAACGCGTACTTCGGCTGGGTGACCAGGGTGCCGTCGACCAGGCGGTAGCGGCTGTCGATGCCGATGACCCCGCCCCAGGTGCGGGTGCCGACGACCGGACCCAGGCCCAGGGCCTTGATCGCGGCGTTGACGATGTCGCCGTCGGAGCCGGAGAACTCGTTGGCCACGGCGACCACGGGGCCGCGTGGGGCGTCCTCGGGGTAGCTGTAGGGGCGCAGGCCGCGTGGCAGGTCCCAGCCGACGATCCTGCGGGCCAGCTTCTCGACGACCAGCTGGGAGGTGTGGCCGCCGCGGTTCTCGCGGACGTCGACCACCAGGCCCTCGCGGGCCACCTCGATGCGCAGGTCGCGGTGGATCTGGGCCCAGCCGGGAGCCTGCATGTCGGGGACGTGGAGGTAGCCGAGGCGGCCGTCGGAGCGCTCGTGGACGTAGGCGCGGCGGTCGGCGACCCAGGCGTGGTAGCGCAGGGGTTCCTCGTCGGCGACGGGGACGACGACGGCGTGCCGGGCGTCGCCGCCGCCGGAGGGGAGGATCGTCAGCTCGACGGGTCTGCCGGCCGTGCCGACCAGGAGCGGGCCGGGCCCGGTGACCGGGTCCACCGGGCGGCCGGCGACCGCGACGATCGCGTCCCCGGCGCGGACCGCGACACCGGGCGCGGCCAGCGGGGAGCGGGCGTCGGGGTCGGAGGTCTCGGCGGGGAGGATGCGGTCGACGCGCCAGGCGCCGTCCTCGTGGCGGGAGATGTCGGCGCCGAGCAGGCCCTGGCGTTCGCCGTGGCCGTGGTTGCCGCGCGGGGTGACGTAGGCGTGGGAGGTGCCGAGTTCGCCCTGGACCTCCCAGAGGAGGTCGACGAGGTCGTCGTGGGCGGCGACGCGGTCGAGGACGGGCCGGTAGCGGTCCAGGACGCCGTCCCAGTCGACGCCGCCGAGGTCGGGGCGCCAGAAGTTGTCCCGCATGAGGCGGCCGGTCTCGTCGTACATCTGACGCCACTCTGCGGCGGGGTCGACGGTGTGGCGGACGCGGCCGAGGTCGACGGTGATGTTGCTGTCGCTGTCGTCGTCGTTCGAGGCGCGCCGGTCGCTGGGCACGACCTTGAGCTTGTCCTCGGTCCACAGCAGGACGCGCTTGCCGTCGCCGCTGACGGCGAAGTGGTCGGCATCGGAGGCGAGGTGCTCGATGCGCTGCTGCGCCAGGTCGTAGCGTTCCAGGGCGGTCCTGGGGTCCGGGTCGTCCGGGGTGGCCCGGGAGGCGCCGAGGACGCCGCGCACGGGGTGGCGCAGCCACAGCACGCCGTCCTTGGCCGCGCGCAGGGTGGAGTAGCGGGCGGCCTCGACCGGGAAGGGCACGATCCGGTCGGCCAGTCCCTCGAGGTCGACACGGGTGCTGGGGGTGCCCTCGCTGTCGGGGGTCTCGTCCTTGTCCGGGGCGTCGAAGGGGCGGCCGTGGCGCTGCGGTCCGAACGGGGACGGGGTGGTTGCCGCGAGGGGGATCAGGTGCGGGCGGGAGCCGCCGACGAAGGCGAGGTCGAAGACGTGCTCGTCGTAGACCGGGTCGAAGGAGCGCGCGGAGAGGAAGGCGAGGTGCTTGCCGTCGAGGGTGAACGCCGGCGCGTAGTCGCGGAAGCGGAGCGGGGTGGCCTCCGTGACCGACAGGTCGGTGGTGTTGGCCAGGCGCAGCTGTCGCAGCGGGCGCGGGCCGGGGTGGGACCAGGCGAGCCAGCCGGAGTCGGGTGAGAAGACCAGGCCCGAGACGTCCCCGTCGGTGGAGCGGTCGACCTCGCGGACCTCGCCGGTGTCCCGTTCGACGAGCAGGACGCGTCCGTCGTGCGCGGCGACGGCGACGCGGCCGCCGTCGGGGGCCACGGCGAGGTCGAGGACCCGGCCGAGCTGTCCGGCGGCCAGCCGGCGCGGGGTGGCGCCCGGGGCGGTGCCGGTCGCGGGGGCGAACTCCAGGGCGTCGTCGCCCTCGGCGTCGGTGACCCAGACGACGTGTTCCTCGCCGTCCACCCGGAAGGTGCGCGGCAGCCGGGCCCGTACGCCGGGTTCGGCGGCCAGGGCGCGGGCGGGGCCGGAGCGGTGGGTGACCCAGTGCACGGAGCCGCGGACGGCGACCGCGCTGCCGCGGGCGGTGTGGTCGGGGTGCGCGGAGCCGAACCAGCGGGCGGCGTTCACCGGGAACGGCTGCAGGTCGAGCCGGGGGCCGCCGAGCCGGACGTCCAGGCGGCGCGGCTCGGCGGTGTCCAGGTCGTCGAGGATCCACAGCTCACCGGCGGACGCGTACACAAGGCGGGTGCCGTCGCCGGCGAGATGGCGGGCGTAGAAGCCGTCGATGGGGGTGTGCCGGCGCAGGTCGGAGCCGTCGGCGAGGGAGGAGTAGACGGCGCCGACGCCTTCGTGGTCGGAGAGGAAGGCGATACGGTCGCCGGTCCAGACGGGGCTCTCGAGGTTGCCGTCCACGTCCTGGTGCAGGCGCACGAACTCGCCGTCGCCGTCCCGGTCGATCCACAGCTTGCCCGCCGTGCCGCCCCGGTAGCGCTTCCACCAGGCCGCCTCGCGGCCCATGGGCGCGGAGAGCAGGACGGTGGACGGGCCGAAGGCCACATGGCCGACGGGGCCGTAGGGCAGGGTGGCCGCCGGGCCGCCGTCGAGCGGAATCGCCCGTGCCCAGCTGCGGCGCAGGCTGGCCTGGCCCTGGGTGCTGATGGCGAGGACGTCTCCGTCCGGGGTCCAGCCGCGCACCTGGGTGCGTGAACTGCCCCAGTACGTCAGGCGTTTCGCGGGGCCGCCGTCGACCGGGGCCACATGGACCTCGGGTGCGCCGTCGCGGGTGGAGGTCCAGGCGACGGTGGTGCCGTCGGGCGAGATACGGGGGTGGTTCACCGGCACGTTGTCCGCGCTGACCCGCCAGGCCCGGCCACCGTCGAGGGGGGCGAGCCACACGTCGTCCTCGGCGGTGAAGGCGAGCAACTCGCCGTGCAGGTGCGGGAACCGGAGATACGCGGGGGCTGCGGGCTGCGTCACACGATCACTCTAGGCAGCCGCCGGGTCGCCGGGCAGCGGTTTGGATCACTTGCCCTGGACCGGCCAGCACTGCGGGTCGCCCTTGCACCAGATGGTCCGCGTGACGGTCACGGTGACGGTGGCGCCCGGCTGGTTGCCGTTGCCGCCGCTGGGGTTGTTCACGATCGGCGAGGGCGTGGAGGTGCAGTCGCCGAGCCCGGCGACGTGGAACAGCGTCTTCCCGCCGACCTTGGCCGTCAGGTCACCGCGCACACAGGCGCCGTCCACGGCGCGGGTGACCTTGCCGGTGACGGTGATGTCCTTGCCGTCCTTGGTCTGCCCCTGGCAGTCGACGTTGGCGACGGTGGTCTCGCTCGCGCTGGGCATGCTGTTGTGACTGGTGTTGTTGTTGCCGTAGTTGGAGGTGCAGCTGAGCCACTGCACGTCGATGTTGTGCCGCTTCAGTTCCTTGGTCGCGGTCTGGTCGGTGGTGTACGCGACGGCCGCGGTGCCGAGCCCACCGGGATCACAGGCCACGGCCCCTCCGACGGCCACGACGGCAAACCCCGCCACGGCCGCCACCCGTCGTGCCGGTGGCCGTCGCCAACTGCGCCTCAACGCCCCCATGAAGGGCAGCCTGCCACCGAGTCCGCGTCCGCGGAAGGGCGCATACGGTCATTGGAGCGCCCCTCGATGAGGAGCCGACCGGGCCTCAGGTCCGCAGCAGCAGCCACTCCTGCAGCTCCACCAGGTTCCCCTCGGGGTCCTTGAGATGGGCCACCCGCATGCGGTCGGTCATCGGGGCGGGGCCGTGCAGCACGGTGGCCCCGCGCTCCGTGATCCGCTCGCAGTAGGCGTCGAGGTCGTCGACGCGCAGCACCACCAGCGAGCGGTGGCCGGTGGCCGTGTCGCCCAGTTCGTCCAGGACCTCGGCCATCATCGAGCGGTCCTGCAGGGCGATCCCCGCCGACCCCGTGGCCGGGCTGAACTTCTCGTACGGTCCCTCGCTCGCCCCGGACTGCGGCTTCAGGCCGAGGACGTCGGCGTAGAAGCGGTAGCAGGCGGCGAAGTCGGCGACGAGGAGGCGGACTTGGGCGAGTTCCACGTGGTCCCCCGTTGGGTGGTCAGGACCAGCGGCCGGTGCGGCCCAGGAGCAGGGCCGCGGCCGCGGTGCCGGCGGTCGATGTACGCAGCACGGTAGGCCCCAGCACGTACGCCTTCGCACCCGCCTCCTCGAACAGCGCCAACTCGTCCTTGGAGACGCCCCCTTCGGGGCCGACGACCAGCACGATCTCGCCGTGGGCGGGGAGTTCGGCGGTGGCCAGGTGCTCGCTCACGTGCTCGAAGTCGGAGTGCAGGACGGCGGCGAGGTCGGCTTTGGCGAGAAGTGCGGCAACCTGTCTGGTCGTCGCCGCGTCCGCGATCTCGGGGAAGCGGACCCGCCGGGACTGCTTGCCGGCCTCCCGGGCGGTGGCCCGCCACTTGGCGAGCGCCTTCAGTCCGCGCTCGCCCCGCCACTGGGTGATGCAGCGGGCGGCCTGCCAGGGCACGACGGCGTCGACACCGACCTCGGTCATGGTCTCCACGGCCAGTTCGCCCCGGTCGCCCTTGGGCAGGGCCTGGACGACCGTGATGCGCGGGGCGGGCTCCGGCTCCTCGGACACCGAGACGATGCGGACGATCAGCCGGTCCTTGCCCTCGGTGCCGGTCACCTCGCAGGCCGCGTGCCGTCCGGCGCCGTCGGTGAGGACGACCTCCTCGCCGGGCTGCAGCCGCTTCACCGAGACCGCGTGCCGGCCCTCGGCGCCGTCGAGGACGTACGGACCGGCGCCGGCCGGCAGGTCCTCGGCGGCGAACACCGGCGCCGTCATCGCAGGTCCCCCTGGCCCGACAACGCTGTCCGGGCCGCGTCGAGCTCGGCGGCGAGGACCTCGACCAACTGCGCGGCCGGCAGATCGCGGGCCATTCTGTGCCCCTGGCCCGCCCACAGCGCCATGCCCTGCGCGTCGCCGGACGCGGCGGCCTTCTTGCGCAGCGGCGCGGTGATGTGGTGGAGCTGGGGGTAGGCGGCGGGGGCGTACGGGCCGTGCTCGCGCATGAAGCGGTTGACCAGGCCGCGGGCCGGGCGGCCGGAGAAGGCGCGGGTGAGTTCCGTCCGCGTGAACAGGGGATTGGTGAGCGCCTGCTTGTGGACCGCGTTGGCGCCGGACTCGGCCGTGGCGAGGAACGCGGTGCCGAGCTGGGCCGCGCTCGCGCCCGCCGCGAGGACGGCGGCGATCTGGCCGCCGCGCATGATGCCGCCGGCGGCGACGATCGGGATGGCCACGGTCTCGCGGACCTGGGCGACGAGGGAGAGCAGGCCGATGCCGGCGCCGTCGTTCTCCGGGGTGTCGCGGTGGGTGCCCTGGTGGCCGCCGGCCTCCACGCCCTGCGCGATCACCACGTCGGCGCCGGACCGCTCCACGGCGAGGGCCTCCTCGGCGGTGGTCGCGGTGACCAGGACGAAGGTGCCCAGGCGGTGCAGGGAGTCGACGACGTCCCGGCTGGGGACGCCGAAGTGGAACGACACCACGGGCACCGGGTTGTCCAGCAGGACGGCGAGCTTGGCGTCGTAGCCGTCGTCGCGGCCGCTGTCCGGGTCGCCGAGTTCGGTCTCGTACCAGGCGGCCTCACCGGCCAGCTGGTGGGTGTAGATCTCCACGGCGCCCTGGTCGGCGTACTCCGGCTGCGGCAGGAAGAGGTTCACGCCGAAGGGACGGCTGGTCAGGCTCCGCAGCTGCTTGATCTCCTGGTACATGCCGTCGGCGGTCTTGTACCCACCGGCCAGGAACCCCAGCCCGCCGGCCTCGGACACGGCGGCGGCGAGCGCGGGCACCGAGACGCCGCCCGCCATGGGGGCCTGCACGATCGGATACGGGAAGAGATCGGTCAGCGCGGAGGACATGACCGCATGTTGTCACGTCCTCCGAACAAGTCCGAATCGGGCATCCCCACGGCCTGGACCACGTGAATGAGCGAGCCTCAGCGCCGGCGGAACGGATACCTCAGCGCCCGTTGAACGCATCCTTCAACCGCGAGAACAACCCCTGCTGCCCCGGCTGGAACTGCCCCTGAGGCCGTTCCTCGCCGCGGAGCTTGGCCAGTTCGCGCAGGAGGCGTTCCTGTTCCGGGTCGAGCTTGGTGGGGGTCTGGACCTCGACGTGGACGATCAGGTCGCCCCGGCCGCCGCCGCGCAGATGCGTGACGCCCCGGCCGTGCAGCGGGATCGACTGGCCGGACTGGGTGCCGGGCCGGATGTCGACCTCCTCCATGCCGTCCAGCGTCTCCAGCGGCACCTTGGTGCCCAGCGACGCCGCCGTCATCGGGATCGTCACCGTGCAGTGCAGGTCGTCCCCGCGCCGCTGGAACGTGGCGTGCGGCAGCTCGTGGATCTCGACGTACAGGTCACCGGCCGGACCGCCGCCCGGGCCGACCTCGCCCTCGCCGGCGAGCTGGATCCGCGTGCCGTTGTCCACACCGGCCGGGATCTTCACCGTCAGCGTGCGGCGGGAGCGGATCCGGCCGTCACCGGCGCACTCCGGGCAGGGGGTCGGCACGACCGTGCCGAAGCCCTGGCACTGGGGGCAGGGACGCGACGTCATGACCTGGCCCAGGAAGGACCGGGTCACCTGGGAGACCTCACCGCGGCCACGGCACATGTCACACGTCTGCGCGGTGGTGCCGGGGGCCGCCCCCTCGCCGTTGCAGGTGTTGCAGACGATCGCGGTGTCGACCTGGATGTCCTTCGTGGTGCCGAAGGCCGCCTCGTCGAGCTCGATCTCCAGCCGGATCATGGCGTCCTGGCCGCGCCGGGTGCGCGAGCGCGGGCCGCGCTGGGACGCCGTACCGAAGAACGCGTCCATGATGTCCGAGAAGTTCCCGAAGCCGCCGGCGCCGAAGCCGCCCGCGCCACCGCCGCCCGCCTGCGAGAGCGGGTCGCCGCCGAGGTCGTAGACCTGCTTCTTCTGCGGGTCCGAGAGCACCTCGTAAGCGGCGTTGATCTCCTTGAACCGCTCCTGGGTCTTCGGATCGGGGTTGACGTCCGGGTGCAGCTCGCGGGCGAGCCGCCGGAAGGCCTTCTTGATCTCTTCCTGCGACGCGTCGCGGCGCACGCCGAGAACGGCGTAGTAGTCCGTGGCCACTTACGACTCCGCCAGGATCTGTCCGACGTACCGTGCCACTGCGCGTACCGCTCCCATCGTTCCCGGGTAATCCATGCGGGTCGGTCCGACCACGCCGAGTTTGGCGACTGCCTCGCCGCCCGAACCGTAGCCGACCGAGACCACGGACGTGGAGTTGAGTCCCTCGTAGGCGTTCTCGTGACCGATGCGTACGGTCATGCCCGAATCCCCCGCCTCTCCAAGCAACTTGAGGAGGACGACTTGCTCCTCCAGCGCCTCCAGGACGGGCCGGATGGTGAGGGGGAAGTCATGTCCGAAGCGGGTCAGATTGGCGGTTCCGCCGATCATCAGCCGCTCCTCGTTCTCCTCGACGAGCGTCTCCAGGAGGGTGGAGAGCACCGTCGCAACGGTACCCCGGTCCTCCACGTCGAAGCCCTCGGGCAGGTCCTCCACGAGACGCGGGACGTCCGTGAAGCGCCGCCCCGCGACCCGGCTGTTGAGCCGTGCCCGCAGGTCCGCGAGCGAGGCCTCGCCGAACGGCGCGGGGCAGTCGACCATGCGCTGCTCGACCCGGCCGGTGTCCGTGATCAGCACGAGCATCACGCGCGCGGGGGCGAGCGAGAGCAGCTCCACATGCCGCACGGTCGAGCGGGTGAGCGAGGGGTACTGCACGACGGCGACCTGCCGGGTCAGCTGCGCGAGCAGCCGGACCGTCCGCGCGACGACGTCGTCGAGGTCGACGGCGCCGTCGAGGAAGTTCTGGATCGCGCGCCGCTCGGGGGCGCTCATCGGCTTGACGCCGGCGAGCTTGTCGACGAAGAGGCGGTAGCCCTTGTCGGTGGGGATGCGCCCGGCGCTGGTGTGCGGCTGGGCGATGTACCCCTCGTCCTCCAGGGCGGCCATGTCGTTGCGGACCGTCGCCGGGGAGACGCCGAGGTTGTGCCGCTCGGTCAGGGCCTTCGACCCGACCGGCTCCTCGGTGCCGACGTAGTCCTGGACGATGGCGCGCAGCACCTGGAGCCGTCGTTCACTCAGCATGCGCACACCTCCAGAAGTCGTCCCCTGGCCACTTCGCCTGGCACTCTGTCCCGCCGAGTGCCAGCGTTCCCCGGCCCAGTGTACGGCTGTGGGGTACACCCAGGGCAAGGTCGGGCCCGGTTGAGAGGGTCGTACGGTTAGCGTCGCGGTATGACGGTGACTTGGGAAGAGCTCGGGTGGGAGCGGGT
>NZ_WVUG01000200.1 GCF_017614965.1 Streptomyces griseorubiginosus | reverse complement strand
CCCTCCAGCACTCCGGCACCCGGCGTGAAGGCGAGCCGCAGCACGGCCCACCACCACAGCGCCCCGAACCCGAGAAGCGCCCCCCAGCGCGCTGCCGGCCGTGCCATGGACCACCTCCAGCCCCGAAGCTAGACCGCCGCCGCCACCGACGGGAGGGCGCACCAACGGCACAGGGGCGCACCGCTCACCATGAGGAGCCACAGTCCCGGGCGTTCCCCGCGACAACGCGCCACGGGCCTCCACCTTGACCGCCCCTCGCCACCCCGGCAAACGGACCGGCGTGGCCGTAGCGGCCCCGGGCCAGGGTGACGGAGGAAGAAGACCCCGAACAGCACGAAAACCCCGACCGCACCTCTCCAGGTCTCCCTGGAGAAGCCCCGGCCGGGGCCCCGCACACTTTTTCGGTGCCAGTCAGCGCCTCGTCGGTCTACACCCGCGTGAGGGTCACGCGGCGACCACGTCCACCGCCTCCGCGGGCGCCTTGATGGTCACCCGTTCCGGTGGCACACCGGTCACCGAGACGGAACCCAGCATCGGACGGACCGGTGCCGGGACGGGCTCGGTGGCCGCAGCAGACTGGGCCAGCTCGGCGAGGGCGAGCTCGTCGCTCACTTCTCGCATGAGCTCGGACATCCGTACGTCCAGCGCGTCGCAGATGGCGGCGAGCAGTTCGGAGGAAGCCTCCTTCTGCCCCCGCTCCACCTCGGAGAGATAGCCGAGTGAGACTCGGGCGGACGAGGAGACTTCGCGCAGAGTACGGCCCTGGCGTTGGCGCTGCCGACGCAGCACGTCACCCAGCAGGCGACGGAGCAGGATCATCGGTGGCTCCCTCCTCGGACCGCGTAGCCGCATCCTTCTCGCCCCACCGTACCGCCTCGCGCCGCGGCCGTGCGGGGAGCGATGTCGTGTTCACTCAGGGCTGCAAACATCAAAACCCCCCGTTCTGTTCCGTATCCTGTGCCCGCTCATTCCCAGTGTGTTCGCCCGCAAGCTCACTCAGGAGCAGTGCGAGTACGCTCCGTACACTCTCTCTACGAATTTCCGCGCGGTCGCCGTTCAACCGCAGGGCCAGTACTTTTCCGCCACCGGCAGAACCAGGAACCGTCGCGAACGGCCCGTCGACGGCCACGAACACCGTCCCGACAGGCTGTCCGTCCTGCGGCTCCGGGCCCGCGACACCGGTCGTCGCGATGCCCCAGTCGGCGCCGAGCGCCTTGCGCACGCCGGCCGCCATCTGGCTCGCGACCTGCGCGTCCACCGCTCCGCGAGTGGCAAGCAGGGGGGCGTCGACCCCCAGCAGGTGGTGCTTGAGCTCGGTGGCGTAGGCGGTCACCGAACCGCGGAAGACCTTGGACGCCCCGGGGACCGCTGTGATGTCCGCCGCAACGAGCCCGCCGGTGAGGGACTCGGCGACGGCGAGGGTCTCACCCCTCACGGTCAGTAGTCGCACCACGTCGGCGGCCGGGGGACTCACGCTTCCGCCTCCTCCAACGCGGCCCGGCGCTCGGCGATTCCCCGCCTGCGCAGCACAATGGCCTGTCTCACATAGTCCAGCCCGGTCACCACGGTCAGGACGACCGCCACGGCCATCACCCAGAACCTCAGGGTGGCCAGCCATCCCGTCAGCGCCAGGACGTACATCCCGACCGCCACGCCCTGGGTGAGCGTCTTCAGCTTGCCGCCGCGGCTGGCCGGGATGACGCCGTACCGGATGACAAGGAAACGCAGGAGCGTGATCCCCAGTTCCCGGCCGAGGATGACGATCGTCACCCACCACGGCAGGTCGCCCAGCGAGGAGAGACAGATCAGCGCCGCCCCCATGATCGCCTTGTCGGCGATGGGGTCGGCGATCTTCCCGAAGTCGGTGACGAGGTCGTAGGTGCGCGCCAGATGCCCGTCGAACAGGTCGGTGATCATGGCGACGGCGAAGGCTGCCCAGGCGACGGAACGCCAGGCCGGGTCGTATCCGCCGTCGGCCAGCATCAGGGCGACGAAGGCGGGGACCAGGAGCAGCCGGAGCATGGTCAGCAGATTGGCGATGTTCCAGACGCTGGCCTGGTCGACGGCCGCGGCCGCGATCTTGCCGCCCCGCGCGGGCTTCGTCCCGCCCGCCGCCTCGGCATCGGTGCCTTCGGTCTTCGGAGCACCCGCCTTGGAGGAGCCGTTCGCCGCCGATGCCGGCACTCCGGTCATCTGCCCGCCTCCTCACTACACGCGAGCGAGCCCGTGAGCGGCTCAGCCACCAGGTCGACACCTTCCGTACCGACCACCTTGGCCTCGACGATACGGCCGACACTCAGTCCCTCGCCGCTGGTGAGCAGCACCTGGCCGTCGGTCTCGAGCGCCTGGTGCGCCCCGCGGCCGTACACGCCCTCCTCGTCCACGGATTCCACGAGCACGTGCACGCTCTCGCCCAGGCGCTCCTCGGCGCGCTGGGAGACGAGCTCCTCCGCCAGCCGGGAGACACGGGCCAGTCGCTCGGCGACGACGTCCTCGTCCAGCTTGTTCTCGTAGGTCGCCGCCTCGGTGCCCTCCTCGTCGGAGTACCCGAAGACACCGATGGCGTCCAGCCGCGCGCCGTTCAGGAAGCGCTCGAGCTCCGCCAGGTCGGCCTCGGTCTCGCCGGGGAAGCCGACGATGAAGTTGGAGCGCACTCCGGCCTGGGGCGCCTTGGTCCGGATGGTGTCGAGCAGTTCCAGGAAGCGGTCGGTGTCGCCGAAGCGGCGCATCGCGCGCAGCACGTCGGGCGCGGAGTGCTGGAAGGAGAGGTCGAAGTACGGGGCGACCTTCGGGGTGGAGGTCAGGACGTCGATCAGCCCGGGACGCATCTCGGCGGGCTGGAGGTAGCTGACGCGCACCCGCTCGATTCCGTCGACCTCGGCGAGCTCCGGCAGCAGCGACTCCAGCAGACGGATGTCGCCGAGGTCCTTGCCGTACGAGGTGTTGTTCTCGGAGACCAGCATGATCTCCTTGACGCCCTGCTCGGCCAGCCAGCGCGTCTCGTTCAGGACGTCGCTGGGGCGGCGGGAGATGAAGGAGCCGCGGAAGGACGGGATGGCGCAGAACGAGCAGCGCCGGTCGCAGCCCGAGGCGAGCTTCACCGAGGCGACCGGAGAGCCGTCCAGACGACGGCGCAGGGGCGCGCGGGGACCGGAGGCGGGCGCGAGGCCCTCCGGGAGGTCCACGGGGCCGTGCCCGGGCAAGGCGACCTCGGCGGCCGACTCCTGCCGCTCGGCGGGGCTGATGGGCAGCAGCTTGCGCCGGTCGCGCGGGGTGTGGGAGGCGTGGATGCCGCCGTTGAGGATGGTCTGCAGGCGGTCGGAGATGTCCGCGTAGTCGTCGAAGCCGAGCACGCCGTCGGCCTCGGGGAGGGCCTCGGCGAGCTCCTTGCCGTACCGCTCGGCCATGCAGCCCACCGCCACGACGGCCTGGGTTCTCCCGTGGCCCTTGAGGTCGTTGGCCTCCAGGAGGGCGTCGACGGAGTCCTTCTTGGCGGCCTCGACGAAGCCACAGGTGTTGACGACGGCGACGTCCGCGTCCTCGGCGTCCTCCACGAGCTCCCAGCCGTCCGCCTCCAAGCGGCCTGCGAGCTCCTCCGAGTCCACCTCGTTACGGGCGCAGCCAAGGGTGACGAGTGCGACGGTACGGCGTTCAGGCATGCGCTCAAGACTACTTTGTCTCACTGACAGCCCATGTCGACGGGGCTGGCGATCTTCGCCAGCCCCGTGGGAACGACCGTGGTGCTAACCGACCTGGGGGTCGCCCTTGGTGTACGTCAGGCGCTCGACCGCGCCCGGCTGGAAGTCGTCCTCGATCTTCTTGCCGTTGACGTAGAGCTGGATGGCCCCGGCGTCCCCGAGGACGAGGTTGATCTTGTCGCTGTCCTGGAAGGTCTTGGACTCGCCCTGCTTGAGGAGTCCGTCGAACAGAAGCCGGCCGTTGTGGTCCTTGGCGGAGATCCAGCTGCGTCCGTCGGCGGCGGAGACCTGGACGGTCACCTTGTCCTGCGGCGCGGCCGCGATGGCGCTGTCGGAGGGGTCGGACTTCGGGGTGGCGGGCTTGTTGTTCTTGGGCGTGGGCGAGGCGGACTTGCTGACGGAGGGCGTGGACCCTTCGGCGACCTGCGTCTTGGCGCCACTGTCGTCGCCGCCCTTGAAGGCGGTGAAGCCGACGAAGCCGACCACGGCGACGATCGCGGCGACCATCGCCGCGGTCCAGTTCGGCCCGCGCCGCTCGGGACGGATGCGCTCCGCCTCGAAGAGCGGTGCCGCCGGGGTCGGCGCGGGACGGCCGCCGTGGTCGGCGTCGTACTGCGCCAGCAGCGGGGCGGGATCGAGGTGGACGGCCTTGGCCAGAGTCCGGATGTGCCCGCGCGCGTAGACGTCCCCGCCGCAGGGGGCGAAGTCGTCCGCCTCGATGGCGTGCACGATGGCGATGCGGACCCGGGTGGCGTTGCTGATGTCGTCGACGGTCAGCCCGGCATCGATCCGCGCCTGTTTGAGGGCGCGGCCGACGGACAGGGCTTGCTCGCGATCGTCTTCGAACGGACGCTCGTCTTCAGGGGAGTTGCCGATGGACACGGGGGCGCCTTTCGAGCGTTTAAGCCACCTGTGCTGGAGGTTCAGTCTATGGGGGGTGCGAAAGGGTGGGGCAACCGGGCGGTGGAGCTTGTTAGCCCATCGGTATGGCCGGACACACCGATGGTGGGGCACGCGCTTGTCGCTTCCCTCAACTTGACGTACGCCGAAGGGAAACGGTTGCTCAATGATCCCTTACGGGTGAGTCACGATCAGACATCGACGGCCGCACCCGTTCGGGTCTTCTCTCAAGCCTCCCCGCGGATCACCGCGAGCACGCCGTCCAGTTCGTCGGGCTTCACAAGAACGTCACGGGCCTTCGAGCCCTCGCTCGGTCCGACGACCCCCCGCGACTCCATGAGGTCCATCAGCCGCCCGGCCTTGGCGAAGCCGACGCGCAGCTTGCGCTGGAGCATGGACGTCGACCCGAACTGGGTGGAGACCACCAGCTCGGCCGCCTGGCAGAGCAGGTCGAGGTCGTCGCCGATCTCCTCGTCGATCTCCTTCTTCTGCTTGGTGCCCACGGTGACGTCGTCCCGGAAGACGGGCGCCATCTGGTCCTTGCAGTGCTGGACGATCGCCGCGACCTCGTCCTCGGTCACGAACGCGCCCTGCATACGGGTGGGCTTGCTGGCACCCATCGGCAGGAAGAGCCCGTCGCCTTTGCCGATCAGCTTCTCGGCGCCGGGCTGGTCGAGGATGACGCGGCTGTCGGCGAGCGAGGAGGTGGCGAAGGCGAGCCGCGAGGGCACGTTCGCCTTGATCAGGCCCGTGACGACGTCGACCGACGGCCGCTGCGTGGCGAGCACCAGGTGGATGCCGGCCGCGCGCGCGAGCTGCGTGATGCGCACGATGGCGTCCTCGACGTCGCGCGGGGCGACCATCATCAGGTCGGCGAGCTCGTCCACGATCACCAGCAGGTACGGGTAGGGCTGCAGCTCCCGCTCGCTGCCCTCCGGGGACTTCACCTTGCCGTTGCGGACGGCCTCGTTGAAGTCGTCGATGTGCCGGTAGCCGTAGGCCGCGAGGTCGTCGTAGCGCAGGTCCATCTCGCGCACGACCCACTGGAGCGCCTCGGCGGCCCGCTTCGGGTTGGTGATGATCGGGGTGATCAGGTGCGGGATGCCTTCGTAGGCGGTGAGTTCGACGCGCTTGGGGTCGACGAGGACCATGCGGACGTCCTCGGGAGTCGCCCGGACCATGACCGACGTGATCAGGCAGTTGATGCACGACGACTTACCCGAACCGGTGGCTCCGGCGACGAGGACGTGCGGCATCTTCGCGAGGTTGGCCATCACGTAGCCGCCCTCGACGTCCTTGCCGAGCGCGACGAGCATCGGGTGGTCGTCCTCGGCGGCGGCCGCGAGACGCAGGACGTCGCCGAGGTTGACCATCTCGCGGTCCGTGTTGGGGATCTCGATGCCGACCGCGGACTTGCCCGGGATCGGGCTGATGATCCGCACGTCGGGGCTGGCGACGGCGTACGCGATGTTCTTGGTCAGCGCGGTGATCCGCTCGACCTTCACGGCGGGGCCGAGTTCGACCTCGTAGCGCGTGACCGTCGGCCCGCGCGTGAAGCCGGTGACGGCGGCGTCGACCTTGAACTCGGTGAAGACGTTGGTGAGCGAGGCGACCACGGCGTCGTTGGCGGCGCTGCGCGCCTTGCCGGGGCCCCCGCGCGTGAGGAGGTCGAGCGAGGGCAGGGCGTAGGTGATGTCGCCGGACAGCTGGAGCTGCTCCGCGCGCGCGGGCAGTTCGCTGGGCGCCTCGGGCGCCGGTTTGGTGAGGTCGGCGACCTCGACCTTCAGCTTCTCCTGCTTGGGCCGCGCGGCGGGCACGGGCGTGGGCGTCGGCGTGGGCGTCGCCTCCTCGCGGTCGCCGACGCTGACCCCCTGGGTGAGGTCCGCGACGACCGGCGAGGGCGGCATCCCGTGCAGGACGGCGCCGTCGAGCGCGGCAGCGGCGGCCGCCGCGACGTCCACGGCGTCCATGGGGCGCCCCATGTCGGGCTGGGGCATGGCGGAGCGCCGGGGACGGCCACGACGCTTGGAGAGGGCCTCCTGCTCCGCCCTGTCGGGGTCGTACGCCTCGGGGGCCGAGCCGCGCTTCCGCGCGCGCGGAGGCAGCGTTTCGCGCCACTGCTCGTCGTAGCGCTGGTCGTCCTCCGTGTACTCGTCCTCGTGCGGGTCGTCGACGATCCCGAGCTTCACACCGAGCAGCCGCAGCCGCTGCGGAATCGCGTTGACCGGGGTCGCCGTGACCACCAGCAGCCCGAAGACCGTCAGCAGCACCAGCAGCGGTACGGCCAGTACGTCGCCCATGGTGTACGTCAGCGGAGTCGCCGCTCCCCAGCCGATGAGGCCGCCGGCGTCCCTTATGGCCTGCATGCCGTCGCTGCGGGCGGGCGAGCCGCAGGCGATGTGGACCTGGCCGAGCACGCCGATGACGAGCGCGGACAGGCCGATCACGATGCGGCCGTTGGCCTCGGGCTTCTCGGGGTGCCGGATGAACCGCACCGCGATGACCGCGAGCAGTATCGGCACCAGCAGGTCGAGCCGGCCGAAGGCGCCGGTCACCAGGATCTCGACGAGGTCACCGACGGGGCCGCGCAGATCGGCCCAGGTGCCCGCGGCCACGATCAGTGCGATACCGAGCAGGAGCAGTGCCACGCCGTCCTTGCGATGTGCGGGGTCGAGGTTCTTCGCGCCGTTCCCTATGCCGCGGAAGACGGCGCCCACGGCGTGCGCGACGCCGAGCCAGAGGGCACGGACGAGCCGGTAGACGCCGCCGGTCGGGTTCGGCGCCGGCTTCGGCGGCGCCGCCTTCTTCGCCGCGGCCTTCTTGGCGGGCGCCTTCTTCGCCGGGGCCCTTTTCGCGGCGGCCTTCTTCGCCGGAGCCGCCGCCTTCTTCGCGGGCTGCTTCTTGGCAGCGGAGGGACGTGAGGCCATAGGTGTGAGATTACCGGTGGAGGCGACGACGGACACGCGTGCCCACCGCTTCACCCGTTCGTGTCGCCTTTGAGTGAACGTGGAACTGACGAGTCCTCATCCGCGGTTGTCCCGCAACTGTCCTCTGGATGAAGGTCAGTTCTGCGAGGTCACCGACGGCGCGCTCCCGGTGCCCGGCTCCAGCGCGTCCAGCGCCCGCCGCAGCCCGGTGAGTTTGCGTTCGAGATGGGCCGCCGTGGCCACCGCGGCCGCGTCCGCCGACTCGTCGTCGAGCTGCTTGGACAGCGCCTCGGCCTGCTCCTCGACCGCCGCGAGCCGCGCGGACAGCTCGGCGAGCAGGGAGGCCGGCTCCTTGCTGTCACCGACCGTGGCCTTGCCGCCGCCCTCCAACTGGAGCCGCAGCAGCGCCGCCTGCTCCCTCAGCTGGCAGTTCTTCATGTAGAGCTCGACGAACACCGAGACCTTCGCGCGCAGCACCCACGGGTCGAACGGCTTGGAGATGTAGTCGACCGCGCCGGCCGCGTAACCGCGGAAGGTGTGGTGCGGGCCGTGGTTGATCGCGGTGAGGAAGATGATCGGGATGTCCCGGGTCCGCTCGCGCCGCTTGATGTGGGCGGCGGTCTCGAAACCGTCCATGCCCGGCATCTGGACGTCCAGCAGAATGACCGCGAAGTCGTCCGTGAGCAGTGCTTTGAGCGCTTCCTCCCCGGACGATGCCCGCACCAGTGTCTGATCGAGCGCAGAGAGGATGGCCTCCAGCGCCAGCAGATTCTCCGGCCGGTCATCGACCAGGAGGATCTTGGCCTTCTGCACCATGGCCCGCCCTCCTCGCCCCGGATGTGCACCGGGCGCCGCCCCTGGGGACGACTCCCTTTCGCCGCCCGTCCTTGTGCCGGTCATCGTAGCCGCACCCCGCCTGTCGCCACACCCTGTCACCGTGATGTCACTGTGCACGTAGCAGAAACGCAGCGGGAGACCAGAAGGTTCCCCGTATCCCGTACTTCTACACGGCGTCGGCCACACTGAGTCAGCAACTCCGCGTGAACATCGATGGTCCTCCTCACTCCCCTCGCATCCACTGTTCCATCACCGCCAGCAGGTGGTCGGGGTCGACCGGCTTGGTGACGTAGTCGGAGGCACCGGACTCGATGGCCTTCTCACGGTCGCCCTTCATCGCCTTCGCGGTCAACGCGATGATCGGCAGCCCCGCGAACTGCGGCATCCTGCGGATCGCCGTCGTGGTCGCGTAACCGTCCATCTCCGGCATCATGATGTCCATCAGGACGACCGCCACGTCGTCGTGCTGTTCCAGCACCTCGATGCCCTCGCGGCCGTTCTCGGCGTACAGCACCGACAGGCCGTGCTGCTCCAGGACGCTGGTCAGGGCGAACACGTTACGGATGTCGTCGTCGACGATGAGCACTTTCTGGCCACCGAAGCGGATGCCGCGGTGCGGCTGCGGAGCGGCACCCTGCTCGGCGCCCGCCCACTGCTCCTGCCCGGCGGCCCGGTGGTCCCCGTCGAGGCCGCCCCGGCGGCGGCGCCTGAAGAGGGCCGCGGCGCCGTTCTGCGCCTGCTGGTACGACTTCACCTCGGCGGGCGTCTCGACCTCCGCCGCGGACAGCTGGGACAGGTCAGAGGCGGCCACCAGGTCGCTGGCCCCGAGCGCCGCCACGGGCTGCTGATAGCCCTGGGGAGGCAGTTCGCTGGGGTGCAGCGGCAAATACAGCGTGAAGGTCGAGCCGCGTCCCGGCTCGCTCTGCGCGTGGATCTCACCGCCGAGCAGCTGGGCGATCTCCCGCGAGATCGACAGCCCCAGGCCCGTACCGCCGTACTTGCGGCTGGTCGTGCCGTCGGCCTGCTTGAACGCCTCGAAGATCACCCGCATCTTGCTGGCCGCGATCCCGATGCCGGTGTCGGTGACCGAGAACGCGATCAGACCGGCGTCCGGGTCGGTGAGCGAACCGGCCTCCAGCAGCTGCTCCCGGATCGCCATGGGCACGTCCGCGCCGGCCGGCCGGATCACCAGCTCGACCGAGCCGGAGTCGGTGAACTTCACCGCGTTGGACAGCAGGTTGCGCAGCACCTGCAGGAGCCGCTGTTCGTCGGTGTGCAGGGTGGCGGGCAGCTCCGGGGAGACCCGTACGGACAGGTCCAGGCCCTTCTCCGCGGTGAGCGGCCGGAAGGTGGCCTCCACGTAGTCGACGAGCTGGACGAGCGCGATACGCGTCGGCGAGACGTCCATCTTGCCCGCCTCGACCTTCGACAGGTCGAGGATGTCGTTGATCAGCTGCAGCAGGTCCGAGCCGGCGCCGTGGATCGTCTCGGCGAACTCGACCTGCTTGGGCGTGAGGTTGGCGTCGGCGTTGTCGGCGAGCAGCTTGGCCAGGATCAGCAGCGAGTTGAGCGGCGTCCGCAGCTCGTGCGACATGTTGGCCAGGAACTCGCTCTTGTAGCGCATCGACACCGCGAGCTGCTCGGCGCGCTCCTCCAGGACCTGCCGCGCCTCCTCGATCTCGGTGTTCTTCACCTCGATGTCGCGGTTCTGCTGGGCCAGCAGCTCGGCCTTCTCCTCCAGTTCGGCGTTGGACGCCTGGAGGGCCTTCTGCCGGTTCTCCAACTCGGCCGAGCGTTCACGCAGCTGCTCGGTCAGCTCCTGCGACTGCTTCAGCAGCTGCTCGGTCTTGGTGTTGACGGAGATGGTGTTGACGCTGGTCGCGATCATCTCGGCGATCTGGTTCAGGAAGTCCTTCTGGATCTGCGTGAACGGCGTGAAGGAGGCCAGCTCGATGATGCCGAGCACCTTGCCCTCGAACAGCACCGGAAGGACGATCACCTGGGCCGGCGGCGCCTCGCCGAGGCCCGAGGAGATCTTCAGATAGCCGCTGGGCGCGTTCTCCACGAGGATCGTGCGCTTCTCCTCGGCGGCCGTCCCGATCAGCGCCTCACCGGGCCTGAAGGAGGTCGGCATGGAGCCCATCGAGTAGCCGTACGACCCGAGCATGCGCAGTTCGTACGCGTCCTCGTTCTCGGCACTCAGGTCCTTGCCGTCGACCAGCGGCATCGCCACGAAGAACGCGCCGTGCTGCGCGGAGACCACCGGCGTCAGCTCGCTCATGATCAGCGAGGCCACGTCCTGCAGATCGCGGCGGCCCTGCATCAGCGCGGAGATACGGGCCAAGTTGCCCTTGAGCCAGTCCTGCTCCTTGTTGGCGATCGTGGTGTCGCGCAGGTTGGCGATCATCTTGTTGATGTAGTCCTGCAGTTCCTGGATCTCGCCGGAGGCGTCGACGTCGATCTTCAGGTTCAGGTCGCCCCGGGTCACCGCGGTGGCCACGCGCGCGATGGCGCGCACCTGCCGGGTGAGATTGCCCGCCATCTCGTTCACGGACTCGGTGAGGTCGCGCCAGGTGCCGTCCACGTCACGCACGCGTGCCTGACCGCCCAGCTGGCCCTCCGTGCCCACCTCACGGGCGACTCGGGTGACCTCCTCCGCGAAGGACGACAGCTGGTCGACCATCGTGTTGATCGTCGTCTTCAGCTCGAGGATCTCACCCCGCGCGTCGATGTCGATCTTCTTCGTCAGGTCACCCTTGGCGATCGCCGTCGTGACCATGGCGATGTTGCGCACCTGGCCGGTCAGGTTGGACGCCATGCCGTTCACCGAGTCGGTGAGGTCCTTCCAGGTGCCCGCCACGCCCGGGACATGCGCCTGACCGCCCAGGATGCCGTCCGTGCCCACCTCACGGGCCACCTTGGTGACCTGGTCGGCGAACGAACTCAGCGTCTTCACCATCGTGTTGAAGGTGTCGGCGAGCTGCTGCACCTCACCGCGCGCCTCGATCGTCACCGTCCGCGTCAGGTCGCCGTTGGCGACGGCCGCCGCGACCTGGGAGATGTTGCGCACCTGCATGGTCAGGTTCTTGGCCATCAGGTTCACGTTGCCGCTGAGGTCCTTCCAGATGCCCGTGACACCCGGAACGTGCGCCTGGCCGCCCAGGATGCCCTCGGTGCCCACCTCGCGGGCCACCCGGGTCACCTGCTCGGCGAAGCTGGACAGCTGGTCGACCATCGTGTTGACGGTCGTGACGAGCTCGAGGATCTCGCCCTTGGCGTCGACGGTGATCTTCTTCGACAGGTCGCCCTTGGCGACCGCGGTCGTGACCTCGGCGATCTGGCGCACCTGGATGGTCAGGTTGTTCGCCATGAAGTTCACGGACTGGGTGAGGTCCTTCCAGGTGCCGGAGACGCCCTGGACCTCGGCCTGACCGCCGAGCTGGCCCTCCGTGCCCACCTCGCGGGCGACCCTGGTGACCTCCTCCGCGAACGACGACAGCTGGTCGACCATCGTGTTCAGCGTGTTCTTCAATTCCAGGATCTCCCCGCGCGCGTCCACGGTGATCTTCTGGGACAGGTCACCGCGGGCCACCGCGGTGGCGACCTGCGCGATGTTGCGGACCTGCGCGGTGAGGTTGCCCGCCATGCCGTTCACGGAGTCGGTCAGGTCCCGCCACACACCGGCCACGCCGGGCACCTGCGCCTGACCGCCCAGACGGCCCTCGGTGCCCACCTCGCGGGCCACCCGGGTGACCTGGTCGGCGAATCCGGAGAGCTGATCGACCATCGTGTTGATGGTGTTCTTCAGCTCCAGGATCTCCCCGCGCGCGTCCACGTCGATCTTCTGGGACAGGTCGCCCTGGGCGACCGCGGTCGTCACCTGGGCGATGTTGCGGACCTGGGCCGTCAGGTTGCCGGCCATGCCGTTGACGGAGTCGGTGAGTTCCTTCCACGTGCCGGCCACACCCGGCACGACCGCCTGACCGCCGAGTCGGCCCTCGGTGCCCACGTCCCGCGCCATCCGGGTCACCTGGTCGGCGAAGGAGGACAGCTGGTCCACCATCGTGTTCACGGTGTTCTTCAGCTGGAGCATCTCACCGGAGACGTCCACGGTGACCTTCTGCGACAGATCGCCGTTGGCGACCGCCGTGGTGACCTGCGCGATGTTGCGGACCTGGCCGGTGAGGTTGCGGAAGGCGGTGTTGACGGAGTCCGTCAGGTCCTTCCAGGTACCGGCCGCGCCCGGCACCTGCGCCTGACCGCCCAGCTCGCCCTCGACACCGACCTCGCGCGCCACGCGCGTGACCTCGGAACCGAAGGACTGCAGCTGGTCCACCATCCCGTTGACGGTGTTCTTCAGCTCCAGCATCTCGCCGGCCACGTTCACCGTGACCTTCTGGGAGAGGTCACCGTTGGCCACGGCCGTGGTGACGGCCGCGATGTCCCTCACCTGAATGGTGAGATTCCGGAACACCGTGTTGACGGAGTCGGTCAGGTCCTTCCAGGTGCCGGCCGCACCCGGCACATTGGCCTGGCCGCCCAGCTGCCCGGCGGCGCCGACCTCGTTCGCCACGCGCGTGACCTCGTCCGCGAAGATCCGCAGCGTCTCGGTCATCTGGTTGATCGTGTCGGCGAGCTGCGCGACCTCGCCGCGTGCGGAGACGGTGACCTTCTGCGACAGGTCGCCGTTGGCGACGGCGGTGGTGACCTGCGCGATCCCGCGCACCTGGGCCGTGAGATTGCCGGCCATCAGGTTCACCGAATCGGTGAGGTCCTTCCACACACCGGCCACACCCGGCACCTGCGCCTGCCCGCCGAGCTCGCCCTCCGTGCCCACCTCGCGCGCGACTCGCGTCACCTCGGAGGAGAAGGACGACAGCTGGTCGACCATCGTGTTGACGGTGTTCTTCAGCTCCAGCATCTCGCCGGCGACGTGCACGGTGACCTTGCGGGACAGGTCACCCTTGGCCACCGCGGTGGTGACCAGCGCGATGTCGCGGACCTGCGCCGTCAGCCGGTACGCCATGGTGTTGACGGAGTCCGTGAGGTCCTTCCACGAACCCGACATGCCACGCACGCGTGCCTGTCCGCCCAGCTTGCCCTCGGTGCCCACCTCGCTCGCCACGCGCGTGACCTCGTCGGTGAACGTCGACAGCTGGTCGACGAGGTTGTTCACCGTGCGCCCGACCTTCAGGAACTCCCCGCGCAGCGGGTGCCCGGTCCCGTCGGGAGCGTGGGTCCGCAACTCCATGCGGGGCGACAGGTCACCCTCCGCCACCGCCGTGAGCACCCGGCCGACCTCGGAGACGGGCCGTACGAGGTCGTCCACGAGCGCATTGGAGGCCTCCACGGCGGCCGCCCAGGAACCCTCGTAGGCGCCCGTCTCCAGCCGCTCCGTGAGCTTGCCCTCGCGGCCGACCATCCGCCGCACCCGCGACAGCTCACCGGTCAGATGGAGATTGCGGTCGGCCACCTCGTTGAACACCGCGGCGATCTCCGACATCACGCCGTCCCCGGAGACCGTGAGCCGCTTGCGGAAATTCCCGTCGCGCATGGCCACGAGGGCCGCCAGCAGTCGGTTCAGGGCAGCCGTGTCCACCGCCGTGGTCCCGCCGCGCGGTTTGCGCTGGTTGTTCAGGGACTGTCCGCCTTTCGCGCGCGTCTTAGTGCCCCGCGTCGCTGCGCCAGACTCCACTGTGTCCCTCCCGCAGGGGTCGACCGTTACTGCTGTGTTCCGGTACTACTGCTCGTGGTACCGGTACTGCTGCGCATTTCTGCCGGATATACCAGGTCACACCACGGGCTGCTGCCCGCTGTACGCGGAAGTCACTCAGCCTGCCCGGACCTTCACCAGAAGCTTGCCCAGTGTTTCACCCTGCCTGAACCAGGCCATAACAGTTCGGCAGCTTCGCACATCGTCCGCACACCCTCTGGGCGGAAACACTGCAGACCGGCATCCGCACGGACGGCGAAGGTAAGTAACCTTGCATGCGGCTGTCCAGCCGCACCGGTCCGTCCGGCATGGGCGGTGGCACGAGAACGAGCGGGCATCGGAGGGGCGGCCGCACACATGACCACCGGACTGATCCCCGGGGGACAGCCCCCGGACCCCCGGCCGACGGGCGGCCTGCCGCATCAGCGGCACGAGCCGGTCGGCCACGCAGCCCAGCACGTCGACAACAGGCCGAGGAGTTCTGTGATCACCGCGCGCGCGGCCGCCAGCTTCGAGCCCGTCGGGCGATCGGTAGCGACCGCCCGCTCCTTCGTCCGCGACACCCTCCAGGGCTGGGGCTTCGCCGACATCGTCGACGACGCCGTGGTGCTCACCAGCGAGCTGGTGACCAACGCCGTGGTGCACGCGGGCACCTCCGCCGACGTCCTGTGCCTGCGCACCGACCAAGGCGTACGGGTCGAGGTGGCCGACCGCTACCCGGAGCGCGAGATCCCCCTCCAGGGCCATCCCGTCAACATGGGCAGCCCCGACCGCGAGGGAGGCCGCGGCCTCCAGCTGTGCGCGGCACTCGCCGGCCGCTGGGGCGTGGAGTACACGCCCACCCACAAACAGGTCTGGTTCCAGCTCGACCTCCCCGAGCGCGCGGTGGGCACGCGCGCGGCGGGCCCGTCCCTCCCCGCCGACCTCCTCCCGCTCGCCGACGGCCGGGTCCGTGTCGCCGTCGTCCAGATCGACCGCACCGGCTCCATCACCTCGTGGAACGAGGACGCCGAGGAACTCTTCGGCTACCCCGCCGAACAGGTGATCGGAAAGCCCCTCACCGATCTCGCCGCCTGGCCGCACACCCCCGGCACCAGCACCGGTATCGCCGAGGCGCTCCAACTCTCCCGCTGGGAAGGCAGTTACGGCATAAGGGGCGCCAACGGCCGCGTCACCCCGGTGTACGCCTCCCACCTCCGCGTCCGCGACACCGGCGGCGAGCCCTCCACGGTCTGTCTGCTCGTCCGGGACCACGAACGGGCCGTCCTGCAGACGCCGTTGCGCCTGCCGGCCTCCGACACCTCCTCAGCCGCCGACGGTCAGAACACCGACCCCTTCGAGGTGTTCATCGGCTCCCCGGCCCCGGACGACCTCGACGGTCTCCTCCAGCGCACGGTGGAGCGCGCCCGCGACATGCTGGACGCCGACTCCGCCTTCCTGCTCCTCGCGACAGACGACGAGACGGAGCTGGAGGTCCGCGCCTCCACCGGCCTGCCCTCCGCCCGCCAGCGCTTCGCGCGCGTGCCCGTCGAAGCCGGCCCCGGCCGCTACGGCTCGGCCCGCATGCCGGCCGTCCACGACGACCTGACGGCCGTCCCCGGCGCCGTACCGCTGCTGAACGGCACGGGCATGCGCTCGGTCGTCACGGTCCCGCTGAAGGTCGAGGGCCGCCTCACCGGCTCCCTCGGCGTCGCGGCCGAGAGTCCCGGCAGATACTCCAACGAGGAGGCCCTGCGCCTGCAGTTCGCCGCCGACCGCATCGCGCTGGCCGTCGAGTCGGCGCGCCTCGGCGAACTGGAACGCCTGCGCCGCGGCTCCCTCAGCTTCCTCGTCGAGGCCTCCGACCTCCTCGCCGGCACCCTGGACCGCGACCAGACCCTGGCCCTGATGGCCCAGATGACGGTCCCCACCCTCGCCACCTGGTGCGCGGTCTACACGATCGCCGACCAGGCCTCCGAGCCGTACCTCTCCTACGTCCTGCACGAGGACGAGGAACTCATCGACGGCATCAAGTCGTTGCTCTCCAAGGTGCCCCCGCCCGACCC
>NZ_WVUG01000001.1 GCF_017614965.1 Streptomyces griseorubiginosus | reverse complement strand
ACGTACAGGTGGTCGTGGGCGGGGGTCGTCAGCGGCGGCCGGTCCTCGACGTGGATCTCGAGTTCGTGCGCGGCGTGGGCCGGTATCCCGGTGGGGGGCTTCCACGACAGGCGGGGGCTGCTGCCGGAGACGGGGAATTGGTCGCCGCCGAAGTCGATGGCGAGGTCGTACGGAGCAGGCGTGGCCATCGGTGCCGTCGCCTCCCTTTCCGTGGGGGTGGCCGGTCGGTTCAGGGCGTGGCGTCGCTCGGGGCCGACAGTGCCCGGGTCGACTCACGGACCACCAGGCGGGTGGCGAGTTCGACGTGATGGGAGTCGATGTCCTCGGCGGCGGCCAGGCGCAGGGCGGTGCGCAGGGCCACGGTTCCCATTTCCGGGACGGGACCGTGGATGGTGGTCAGCGGGGGTGAGATCACCTGGGCCAGCGGGGTGTTGTCGAAGCCGACGACGCTGATGTCGTCGGGGACGCGCAGACCACGCACCCGGGCGGCTTCGATGACCCCGGCGGCCAGTTCGTCGGAGGCGGCGAACACCGCGGTGGGCGTCGGCTCCACGGCCAGCAGCCGTGCACCGTGCTCGACCCCCTCGGCGGCGTGGAACGTACCGGCGTGGCGGACGAGTTCGCCCAGGACGGGCACGCCGGCCGCCTCCATCGCGCTGCGGAAACCGTGCAGCCGGGCCTGGTTGGACCAGGCGTGCTCGGTGCCGCCGAGAAAGGCGATGCGACGGTGGCCGAGGGAGAGCAGATGCGCGGCGGCCGCGTTGCCGCCGGCGAAGTTGGTCGCGCCGACGCTGACGATCGAGCCGTCGGGCAGCGACTCCGGGTCGAGCAGCACCACCGGCAGCCGGACCCGGTTGAGGGCTTCGAGGACCGGGCCGGAGAGGGTGTTCGCCGTCACCGTGATGACCGCGCGCCGGCCGGCGGCGACCAGGCCACGGGCCCAGGCGGCGGGGTCGGCCGCCGGGTCGTGCTCGCCGCGCCTGCTGACCACCACGGCGACGCCCTCACGGGCCCCGGCGTCGACCACGCTCTGGATGAGCTCGGTGTGGTAGATGCTCAGCCGCTCGAAGCCGAAGAACAGCTCCACGGTGGGGTGGGCGCGCAGGTCGTCACGGTTGCCGCCGTAGTTGTACTGACGCATCAGGTCCAGCACCAGGTCACGGGTCTGCTGCGCCACGTCCGGGCGCCCGTTGATGACCTTGGACACGGTGGCCACCGAGACACCGGCGTACTCGGCGATCTGCGCCAGTGTGACGCGGCTGGAAGCGGATGCCATGACTCCCCCTTTGACGAGCGTGCCGGTCAGACTACTTCCTCACGCGCAGCACCGTAGCACCGAAACTTTTTTCGGTCACCTATCGGTCCGGTCGCCGACCTCCTCCTGCCGAAACAAGTCGTGTTCAAAGGGTTGACGAGGATCACGGCCGTATCTAGCGTGCACCGTCAGTAAATCGGACGGAAAACTCTTTCGATCAATTACGCCGTGAAGTTTCGGCGCCCTGAACCATGGAGGAGGCTCGCGATGAGGCGAGACCACACCGCGCAGACGGCTTCGCCGGCCGCCGCCCCGTTCCTGTCCCGCCGCGGTTTCCTCGGCGCAGTCGGCGGCGGACTGGCCGCCACCACGCTGGCCGCCTGCGGCTCGGGCGGGAGCAGCTCGTCCGGCGGCGGCTCCGAGGTGGTCTTCATGAACCAGTCCCGGGGCCAGGCCGCGACACTGAAGGCGCTGGCCAAGCAGTACACCCAGCAGACCGGCGTCAAGATCAGGATCGACGACGTCGGCCCGACCGACTTCCTGACCAAGCTCCAGTCGAGCTCGCAGTCCCGCGACATGCCGGACATGTACTCGGTGGTGGACGGCCACTCCATGGCCCCCTACTACAAGGCCGGCTGGGCCATGGACCTCACCGACCAGATGAAGGGCGGCTGGGGCGACACCTTCCGGCCCGCCACGCTGAAGACCACGACGTTCGGGGCGGACAACCCGCAGCATGTGAAGCCGGGCATCTACAGCGCCCACTGGGAGACCCCGGCCCTCGGCATCTTCGTCAACGCCGCGATGTACAAGGCGGCAGGGCTCGATCCGGACCAGGCGCCCGCCTCCATGAGCGAGTTCATCGACCAGCTGCGGAAGATCAAGAAGTCCGGGAAGGGCCCGTTCTGGTTCGCGACGAGCCTGTCCAACCAGGTGATCCAGTCCTACGCGTCCAACTACATGTCCGACGAGGAGCTGAACGCCACCTTCGTGGGCAAGAACAGCTGGAAGAGCACGGGCTGGCGCAAGACCTTGCAGCTCATCGCCGACCTGCGGGACGCCGGCGTGATCGCCACCGGCTCGCTGCCCAGCGGCACCACCGACAACCCCACCGTGGAGAAGGCCTTCTTCAACACCCAGGGCGTCGCGGCCATCTTCGACGGCACCTCGGCCGTCGGCGTGGCGCGTGCGACGGCCCCGGACTTCACCGACTTCCGTTCCTTCCCCCTGCCCAAGGCCGATGACGGCACCCAGGCCCCGCGTCTGGTCGGCGGCGCCGCCAAGGGCGCGGCCGTCAACCCCCGCAGCAAGAAGGCGGCCGAGGCGCTGAAGTTCCTCAAGTGGCTGACCGCCGCCAAGCAGCAGCAGGTCTGGGCCAAGGGGGTTCCGCTGATCCCCTCCGCGCGCGCCGTGTCGGACAAGGACGTCCCCGAGCAGCTGGCGGGCATCGCCGCGAAGATCTCCGACGTCCAGCTCGTCCAGAACCAGATCCTGGAGCAGGTCAACACCGCCCTGCAGAAGGGCACTCAGGCGCTCATCCTCAAGGAGCGCACGGTCGATCAGGTCCTCGGCGACCTCGACGCGGCGCAGAAGAGCGCGTAATGCGGCGCCGCAGTCGCGTTCTGGCGGCCTGGCTCTTCCTCGCGCCGGCGCTGGCCGTGATCGCCCTGTTCACGGTGGTCCCGTTCGTACAGGGCATCCAGCTGAGTTTCCAGTCCTGGGACGGGGTGAGCCTGGACACGCCCTACGTCGGGCTCGACAACTACCGGTACGTGTTGCACGACACCCAGTTCTGGGGCTCGATGAAGAACGCCGTCCTCTACGGCGTGGTCGGCCTGGTCGTCGCCAACGCGGTGTCGATGGTCATGGCCCTGGCCGTGCACCGGGCCCGCCGCGGATCGGCGTTCTTCCGCACCGTCTACTACCTGCCCGGGGTGTTCTCCACCGTCGTGGTGGGTGTGATGTTCTCCTGGTTCCTCGACCCGAACATCGGGGTGGTCAACCAGACGCTGAAGGCCGTCGGCCTCGACGGTCTTCAGCACAACTGGCTGGGCGACCCCACGACCGCCGTGATCGCGGTGGCCGCCGTGTTCGTCTGGTACCACTGGGGATTCGGCTTCATCCTCTTCCTCGCCGGCCGGCAGGACGTCCCCAAGGAGCTGTACGAGGCCTCGTCCCTGGACGGAGCCCGGGGATGGGCCCAGTTCCGTTATGTCACCTGGCCCGGCATGTCCCACGTCACCGGCATCGTCAGCGTGCTGACCCTGCTCAGCGGTCTGCAGATCTTCGGCACGGTCCAGGTGCTGACCAACGGCGGCCCCGCAGGCCACACCGAGGTCCCCACCCTGCACATCTACCAACAGGCCTTCCAGTACAGCGAGTACGGCCGCGCGGCCGCGATGTCCGTCATCTTCGGGCTGTGCCTGATCGCCCTGGCCTGCCTCCAGCTGTGGGTCTCCCGCAGGCTCGGCGGCAGCACCGACTCCCGGACGGAGAAGGGACGTTGACCGTGAACACGCTTCTCGACCCGGCACAGGAGTCCAGTACCTCGTCGGTGTCGCAGCCGGTCCCCGGCCCACGACGCCATGCCGGCCGGCTGCCGCGTATGGCCCTGTACGCCCTGCTGGTCGCGGGCGCCCTCGAGGCTCTGGTGCCGGTGCTGTGGGTGCTGAGCGGATCCCTGCAGAGCGCCAAGCAGCTGTACAAGGGGACCAACCCGATCCCCCACCCCTTCGAATGGGGCAACTTCGCCACCGCCTGGAACGAGGGCGGGTTCAGCCAGTACCTGCCCAACAGCCTCCTCTACACGGCGGCCGCGGTCCTCGGGATCCTGGTCATCGCGAGCCTGGCCGGGTACGCCCTCGCGCGCATCGAGTTCCCCGGCCGGGGAGCTGTCGTGGCCGCCCTTCTCGTCATCATGATCATCCCGATGCCGGCCTCGTTCATCGCCCAGTACAAGCTGCTGATCACCCTCGGGCTCGCCAACACCCGGATCGGCTACATCCTCGTGCTCATCGCCGGCGGGCTGCCCATCTCCATCCTGATCATGCGCGGCTTCTTCGCCAGCCAGCCCAGGGAGCTGGAGGAGGCGGCCGCGATCGACGGTGCCTCCCTGCTCGGCACGTTCTGGCGGATCATCCTCCCGCTGGCCAAGCCGGGCCTTGTCGCGGTGGCCGTCATCCAGGCCATGGGGGTCTGGAACGAGTACCTCATGGGCCTGGTGCTGTTCAACGACAGCTCACTGATGCCGGTGCAGCGAGGGCTCACCAACTTCGTCTCCGCGGACTCCCCGCAACAGCAGATCCTGCTCGCCGCCTCACTCATCGCGGTGCTGCCGATCGTCGTCTTCTACGCCGTCGCACAGCGGCACATCATCAGCGGGCTGTCGGCGGGAGCACTCAAGTGACCAGGCAACGACCAGAGAGGAAGCTGCAATGATCACACGAGTTCGTCGCAAGCGTGCCACCCTCGCCAGAGTCGCCACGGCGGCGCTGGTGCTCGCCGCCACCCTCTCCAGCACCCAGGTCCAGGCCGCCGACGCGTCGCCCGCCGACGCATCGCCCGCCACCGGTCGACCGCAGGCCGTCATCAAGGAACTGCCCGTGCCGCCGACCGTCCCGGCGGACGGGGTGTGCACCCACCCCACGGGCTGTGTCTCGGCCGACTGGGGCGGCATCGGAACCCCCGGCCCCGCCAGGGACCCGAAGTACGTGTTCCTGGGCATCACCTACGCCGGAGCACCGCAGTCGGGCCCCGCGAGCATCTACACCGGCAATCAGGTACTCGCGGTCCGCACCGACGGCACCACGTTCCCCAACGGCGAGGCATGGAAGTGCATCACCTGCGGAGTGTCGTACGGACCCGACATCGACACCAGCCAGCTCACCTACCCGCCCGCGAACGAACTGCCCGACCACAGACGTGTCCTGGTGAGCAACGGCATCCTCGAATGCGGCCCGGACGGAGCCGCCTACACGGTCACCGACCCGCGCTGCACCCCCGCCAACACCCGTATCACGCCCATCTACTGGAACGGCAAGCCGCTGTTCGCCCGCGACGCCTCCGGCATCGACAACGGCCGTGAATGGCGCCTGAGCCCCGACGGGGTCCACCTGGTCTGGGACGTCCTCGACTTCAGGGCCCTCACGGAGATCGCGTACGTCGGCCGGCTCGCCTACGACCGGCACGACCGGCGCTACGAACTGACCAAGGTCTCGGTCCTGGCGAACCCCTCACCCGCCTATCAGCCGCTGACCGTCGAGGACGGCAACCGACTGCGGCTCAACCAGGCCGGCATGATCGGCGAACCGCGCGGCTTCACCAGCGACGGACGGGCGGTGCTCGGCATCCAGAGCCTCCGTTCCGACAGCATGGACGCCTGGGCCACCGACCTGGCCACGGGCCACTCCCGGCCGCTGACTCGGCAGGCCCACTACACGGACCCCATGGCGATGTCCCCCGACGGCAGGTGGCTGCTCGCCGAGGAGGTGAGGGGTTCCGGACGCCTCGACTTCATCGCCGGGATGCCCGGAGTGCCCCCGCTCACCGCCCAGTTGTCCACCGCGCCGTACGTCTCAGGGATCCGCAACAACGGCAACCGCCGGTACTTCTCCCCCTGGCTCGTCGACCCCAAAACCGGTGACGGCTTCCAGATCAACGCCGGATCCGACCCGAACTGGAACGCCGCCGCCGACCCGGCCTGGCTCGCCGACAGCACCGCCGTCGTCTACACCGAGAACCTGGCCTGCGGCGCGAATCCGACACCGCACCGCTGCGCGGACTCGACGGAACCAGGAGGCCGCAACAGCCGGCTGATGATCGCCCGCTTCCCCGGCCTCAAGCCCAGCAAGCCGGTGTCTCCCGCTCCGGTCTCCGACGACACCTGGGGCGTGCCGTACACGCCGGGCCAGAACCCGCCGAAGACCTCACCGGTGCCGACCGGGACGTACACCCTGCGCGGCCAGGACCGCGGTTCGGCCACCGTACGGATCACCAACGACAGCGCCGGTGACCAGACCCTCAGCATCGCCGTCGCCTACGACAACTACAGCGACGACGGCACGAACGTCATCAACGGCACCGAAAAGGTGGAGCGCGTCTCCAACACCGCGCTCGGCTGCACCCCGGGTACCGCCTCGGCCCTCGCCTGCGTGACCTGGACCGAGGACCTGACGCTGACCGGCCGGCACACCGGCACCAAGCGCACCGGCCCCGGCGGCTTCACGCTCGGCCCGTCTGTGATGCTCAGCAACGACTTCCAGGCCGTCGGCACGCTCACCACCACCCTCGACGGGACCACGTACACCCAGCCGGCCAACGGCAGCTGATCCGGGGGCGGCGGAACCTCCCCTCCGCCGCCCCTCTTCCCACTCTGCCTCCAGGAGGCCCCCTTCATGGCGGACCTGCCCGCTCACGTCCTCTTCGGCGCCGCGTACTACCACGAGTACCGGCCCTCCTACGGCACCGACCGGGCCGACGAACAACTCAAGGCCGATCTCGACCTCATGGCCGAGGCCCGCTTCACCGTCATCCGGGTCGGCGAGTCCGTGTGGTCGACATGGGAGCCGGAGAACGACGTCTTCGACCTCGACTGGCTCCAACCGGTCCTCGACGGCGCCCACGAACGCGGGATCTCCGTCATCCTGGGCACCCCCACGTACGCGATCCCGCCCTGGCTGGCCCGCCAGTACCCCGAGATCGCGGGCGAACGGCGCACCGGCGAACGCATCCCCTGGGGCGCACGCCAGGAGGTCGACTACACCCACCCCGCCTTCCTCTTCCACGCCGAGCGGGTCGTCCGCCGCATCCTCGCCCGCTACGCCCGGCACCCGGCGGTGATCGGCTTCCAGGTCGACAACGAGCCCGGCCTGGAGCTCTTCCACAACCACGGTGTCTTCCAGCGCTTCACCGACCACCTCCGGCACCGGTACGGCGACGTGGAGACCCTCAACCGCGAGTGGGGCCTGGTCTACTGGTCGCACCGGCTGAGCACCTGGGCCGACCTGTGGCTCCCGGACGGCAACACCCAGCCGCAGTACGACGTCGCCTGGCGGGAGTTCCAGGCCCGCCAGACCACCGAGTTCGTCGCCTGGCAGGCGGGAATCGTCCGCGAGTTCGCGGCCCCCGGGCAGTTCGTGACGACCTGCGTCTCCTACCCCCGCCCGGGAGTCGAGGACCACGAGCTGAACGAGACCCTCGACATCGCCGCGGGCAATCCCTACTACGGCATGCAGGACGCGCTGTCGTACGGCGAACGCGCCTGGTCCGTCTCCCAGATCGGGGACTGGATGTACGCCTCCCGCCAAGCGCCGTTCCTGGTCACCGAGACCAACGCCGGCACCATCGGACCGCCCTGGGACAACCGCCCCGCCTACGACGGCCAGTGGCGTCAGGCCGCCTGGCAACTGGTGGCACGCGGTGCGCGGATGATCGAGTACTGGCACTGGCACACGCTGCACTTCGGGACCGAGACGTATGTGGGCGGAATCCTGCCGCACAGTGGCGGACCGGGCCGCGTCTACGACGAACTGGCCCGCCTGGGCACCGAGTTCGAGACCGCGGGCGCCCTGGTCGCCGGACTGGAGCCGGACGCGGACCTCACCCTGGTCTACTCGACGCCGAGCAAGTGGCTGATGCAGAAGTACCCGCCGCTGGCCGACCCCGACGGCGGCCCCGATGCCAATGCCTACCACGGGATCTTCGACCCCTTCTACCGCGGCGCCTTCGCATCGGGCCGCCAGGTCCGTATCGTGCACGCCCGCCAGCTGCACGACCCCAGCGGCGAACGCCCCGGCCCGAGCCCCGAGGAGGCGGCACGCCGCCATCCCGTCCTCGTCGTCCCGGCGCTGTACCTGGCCACCGACTCCACCCTGGACTGGCTCGCCGCCTACGCGCACGCCGGCGGACACCTCGTGCTCGGGCCGCGCACCGGTTACGCCGACCACGAGGCCAGAGCCCGGCACGAACCGGCTCCGGGCCGGCTCGTCGAGGCCGCCGGGGCAAGCTACGAGGAGTTCAGCAACCTGACGGCCGACATCCCGCTGCGCGCGACGCCCGGCAGCCCGCTGCACCTGCCCGAACAGGCCACGGCCACGCGCTGGGTCGAGGGCCTGACCACCCGGGACGCGCAGGTCCTGGCCGCATACGACCACCCGCACTTCGGCCGCTGGGCCGCGGTCACCACACGCCCGCACGGCGCGGGCCGGGTCACCTGCGTCGGCACTGTTCCGGGCGACGATCTCGCCCGTGCGCTGGCCACCTGGCTCGCGCCGACCCCGCGCAGCGGCTGGCACGACCTCCCGCCGTCGGTCACCGCCGCCACGGGCATCTCCCCCAACGGGCGCCGGGTCCACGTCGTCCACAACTGGGACTGGGACCCCGTACACGTGACCGCGCCGACGACGCTGACAGACGTGTTGGACGGCACCGTCGTACCCGCCGGCGCCCACCTGCGTCTGGGGCCCTGGGACGTACGCGTCTTCGTGGCCGTCGACAAGCCGGCCGGCACCTGAGGCGTACCAACGCCATCCCTCATCACCGCCCCACCCGTCACCCCTCACGAAGGAACCGTCTGCCTTGGCCACGACGCCGCCCTCCGCCCCCTCTCGATCCGCCACTCCCCCGAACCCGCTGCTCAAGGTCTCCGGCACCCGGCTGGAGACATACGACGGCACGCCCGTCAGGCTCCGGGGCGCCGGCCTCGGCGGCTGGATGAACATGGAGAACTTCATCACCGGCTTCCCGGGCAACGAGGCCGCGATGCGCTCCGCGGTACGGGAGGTGCTCGGCGAGCGCCGCTACGACCTGTTCTTCGACCGGTTCCTGACGGCCTTCTTCGACGAGGCCGACGCCGCGCTGCTCGCCGCCAAGGGCCTCAACTGCCTGCGCCTGCCGGTCAACTACCGCCACCTCGAGGACGACGCCCGCCCGTTCCAGATCCGCGAGGGGGGCTTCACCCAGCTCGACCGGGTGGTGGATCTATGCGCGCGCTACGGCATCTACACCATCATCGACCTGCACTCCCTGCCCGGCGGCCAGAACCACCAGTGGCACTCCGACAACCCGACGCACCTGCCGTTCTTCTGGGACCACCCGCACTTCCAGGACCGAGTGGTGCGCCTGTGGGAGGTCATCGCCGACCGTTACAAGGACCATCCGTGGGTGGCGGGCTACAACCCGGTCAACGAGCCCGCCGACGACTCGGGACAGGTGCTGCCCGCCTTCTACGACCGCCTCGCCGCGGCGATCCGCGCGGTCGACCCTCACCACATCCTCTTCCTCGACGGCAACCACTACTCCACCGACTTCGACGTCTTCGACGACCCGATCGACAACGCCGTCTACACCTGCCACGACTACGCACGCGCGGGGTTCGCCCGCAGCGGCGGATACCCCGGTGAGACGGACGGCACCTGGATCGACAAGGAACAGGTCGAGGAAGCCTTCCTGCGCCGCACCGCCTACATGCGCAAGACCAACACCCCTGTCTGGGTGGGCGAGTTCGGACCCGTCTACACCGGCGACCCGGCACGCGACGAACAGTGCGCCCAACTCCTCGCCGACCAGCTGGACATCTACCGGCGGCACGAGGCGAGCTGGACCATCTGGACGTACAAGGACGTCGGCCTGCAAGGGCTCGTCCACACCGCGCCGCACAGCGCCTACCAACGGCACTTCAGCGGATTCATGGCGAAGAAGCACCGCCTGGGCGCGGAGGCGTGGAGCTCCCCCGAGGGCGCGATCCGCGAACTGGCCAAGCCGCTCGAGCGATTCATCGCCGACGAGTTCCCGGGCTTCACCGGCCGGCCGTTCAGCACCCGCCAGTGGATGGACGTCCTCCTGCGGCACATCCTGCTGGGCCAGCCTCTGGTCCAGGAATACGCCGGGCTCTTCCGCGGACTCGGGGACGACGACGTCATCGCCCTGGCCGACTCCTTCGCGCTTCAGGAGTGCGTACGGCGCGACTGGCTGCTGGACGCCCTCGCCGGCGGATGACGTACGACCAGCCCGTGCCGTCCGCAGGGCTGAACCCGCCGCCCGCCGTCACCGACCCCGGAGACCGAACGATGCACTCCTCCCAGCGTGTCATCTGCAATCCCCTCGACCTCGCCTACCGCTACCAGGACATACGCGCCTCCGGCAGCCGGTCCGTCCACCGGGAGGCGGCGGATCCGTCCGTCGTGCTGTACCGAGGCCGCTTCTACATGTTCGTGTCGATGTCGGCGGGGTTCTGGCACTCCGCGGATCTGCTGCGGTGGGAGTACCGCGCGACATCCAAGCTGCCCGCCCTGGACTACGCACCGGATGTCCGGGAGGTCGACGGAGCCCTGTACATCAGCGCGTCCAGGAAAAGGGACAACTGCCCCTTCTTTCGCAGCGTGGATCCGTTGGCTGACGACTTCGTCGAGGTCACGCCGGGCACCTTCCCCTTCTGGGACCCGAACCTCTTCCAGGACGACGACGGCGCCGTCTACCTCTACTGGGGCTGCGACAACGACACGCCCCTCTATGGAGCGCGCCTCTCGGACACCTTCGAGCGGATCGGTGAACCGGTGCCGTTGATCCGGGCCGATGTCCCCCATCACGGTTGGGAACAGGTCGGCGAGGACCATGTCACCACACCGACGCGACCCGACCAGGAGCAACTCCTCGCCAGACTCGAAGGCAAGCCCTACATCGAGGGCGCTTGGATGACCAAGCACCAGGACACCTACTATCTGCAGTACGCGGCGCCCGCCACGCAACTCAACACCTACGCCGACGGCTACTACACGGCCCCGTCCCCGCTGGGCCCGTTCGAGTACTCGCTCGACAGCCCGTTCTCGTCGAAACCCGGCGGCTTCATCACTGGGGCGGGCCACGGAAGCACCTTCCAGGACCGTCACGGAAACTGGTGGCACGCGTCGACCATGCGCATCTCGGTGAACGACGACTTCGAGCGGCGCGTCGGGATCTTCCCGGCAGGGTTCGACCAGGACGGCGTCCTCTTCTGCAACCAGAACTTCGCCGACTATCCCTTCGTCGTCCCGGACGGGCCGTTCGACCCATGGACGCCCCCGCCCTGGATGCTGCTCTCCTACAAGGCGCAGGCCACCGCCTCGTCCGCCGCCCCCGGCCACGCCCCGGCATCCGCTGTCGACGAGGACATCCGCACCTGGTGGGCAGCCGGGAGCCGCGAACCCGGCGCATCCCTCACCATCGACCTCGGCGTGACCAAGACGGTGCACGCCGTGCAGGTCAACCTGGCGGATCACGAACTGGGAGCCGTCGCCCCGCCCGTCCCCGAAGGAGCGGACTGGAACACTCACATCTGGCGCGGCATCTTTCCCCGTCATCAGCCCGCGGAGACCCTGGTGGAGGTCTCGCAGGACGGGCGGCGATGGACCGTCCTGCGAGACAACCGGGAAACGGACGTCGATGCCCCGCACGCGTTCATCGTGCTCGACGCACCCCTGCGCGCCCGCTACATCCGGGTCACCGGCGGCCGCATGCCGTTCGACGGCGTCTTCGCGGTCAGCGGAGTACGCGTCTTCGGCACGGGTGACGACGCACCTCCGCGCCCGGTCCGCGCTCGGGCCCACCGTGTCGACGGCCGCACCGCCAGGATCGAATGGGACGCCACCAGCGGGGCCACCGGCTACAACGTCCGTTACGGCCGCCATCCCGAGAAGCTCTACCACAGCTGGCTGGGGTACGAGCGGACCTCGCTCGACCTGCGCTCGCTCAATGCGGACGCGGAGTACTGGGTGGCGGTGGACGCGTTCGGCGAAGGCGGCATCGCCTCCGGTGAGCCGGTGCGAGTGAAACGGCCGGACGTCAGCTGAGCGCGTCGGTCTCGCTCTCGGCGGATGAACGGACTGGGGCAGAGGCCGTCACCGCCTGCTGGTCGGCCGACTGGTCTCTCTCCCACAGCGGGTGGTGGCGCCTGGCCCATGAGCGTGGAACGAAGCCGGTCCGCAACCCGCTGCGTGCCTCGGGATAACGGGACGCCATCCAGATGTGTCCGCCGACCAGGGCACCGATGAGCAGGGCCAGCCAGTCATGGACGAAGGTCGCTCCCGTGCGCAGGAACAACGGCGTCAGACGCGGAAACCACATGATGAGGCCGGTACCGATCATCACCAACGCGGCTCCGGAGATCACGGCCGCGTACAGCTTCTGACCCGCGTTGAACTTCCCCGATGGGTGCGAGCGCCCGCGCAGCGTCGCCCGTATCCAGCCCCGGTCGTGCGGGCCGAACCGGTTGAGGCGGACGAGGTCGGCGCGGAAGGCTTGAGAGACCAGCCCGGCCAGCAGCGGGACGGGCATGGTGACGCCCGCCCACTCGTGCACGGTCACCAACAGGCTTCGCCGGCCGACCAGCTCTGCCAGTGCGGGCAGGTAGAGGAAGGCGGCGGTGACCAGGGCGGTGCCCATCAGCGCGGCCGTGGTGCGGTGTATCCAGCGTTCGGCGGCGGTGAAGCGCCGTATCAGCTCGGGCGGTTCAGCCGGTTGAGTCATCGTCGCGTCCGTTCGACTTCCCGACCCACGCGTCGATGTCATAGCCGCGCGGCTCCCAGTAGCCGGGTATGACGCGGTCGGTGACCGTGATCTCGGAGAGCCACTTCGCCGACTTGTAGAAGTACATCGGCGCTGCGTACAGCCGCACGGGACCGCCGTGCGCGGCGGTGACCGGCTTGTCCCGCATCTCGTAGGCGACGAGCATGTCGGGGCGTCCTGCCTGGTCCAGGGTGAGGCTTTCGGTGTACACACCGTCGAAGCAGGTGAAGTGCACCGCCTTGGCACCCTGTTTCACCCCGGCCGTCTCCAGCAGGTGCGACAGCCGGACCCCGGCGAAAGGCGTCTGCGGGACCCGCCAGCCGGTGACGCACTGGACGTCCCGGACCAGACGGGTGCGCGGCATGGCTTTCAACTGCTCCAGTGTGTACGTCGCCGGACGGTCCACGAGGCCGTTCACAGTGAGTCGGTAGTCGGCGGGAGAGCGGTGCGGGATGCTGTCGGCGACGGAGTAGAAGCGGAATCCCCCGCCGCCCGGCAGCAGTCCGGTCAGACCTGTGGGGTCCTTGCTGCTCACGGTGGCGAGCAGGCCGTCCGTCGCGTCCTGCAGCCGCGCGCCGACGGGAACCGCGACGGCGCCGAGTCCGAGGATGCCGAGGATGACCCGTCGCCCAACCGGCCTGCCCTCGCCGTCCGCGTTCTCGGTCAAGCCCTCTCTCCCGCCCGCAGCTTCCTGACTCCGCCGACGAGCAGGATCGCGCCGATGACGGCCACGAACAGCCCGATCACCAGCCACTGGGCCTGCCCCGACATACCGCTGCCCCCGATCACGTCCGAGCCCTGCAGGCTCCACACCACCCCGGAGAGCAGCAGCAGGGCTCCGACGACCAGCCGAATCCAGATCTTCATTCCGTGCTCCCAAGAAGGTCGAGGCTCTGCGTGCCTCTTCGAGGTTCAGCTCCGTGGCCTCGGAAATCGAGGACGTTGATCATCTACTCCGAGGTCACGGTACGCCGAGAGGGGGGAACCGCCTATAAGTGCAACTCTCAACTTCATACGCCAAACTCTCTCAGGTGCCCATAGGCTGCCTCCATGGATGTGCTCAGCGACGTGATCACGGCCATGCGCATCGGCCGCGCGCGTTCTCTGCGCGTCGAGCACCACGGCCCGTTCGCCGGACGCCTGCCCACCACCGTCCCCGGAGCGGGATTCCACGTCGTACTCCAGGGGACATGCTGGCTGGTCCCGCGGCACGGCGCGCCGGTCCCGCTCGAGTCCGGAGATGTGGCCTTCCTGCGTCACGGATCCGAATTCGGGATCGCCGACCATCCCTCCACACCCATGGCCGACGCACCCGTACCCACGCTGGTAGGCGCTTCCATCAAGCACGAACACACCCGCACCGCTCTGGCGGGTAACTCGCGGCACGCCGAGGCGACGCCCACCGTCATGCTCTGCGGCGCGTATCTGCTGGACGAGTCCCGGCCCCACCCGCTGCTCCAGGAGCTTCCGGAACTCATCCACCTTCCCGCGCGCCAAGGGCACCGACCGGAGTTGCGTTCAGCCATCGAACTGCTCAACAGCGAGCTGAAACAACCCCGCGAGGGCTCCGACGCCGTCGTGCGCGCACTGCTGGACATGCTTCTGCTCTACATCTTGCGCACCTGGCACGACGCGGAGTCGAACCACCACAAAGCCGCCGGCTGGGCCGCGGCACTGCGCGACCCCGCCACGGCGTCCGCGCTGCAGGCCATCCACGCCGATCCGTCCCGGCAGTGGACCGTCGGGGAACTGGCCGCTCACGCCGGAGTGTCACGGGCCGCCCTCGCCCGGCGATTCACCACGCTGCTCGGCCGGCCGCCGTTGAGCTATCTGACCTGGTGGCGGATGACCATCGCCGCCAGGCTGCTCCGTGAGTCCGACGCCCCGCTCGCCACCGTGGCCAGCAGCGTCGGCTACACCTCGGAGTTCGCGTTCGCCAACGCCTTCAAGAGAGCACACGGTACGGCCCCGGGCCGGTATCGACGTCAGCCCTGATCCGGCCTGGGCGGCCCTGACCTCCGACTGGCCCGGTGCGGCAAAACGGGATTTTGCTACAAGTTCCGAAATTTCGCGGTGACGGACGCGCGATGCCATGGCAACGCACCCCTCCTACTGTCACTGCCACGCCGCAACGGCACCAGAACATCGTTCACGTCCCCCGGACCGAATTCGCTACTTCCCCCGAAATTCCACTGTGCTCAGCGCCCATGAGACAGGAGCCCCAGAGTGTCCCACCCCTCCAGACGCGGTGTCCTACAGCTGACCGCCGGCACAGCTCTCCTCGGCAGCCTCGCCCTGACAGGCTGCGGTCGCGGCAGTGACAACACCGCTGCCGCCGCCTCCGCCAAACCCGTCGACGACTCCCCGGCCAAGGGAACCGTCAACGTCTGGGCCGCCCAGGGCGACGCCGACGTGCTGGACAAGGTCATCAAGCCCTTCAAGGCCGCGAACCCCAAGCTCACGGTGAAGTTCACGCTGATCCCGAACGCCGAGTACTACACCAAGCTCCAGTCGGCGATCGCCGCGGGCAAGGGGCCCGATGTCGCCCAGTTCTTCCCCGAGGCGCAGGCGCAGTTCCTCGATCCGTCCATTCTGCGGCCCGTCCCGGACGGTCTCGTCGACCCGTCCACTTTCTTCCGCAGTCTGTGGGACGCCGGTGTGGTGAAGAACGTCGCCTACACGGTGCCCTGGTACGCCTACACGTATGCGCTCGTCTATCGCGCCGACCTCGCCAGGAAGGCGGGCGTCAAGGCGCCGACCACATGGGACGACATGGTGCCGTTCTTCAAGGCGCTGCAGCGCGCCGGAGCCGGGCACGGGCTCGGGGCGGACATCGGCTGGGACATCTTCAACGGCCAGGACGTCGCGATGTACGCCTGGCAGGCGGGCGGCTCGCTGCTCTCGGCCGACGGCAAGTGGACGCTCGACACGCCGGCGATGGTCGATGCGATCAAGTACAACGCGTCGTTCTTCACCTCGGGCATCGCCGACACCAGCGGGCCCACGTTCCTCGACGCGCAGCCGTACTTCGTGTCGGGCAAGACCGCCTGCATGATCACCGGCCCGTGGGTCGTCGGCCAGCTCGACGCGGTCGCCAAGAAGACCGGCTGGACGGCCTCCGACGTGGCCACCGCACCCCTGCCGGCCGGATCGTCGGGCAGCGTCTCCTTCTCCGCCGGGGGCAGTTGGGGCGTGCTCACCGACAGCGGCAACGCGGACGCGGCCTGGAAGTTCGTCCGGTACCTCTCCAAGCCGAGCACCCAGGTCGCGCAGTACAAGGCGTACAGCTCGCTGCCGGCCGTCGCCTCCGCCTGGGCCAACCCCGCCATCGCGGGCCAGCCGCTGCTGGACGCCTTCCTCGCGCAGCTGAAGAACACCCGGGCGTTCCCCCAGGTGAGCACGTGGCAGCAGGTCGCCACCCGGCTGGGCAAGGAGATGGAGGCCGTCGCCAAGGGCAAGGGAACCGCCGCGAAGGCAGCCGCCAACGTGCAGGCGTACGCCGAGAGTCTCGGCACGGGCAAGGGGTGATCCCCGGATGACCGCCATCACCGGGCCGGCGACGCCGCGCGGTGCGCGCCGGCCCCGGGGCGCCCGGCGAACCGCCGTCGCCTGGCTGTTCCTCGCACCGTTCGCCCTGGTGTTCCTGCTCTACACGGCGATACCCACGGTCGCCGCGCTCGGGTTCAGCCTCACCGATCTGCACGGCAGTGACCTACGGCATCCGCTCGCCGTCAACGTCATCGGCATCCAGAACTACCTCCGCCTGCTGGAGGACCCGACCTTCCTGCGGGACATCCTCAACACCGTCCTGTTCGTGGCCGTCGGCGTGCCGTTGACGATGGGGTTCGGGTTCGCGCTCGCCCTCGTGCTCAACTCCGGCATCCGGCGGCTGCGCGGAGCCTTCCGTACCGTCTTCTTCGCACCGGTCGTCACGAACGTGGTGGCCGTCGCCATGATCTGGCAGTACGCCTTCAACGCCAACGGCACCGTCAACAAGGTGCTCGGTGCCATCGGTTTCGCCGGGCCGAACTGGCTGGACGACACGCACCTGGCCATGCCCGTGGTCATCGCCCTCGGCGTCTGGCGCAACTTCGGCATCGCGATGGTGCTGTTCCTCGCCGGTCTGCAGGCTGTGCCGCAGGACGTGTACGAGGCCGCCTCGCTCGACGGGGCCGGCCGGTGGCGTCAACTCAGGCACATCACCCTGCCGTTGCTGATGCCGACCACGCTGATGGTGTCGGTGCTGCTGACCGTCTTCTACCTCCAGGTGTTCGACGAGCCGTATCTGCTCACGGGCGGCGGACCGCTGGGCTCCACCGAGTCGATGGCGCTGTACACCTACCACGAGTTCGGCGTCGGCGAGTTCGGCGTGTCCTCGGCGGCGTCCTTCGTGATGCTCCTTCTCGTGACGTTGGTGAGCATCGTCCAGTTCCGAATGCTGAGGCCTCGCGCATGACCACCATCGCCGCACCGCGGAATGCCGAGATGACAGGCGAACGGACGCACATCCGCCGCCGGTCCGTCGCCCGTCCCCTGCTGTACGGCGCGCTCGTGCTGTGCGCGTTGCTCACGTTGCTGCCGTTCGTCTGGGTGCTCAGCGGCTCGCTGCGCAGCCTGGACGAGATCCGCTCCGACCCCGGCGCCTGGCTTCCGCACCACGTCACCCTGGACAACTTCGTACGACTGTTCAGGACCGAGGGCTTCGGCCGGTTCCTGGTCAACAGCATCGTGGTAGCGGTCATCGTCGTCGCCGGCAACATCGTGGCGGCGTCGGCCGCGGGTTACGCGCTCGCCAAACTCGACTTCGCGGGCAAGCGGATCGCGTTCGGCGCGGTCATGGCGGCGATGATGGTGCCGTTCACCACGGTGTTCGTCACCCAGTTCGTGATCACCGTCGACCTGGGCCTGGCCGACACCCTCACCGGTATCGCCCTGCCCGGTGCGGCGCTCCCGCTGTCCGTGTTCATCATGCGGCAGTACGCCCTGTCGGTCCCCGACGAACTGCTGGAAGCGGCCCGGATCGACGGGGCGGGCGAGTTCGGGATCTTCTTCAGGATCTTCCTGCCGCTTGCGGGCCCTGCCGTCGCGACGATCACGATCATGTCGTTCCTCTTCTCGTGGAACAACTTCATCTGGCCGCTCATCGTCGCCCAGAGCACCTCCAGCTACACGCTGCCGGTGGGCCTCGCCGCCACCAGCCAGGCCGCCGCGCACGTCACCGACTACGGCCTGATGCTCGCCGGCGCGATCGTCGTGATGCTGCCGGTCCTCGTCCTCTTCCTGTTCCTGCAGCGCTACTTCGTGCAGGGCATCTCCGGAACGGGAATGCGGTGACGGCGGTGGACATGGTGGAGGTGGTGGAGGCTCCTGCGGGTACGGTCATCGGCCGCCGCACCGGCCGCGTACGGCGTTTCCTCGGCATCCCGTTCGCCGAAGCACCCGTCGGTGCACGGCGGTTCGCGGCGCCAGTGCCACGCGGTCGGTTCACGCAGCCCTTCGACGCGTCCCGGCACGGTGCCACCTCGCAGCGCGTACCGCTGTTCACCACGACCACGATTCCGGAACCGTCGGTGCCTGGCGACGACGTACTGAACCTGAGTGTGGTCGCACCCGCGGATGGTGTGTCCTGCCCGGTGCTGGTGTGGATCCACGGCGGCGGCTTCCTCGCGGGCAGCCCGGCCAGCCCGTGGTACGACGGCCGCGCCTTCGCCCGCGACGGAATCGTCACGGTGACGCCCGGCTACCGGCTCGGCGTCGACGGGTTCGCCCCGCTGGACGGCGTACCGCCGAACCTCGGGCTGCGCGACCTGCTGCTCGCGCTCGACTGGGTGCGGGAGAACATCGCGGCTTTCGGCGGTGATCCGGGCCGGGTCACCGTGGCCGGCCAGTCGGCGGGCGGCGGGGCGGTGCTCGCGCTGCTCTCCTCACCCCTCGGCAGTGGTCGCTTCCACCGAGCGGTCAGTGTCTCCGGCGGCTTCTTCGAGGTGGACACGGACGCCGCGCGCTCCTTCGCCGGGCGGCTGGGTGACCGGCTGGGCGTGCCGCCGACGCGCGACGGCTTCGGCGGCCTCACGGTGGAAAGCGTTCAGCAGGGCGTCCGTCTGCTGCGGAGCGAACGTGGCGACGACGGCCCGCTCGTACTCGGTCCGGTCGTCGGCGACGACATCCTTCCGGTCCCCGTCGCCGAGGGACTGACCGTACACGGACGCGGCGTACCGCTCCTGCTCGGCGCGACGGGCGACGAGTTCGACGGCGGCGCCCCGAGCATCCGCAACGCCTCGGCCCGCGCGGCGGGCACCCGTGTGACGGACACCCTGTTCCGCGCCGCCTGTCCGCGGGCGGCGGCCTCGCGTCGCGACGCCACCGCCGGCACCTGGCTGTACTCCTTCGAGTGGCCCTCCCCCGTACTCGGCGGAGCCGTGCACTGCGCCGACATACCGTTCTTCTTCGACGTACTCGACGCGCCGGGTACCACCGCGGCCCTCGGAACACAGCCTCCCTCGGAACTCGCCACGTCCATGCACGCCGACCTCGCCGCGTTCGTCCACGGCCGCTCGCCGACCTGGGAGCCCGCGACCGGGAGGCCCGGGGATCCCGCTCGCGAGTACGGCAGGCCCGGGGCGACACCGGTGACCGACACCACGGGTGTTTTCGACCCGGTGGTGGCGGCGGAGTCCGTTACGTCGGAGGCGTATTGATGCCCGGGATGAACCAGAGCGCCGTCCGGCGGGTCAACACCTCGGTGATCCTCCGTGCGCTGGCGGTGTCGGCCGGGGCCATGACGCTGGCCGAGCTGTCCGAACGGGTCGGCCTGTCCCGCCGCACCATCGAGCTCATCCTGGACTCCCTCGTCGACGCGGGCTGGGTCAGCGAGCTCGACCGGGTGCCGGTCAGCGGCTGCGCCGGGCGCCCCGCTCGCCGGTACGTCCTGCGGGCCGACCACGCGCTGCTGGCGGGTGTGCGCGTCAACACCTTTGGCGCGTCCGCGGTCGTCGCCGACGTGCGCGGCCGCATCGTCGGCCGGGCGCACGGGCCGCTGCGCGTCTACCAGGATCCGCATGCCACGCTCGACGACGCGGCGGCGCTGGTGCTGGAGGCGCTCGACGACGCGGGCGGCTCCGCCGACCGGCTGCGGGCCGGTGCGATCGCGAGCGGCGGCGCGATCGACGACGAAGGCGTCGTACGACGTCTGGTGCACACCACGCGCTGGGAAGGCGTGCACCTGCCCGAGGAACTCGGGCGCCGCATCGGCGTGCCGTGGTTCGCGGACAACGACACCAATCTCGGTGCCCTCGCGGAGCGTTGGCGGGGTACGGCCGGTGACCACGACAACGTCGTATGGGCGATGCTCGGGAACCGGACCGGTCTGGGCATCCTCATACGCGGGGACGTGCACCGTGGTTTCGAGGGCGCCGCGGGCGAGATCGCCGAGGCGGTGTCGCTGCCGGCCGGCTCGGTCGAGGACCGTCCCGTGGCGTGGCTGACCTCTCCTGACCCGGTCCGGCGGCGTGTCGCGCTCGGCCGCTTCGCCGCAGCACGGGCCGGCGACACGGCGGCGCTCGCGGAGGTCGACGAGTTCGTGGAGAACATCGCGTCGATCCTCACCACCCTGTCGTGGACGGTCGCGCCGTCCCTCATCGTGCTCGCCGGCGGACTGGAGGACGCGGCCGACGTGCTGCTGCCCCGCGTGCGCGAGGCGATGCACAGTGCGCGTACCCCCGCCGTCGAACTGCGCGCCACCGTCCTGGGCTCCGACGGCCCGCTCATCGGCGCCGTCAAGTTCGTGCTCGACCACATGGACACCGAGTTGTTCGGCCCGCCCGTCCCGAGCGCGTGATCGCGCGTGCCATCCGCCCCTTCCCTTCACACCCCGTTCGCCACGTTTCACCAGAACAGGAGCCCGACCATGACCGGCACCAGCAGGACCGGCGTTCTCATCGTGGGCAGCGGCATCATGGGATCCGTCGTGGCCCGGCTGCTGCGGGACACCGATCCGAGGCTGGACATCACCATGGTCGACGGCGGCCGGCCGATCGGTTCGGCACCCGGTCTGCACCTGCACGACCTCGACGACCCGGCCCTGTGGTCCCGCTACAACGAACAGGTCGCCGCCGGCATCCAGGGCCTGTACACGGGCGCCGAGGTGGTGCGCGACGTCGCGGACAGCATCACCGGCCTGGCACCCGGCATGTTCCACGCGCTCGCCTTCGGCGAGGACGCCGAGGCGATGCCGGCCGCCGCGCTCGCGTGGAACGCGGGTGGCATGGGAGTGCACTGGACCGCCGCGACGCCCTGGCCCGCCGGACACGAGGTGTTCGACTTCGGCGAACCGGACCGCTGGGCGACGGATCTGGGCACCGCGCGCCGTCTGCTCGCGGTCACGCCCGCCGCCATCGGTCCGACCCCGGTCGGGCAGCGGGTACTTGACGTGCTGCGCCGACGCTACGACGGCGTCGGGACGGAGGACCGGCGGCCCCAGCCGATGCCGATGGCGGTCAGCGCGACACCTGCGGGGCCGATGCCGCGCACGGCTCCAGGCACGGTCTTCCCCGCGATCGCGGCGGGCGGGGACCCGGCCTTCACCCTCCTGACCGGCACTCTCGCCACGTCCGTCGTCATCGACGGCGGCCGGGCCGCCGGCGCGCGGCTGCGTCGCGTGTACGACGGCGCCGAGTCCGAACTCCTCGCGGAGGCCGTGGTGGTGTGCGCCGACGCGCTGCGCACCCCGCAGCTCCTTTTCGCGTCCGGCATACGGCCCGCGGCACTGGGACGTCACCTCAACGAGCACGCGTTCATCAGTGCCCGGGTGCTGCTCGACCTCGACCGGTTCGGCATCCCTCTCGACGCCCTGCCCCTGCCGCGTGACGGCGAGTTCGCCACGGACTCGCTCTGGCTGCCGCACAACGGAACGGCGCAGCCGTTCCACGGGCAGATCATGAACCGTACGTATGTGGACGAGGCCGGCCGCCCCCTGGCGCACTCGGTGGGCCTGTCGCTGTACGCCCCCGTCGAGTCCCGCCCCGAGAACCGGCTCCTCTTCTCGGAGTCGGACACCGACCTCACCGGAATGCCACGGTTCACCGTCGAGTTCGGCTACTCCGACGCCGACCGCGAGCTGATCAGCCGGGCCTTGGAGCAAGCCCGGTCGCTCGCCGCCGAGTTCGGCACGCTCGATCCCGAGACCGAACTGGCCCTGCTCCCACCCGGCTCGTCACTGCACCAGACCGGCACCGTGCGGGCAGGCAGTACCGACGACGGCACCAGCGTGTGCGACCCCGACGGCCGGGTGTGGGGCTTCGACAACCTGTATCTGGCCGGAAACGGCGTGATACCCACCGCGATGGCCGCCAACGTCACACTGGCCGGCGCGGTCACCGCCGTACGGGCCGCGCGCGCCGTTGCCGAACGCATCACCGCGTCCGCCATCAACTGAGAGGGCTTTGGAACCGTGATCGACATCCCGAAGGAATACCGCGTGGCGCTGCCCGCGTGGATCGACGACGAACTCGCCGACGTGCCGGCCGTCATCTCCGACCGTGAGGACCGGATGCGCCTCGTGCACCGCCTCGCCGACCGCAACTGGCGTGAGGGCAACGGCGGTCCGTTCGCGGCACTCGTCGCCGAGCAGGACAGCGGCCGGATCGTCTCGGTCGGCGTGAACGTCGTACTCGCCTCCGGTGTATCCAGCGCGCACGCCGAGGTCCTCGCGCTGGGCCTCGCGCAGAAGGCGACCGGAGGCTGGGACCTCGGGGGCGAGGGACAGCCGGCGCACGAGCTGGTAGTCAACTGGCGTCCCTGCGTGCTCTGTTACGGCGCGACGATGTGGTCCGGGGTGCGGGGTCTCGTGGTCGCGGGCGAGGGGCCGGACCTGGAGGAGATCACGACCTTCGACGAGGGCCCACTCGGCGCGGACTGGGCCGAACAGTTCGAGGCGCGCGGTATCACGGTCGTACAGGATGTGCTGCGGGACGAGGCGCTCGCCGTGTTCCGCGGCTACCGCGACGCCGTCGACGCCCACGGCGTCACCGTCTACAACGCCCGCGCAGGCGCCGCATGACACTCCTGGATCCGCCGGCACCGCCGGCACCGCGCTTCGCGACCGACGTCATCACCTTCTACCACCCGGACTTCTGGGGACTGGACTCCGCCGACACCCTGCGCGCCTGGGCCCACGACCACCCCCGGCTCTTCTGGGCACGAGTGATGGAAGCACTCGCCCAAGCCGGGGTGACCGGCCTGGAGCTGACCTTCGCACCCGGCGACATCGACTCGGCTCTGCGCGCCTTCGGTGACGCGGATGCCTTCCGGCGTGAGCTGGCGGCACACGGCCTGTTCGTGGTGAGCGCTTTCGTCGCCGGCAGCGACGCCCCCGACTGGCTGCAGGGCGGCAACCTGCCCGCGATCGTCGCCGACGCGGAGCGACGCGCCGCCTTCCTCGCCGAGGCGGGGGCGGAACTGCTCGTCACCGGACTGCCGATGCGGACGACGTTCGGGACACGACCGCCCTTCTTCGTGGACGCCGCGTACATGACCCGGATGGCCGACATCGCCCACGCGGTCGGCGAGGCCGTCTCCCGGTACGGCGTGAAGCTCGCCTTCCACACGGAGTCCAACAGCACCCTCTGGTACGAGAGGGACATCGACCTGTTCATGGCCCTGACCGATCCGCGCTACGTGTGGCTGTGCCCCGACTCGTGCCACATCGCGCTCGGTGGCGGCGACCCCGTCGCCGTCGCGCGCCGTCACTCCCAGCGCATCGCGCTCGCGCACTGGAAGGACGCGGTCAAGCCGATCGACGTCGAACTCACCATCGACGAGACGGTCTTCGCCCAGCAACAGCCCTTCATGGCCGAACTGGGCACCGGCATCGTGGACTGGAAGGCATGGGCCGACGCGATGTCCTTGACGCCCGGCGCCGACGTCGTCCTCGTCGAACTGGACGAGGCGGCTGATCCCGTCGCAGCTCTGCGGGCGGGAAGGGCCGTTGTGGAGGAGGTCCGGGCACTGCGGCCGGTCGGCGATCATGCAGCACCCATCGGGACGCAGGGCCACACTTGACGGCGCCCGCTGGGCCCGAACCTCGGGCACTTGCCATGACCGACGGCACCCCGTCCCTTCCGCACCCGGTTCGGCGACCACGCCGCACCGGGCCGGGCGGGGCGCGCCTGAGTCGATGTCGGCTGCCCATCCACCTTGTTCAGCCGCACCCAATAATCGACCACAACCGGTGCCGAGTCGGCGCGCCGGGAACAGACCGCCCTGCCGGAGCGGTTGCATCGGCAAGAAGGTGGCACAGCACGGGCGGGAACCACAGAAACCGCAGGACCGTGCGCCCCGCCAAGATCCTGGCACCAGCATCGCGGCAGGCCCGCCGTACTGCTTGGACCACGACGTAGCTCTGCAGGAGGACTGTTTCATGACGGACCGGCCTTTGACGCTCATGGCCGTGCACGCCCACCCCGATGACGAGGCCACCGGAACCGGAGGAGTCCTGGCGCGATACGCGGCGGAAGGAATTCGCACGGTGCTCGTGACCTGTACCGACGGCGCATGCGGTGACGGACCGGGAGGTGTCAAGCCGGGTGATCCCGGGCACGATCCGGCGGCCGTCGCCGCGATGCGCCGCGAGGAACTCGAGGCGAGCTGCGACATTCTGAAGGTCAGCGATCTGGAGATGCTCGGCTATGCCGACTCCGGGATGATGGGCTGGCCGACCAACGACGCCCCCCACTCCTTCTGGCAGACCCCCGTCCAGGAAGCCGCCGGCCGGCTCGCCCAACTCATGCGGCATTACCGGCCCGATGTGGTCGTCACCTACGACGAGAACGGCTTCTACGGCCATCCCGACCACATCCAGGCCCACCGCGTCACCATGGCGGCGTTGAAGCTGACCGAGCTGACTCCGAAGGTGTACTGGACCACGATGCCCCACTCGGCGATGCGGCGGTTCGGCGAGTTCATGCGCGAGTCCGGTCAGGACGTGCCGGAGCCGGACCCCGCCGAGGCCGCCGCCATGGCCGAGATCGGGCTTCCCGACGACGAGATCACCACGTGGGTGGACGCCACCGCGTTCAGCGGCCAGAAGTTCGACGCGCTGGCCGCGCACGCCAGCCAGGGCGACAACATCTTCTTCCTCAAGATGGGCCAGGAGAGGTTCGGCGAACTGATGGGCACGGAGACCTTCCTGCGTGTCCAGGACCCGACCGGCACGGCCGTGCCCGAGAACGACCTCTTCGCCGGACTGCGCTGACCTCGCCCGTCCGGGAGCTGAAGGCACAGACGCACCCGAGGGCCCGGCGCACGGCCTTCAGGGCGTGTAACCCTCCGTACGGTGCGTCTGGTTGTGCGCCGGGTACTGGGACGGATACGGCCCGGCGGAGTCGTAGGTCCCCGTCCCCGCGACCGCCCGGATCGGTGCTTCGTCTCCGACCATCAAGTCGGGGTCGAACATCACGATCACAGCCGCCACCAGGAGGACCACGAGCGGGCCGGCGAGCATCGCCAGGAGGAACGAGATCAGGTCGCTGGACGACTGTGACGCGCCACTGGCCCCGGTGATGTGAACGGAGACCGCGGTCATCCCGGTGTAGTGCATTCCGGTGACAGCCACTCCCATGACCAGGCTGGCGCCGAGGCTGGACCAGAACGTGTGGATGGAAACGGCCGCCCACAGAGCCGCCGTGGCCGCCGCGATCGCGATCACGACGGACAACGCCACCGTCGTCGTGTCGTAGTGCAGGGTCCCGTCCGTGTGGACAGCGTCCATGCCCAGGTAGTGCATGGCCGCGACACCGAGTCCGGTGATCGTCCCCGCGACGCCCAGGTTCGCTGGTGAGCCGCCGCGGTAGCCGACGAGGAACACACCGACCGCGACCACCGCGATGGCGACGGCGAGACTCAACAGGGTCTTCGGTGTGTCGTAACCGAGCGCAGCGCCCTGGACGCTGAATCCGATCATGCCGATGAAGTGCATCGTCCAGATGCCCGAGCCGATCGAAATGGCTCCCAGTGCCAGCCAGCCGGCTCGTCGCTGCGGGCGGCGCAGCGAACGCGTCGTGCATCGCAGCCCCAGTGCAGCGCCGAGGCAGGCCATCAAGTAGGCGGCCACGGGGGTCACGGCGCCGTAATGGAAGTTGGAGACGGTGGCGTTCACGACGGTTCCTTCCTGCGGGACGGCACGCCGCCCAGCAGGCACGACGTCGACTTCGACGTTGCAGGGCGACGACGGTCACAGCCCGGCCCGGCGGACAGGAAGGGAGCGCACGGGGCCCGTGACGCGTGCCGGGCACGGGAAACCGGTCGATCAGATCAAGCCACCTGGCCGAGTTGTGCATGATTCAACCACGCCACGCACACAGAACCTACACATCTGGGGAAACGGTTCTTCCCTGTTCTCCGCTGCCGACCAGAGCCGGTGTCTGACGTGGGCGTCAGGCCCTGACGGCCCCGGTCTCCACCGCGGAGGCCAGGAAAGCGGCGCACGCGACACACGCCATGACGATCAGGCGCCGGCCGGGGTCAGCGCGAACGGTGGCGAGGAAGCCCGCGTGCAGGGTGTCGTTGCGGCCAGGCGGTCGGCGGCTTCGAGGTCGCGCCGCACTCGCTGGAGCGGGTGGCGAGCGCGAAGCCGCGCAGCAGGTGAAAGCGTCCCCTGTCGACCCGTGCGCGCGTCCCCGGGGAAGATGGTGGTTGCGTCTTCAGGCCGGCGAGACCGCCGTCAGCACGATCTTGCCTTGGATGTGGCCCTGCGCGGCCCGCGTGTGCGCGCGCCCCGCCTCGGCCAGCGGGTAGGTGCTGTCCACCCCGACCTGGAGCTTGCCCTCGTCGAAGAGGCGTCCGATCTCGGCGAGTTGGGGGCCGTTGGAACGCACCTGAATATTGGAGACGGTGATGCCCAGACGCGCCGTCACTCCCGGGTCGTACTCGGCGAAGAACACCGGAAGCATGGTGCCGCCGCGCTTGAGTACGCTCAGGAAGCGTGAGCTGTCCGGGCCACCGACGGTGTCGATGACCAGGTCGACGCCGCTGACCACGTCCGCGGCCCGCGTCGTGGTGTAGTCGATGAACTCATCGGCGCCGAGCTTGCGCAGGAACTGCTCGTGCCGGCCCGAGGCCACCGCGATGACGTGTGCGCCCTTCCACTTCGCCAGTTGTACGGCGAAATGGCCCACTCCACCGGCGGCACCGTTGACCAGCACGGTCATCCCCGGCGTGATCGGCACCGGCTGGTGCACCTTGCCGGTGAAGGGAGATGGGACGTCGTGGCCGAGATCGACGAGGTACTGCCAGGCCGTCAGCACGGCCATCGGCGCCCCGGCCGCCTGCACGTGGTCGATGCCGGCCGGCTTGTGCGCCAGGTCCGAAGCCGGCGCGGCCACGTACTCGGCGTACGTCCGGCCGTCGAATCCGGGGAACCGCAGCATGCCGAAGACCTCGTCACCGACGGCGAACCCCGCCACGTCCGGAGCGACCGCCTCGACCACGCCCGACATGTCCGTTCCCGGGATCAGGGGGAAGTCAAGCGTCGGCCTCATCTCGGCCGGCATGACCTTCATCCCCTCGCGCAGGTACCAGTCCGGTGGGTTGACGCCCACCGCGTGTACCCGGACGAACACCTCGCCCGGGCCGATCCCGGGAACCGGCACCTCGTCGTACCGCAGAACCTCCGGCCCGCCCGCCTCGTGGAACTGGATCGCCTTCATCACACCTGTCGCTTTCTCGGAAAGACGTTGCCCCTTCAGTCAAGGCCCGGCTCGCCTTGGCCGTCCAAGACCGGTTCGGCAACCCGGTCATTCCGAAACGGCATGACGCGTACCCTGAGACGGGTGAACGATCTCGGACAGGACCTGGAACTGCGCCTGGTGCGCTACTTCACCGTGGTCGCGGCACACCAGCACTTCGGCCGGGCCGCCGCCGAACTGCACGTGGCCCAACCGGCGCTGAGCCGCCAGATCCAACGGCTCGAGAAGTATCTCGGCACACGCCTGCTGGACCGCACCCCCCAGGGCACCCGGCTCACTCAGGCCGGCCAGACGTTCCTGCCCCGGGCCCAGGCCCTGCTGCGCGCCGCCCGCGAGGCCGAGCTGGCCGTGCGTGAACAAGCCCGGACCGAACGAATCGCCATCGGCTACGTCGAAGACCTGGTGATCACCGCCGCCGTACGGGAACTGCGCCGCCGTCACCCGGACGCCGAGATCGCCACCCGGCATCTGAGTTGCCGCGAGGTCGGGGCACTGTCCGACCAGCGCGTCGACGCCCTGATCGCGCGGACCCCGCTGCCGCTCGCCGACGACGACGTGGTCACCACACCCCTGTACGAGGAGCCCCGGATGCTCGTCGTCCCGCGCGGCCACCCCTGGGCCGACCGCGCGTCGGTGACCGCGGAAGAACTGGCCGGCGAAGAGGCGGCACCGTGTGCGTTCGAGACCGCGGGCTGGACTTCCTACCGGATCCTCGGGTCCGGAGTACCGCCGATCGAAAGCTACGAGGACAAGCTCGAACTCGTCGCGAGCGGCGAGGCGATCGCCGTGCTACCGGTCGGCGACCGGCGCAGCTCACTGCGTCCCGACCTCGTGACCGTACCGGTCGAGGGCGCTCCCCCCAGCCAGGTCGTCCTGGCCAGCCGCAAGGGCGACCCGAATCCGATGATCAGGAATCTCCGGCTGGCCGCCAAGACCGTCCTCACCGCCCCGGCCGCCTGACCGGTGCCGGGCTCACCCTCTTGTGGCCAGCAGCCCCTCCACGACCAGGCCGGCCAGGGCCTCCGCCCTGGCGAGGCGGTCCGCCTGCTGCATGCCTTCCGGGCTGCCCAGGCGCCGGGCGAGGGGTTCCTGCACCAGTCCCGAGACGGGAGCGATGATGGCGAAGAACACGATGTCCATCGGGACCCGTGCCATGCGCCCGGCCGCCATCAACCTCTCGATGCTGGGCACGACGAGGGCCAGCTGCGGCTCGATGTACCGCTCGTAGAGGTAGTCCAGTCGCTCGGTGTCCCGTGTCGACTCATCCGCTATCAGCATGGCGAGGTACGGCTCGTCGATGCTGACCCGGTAGAACTCCATGACGAACTGCCGAACCACGTCCTCGTCGGCGCTTCCCGGAGTGGGCTGCGCCATGCCCGCGAGCTGGGCGCCTAGCGCGGCGTCCACCACCGCACGCCAGTAGGCCGCCTTGGAACCGTAACGGTCGTTGATGAACGTGGGCCCGACCCCCAGACGACGTGCGAGCTCCCGCGCCGACGCCCGGTCGTATCCGAGCGTCGCGAACGCCTCCAGGCCGCGTAGCAGCACGTCCCGTTCCCCGGGCACGGCGGTGGAATCCGCCCTGGGGCGCCCAGGGCGCCGGGTCGTGCTCGGTTTGTCCGCCAAACGTCCTCCTCAAACGGTTGCACGGGCGTCCGCCCGTCGGTCGAATCAGCGTAGCCGTCGCGATCATGGCACCCGATCCCTGCTTGACACCGAACGACCCGAAGATAATCCTACGGGTGTAGGATTATCTTCGGGAAGTCCGAACGGGACGGACCGTACGGCACTCCCGACAGCCCTCCGCACCCCACCTTCCAGGGGAGCACCCGCTACAGGTTTCCGCCCGTCCGTCAGTGCGACTCAAGAGAGTACGAAACAGTTTCGTACGCCATCGCCACACAAGTACAGCAATCCGAACAAGGAGTCATGATGCGCAAGACCGCCACCCTCGGCGCCGCCGGCATCGCCGCCGCGCTCATCGCCTCACTCACCCTCGCCTCGGGAGGAACGGCCACGGCGACGACCGCCGGTCCGGCCCCGGCGCACCCCGCCACCTCCCCGAAGGGGCTGTCCAAGACGAGCGTCCCGGTCCTCGTCGACCCCGCCGCGAAGCTCACCTACGACCCCGGCCAGCCCAACCAGTCCTGGTACATCACCGCGCACGTGACCGCCGGGGGCCACCGGTACGGCTTCCTGGTCCACTACCTGAACTCCAGCATCGGTAAGCAGGCAGGCGCCGTCTCGAAGGTCTCGGTGGTCAACGAGGACACCGGCTGGTACACGCGGTCGGAGATCCCCCTCCCGTCCGGGAAGGGCCTGTCCGACAAGCAGGGCGTGGACATCCACACCGACAACATCACCTGGACCGGCGACGCCACGGAGATGAAGCTGCGCGCCAAGGTCGCGGAGGGAACCATCGACGTCACACTGCGCCCCCGCGGAAGCGTGCTCTACAACCTGGGGACGGGCTACTTCCCCATGTTCGGTGACGCGAAGTACGCCAACTACGAATACGCCCTGCCCACCGTGGACACCTCCGGCACCCTGACCCTCAACGGCCGCACGGAGAAGCTCCGCGGGCAGTCCTGGCTGGACCGCCAGTGGGGACCCCTGCCCGACCTCACCTCCGGCACCGCGTCCTGGTCCTGGATGAACCTCAACCTGTCCAACGGCGACGAGGTCAGCGTCTGGAACCAGAAGTACGGCGACAAGACGAACAACTTCGCCACCATCGTGAAGCCCGACGGCACGCAGACCGTCGCGGAGGCGACCCTCACGCCGGACGAGTCCACCCGCTGGACCAGCCCGACGAGCGGCAGGAGCTACCCCACGCGCTGGAAGGTCAGCATCCCCGGCGAGCACGCCAAGCTGAACGTCACCGTCTACGCCAAGAACCAGGAACTGCTGGTGCCCGGACCCGGCTACGAAGGCAGCGCCGCCGTCACCGGCACCTACGACCACCGCCCGGTCACCGGAAACACCTACATCGAGATCGCCGGCGGCAAGTAACGCGATACGTCGATGGCCTCGGCGCCACCCCGGAGGGGGAGGTGGCGCCGAGGCCATCGACAGGTGCGCGGCTGTGGGGAACCTAAGGGAGCGTGATGCCGCATCGCTCCGCGAGTTCGCCGGCGCCGATGCCGTACGTCTCCCTGATCCGTACGCCCTCGGTGCCGACGTCGAAGACGCCGTGGTCGGTGTAGACGCGGCTGACGCAGCCGACGCCGGTGAGGGGATAGGTGCACCGCGGTACGAGTTTGGGCTCGCCTGAGCGGGTGAAGAGGGTCATCATCACGTAGACGTCCTTGGCGCCGATGGCGAGGTCCATGGCGCCGCCGACGGCGGGGATGTCGTCGGGCTTGCCGGTGTGCCAGTTGGCGAGGTCGCCGTTGAAGGCGACCTGGTAGGCGCCGAGGACGCAGACGTCGAGGTGTCCGCCGCGCATCATGGCGAAGGAGTCGGCGTGGTGGAAGTAGGCCGCGCCCGGCAGTTCGGTGACCGGGACCTTGCCGGCGTTGGTGAGGTCGGGGTCGACCGCGTCGCCCTCGGCCTTGGGACCCATGTTGAGCATGCCGTTCTCGGTGTGCAGCACCACCCCGGAGTCGGCCGGCAGATGGTCTGCGATCTTGGTGGGCTGTCCGATGCCGAGGTTGACAAAGGAACCGGCCGGGATGTCGCGTGCGATGACGGCGGCCAGTTCGTCCATGGAGAGGCGGTGATCGATGGTCGTGGTGGTCATCGTGCCCCCTGGACGGTGTAGTGACGGGCCGTCACCTGGACGATCCGGTCGACGTAGATGGACGGGGTGACGACGGCTTCGGGGTCGAGCGCGCCCGGCTCGACGACCTGTTCGACCTGGACGATGGTCGTCGTGGCGGCCGTGGCCATGACGGGTCCGAAGTTGCGGGCGGTCTTGCGGTAGACGAGGTTGCCCAGGGTGTCCGCGACATGCGCGCCGATCAGCGCGTAGTCGCCCTTGATCGGGTACTCCAGCAGGTAGGTGCGGCCGTCGATCTCCCGCACCTCCTTGCCCTCGGCCAGCGGCGTGCCGACCGCGGTCGGGCAGTAGAAGGCGCCGATGCCGGCACCGGCCGCGCGCATGCGCTCGGCGAGGTTGCCCTGCGGGACGACCTCCAGTTCGATCTTCCCCGCTCGATAGAGGTCGTCGAAGACCCAGGAGTCGGCCTGGCGCGGAAAGGAGCAGAGCACCTTGCGCACCCGGCCCGCGGCCAGCAGAGCGGCCAGGCCGACGTCGCCGTTGCCGGCGTTGTTGGACACGATGGTGAGGTCCTTGGCGCCCTGGCGGATGAGCGCGTCGATCAAGTCGAACGGCATGCCGGCCAGTCCGAAGCCGCCTACGAGGACGGTGGACCCGTCCTCGATCCCGGCGACCGCCGCATCGGCGTTGTCGACCAGCTCCGCCCGGCTCACTGGGCCGCCTCCGTGGCCGCGCAGTTCTCCAGTACGACGGCCAGGCCCTGGCCCACTCCGATGCAGATCGCGGCGACGCCGTAGCGCTGCCGTGTCTCGCGCAGCACCTTGGCCAGCGTGGCGAGGATGCGGCCGCCCGAGGCGCCCAGCGGGTGGCCGATCGCGATCGCGCCGCCCTTCTGGTTGACGATGGCGGGGTCGATCTTCCACGCGTCCAGGCAGGCGAGCGACTGCACCGCGAAGGCCTCGTTCAGCTCGACCGCGCCCACCTGGTCCCAGCCGATCCCGGCGCGGGCCAGCGCACGGTTGGCGGCCTCGACCGGGGCGTACCCGAAGGACTGCGGTTCCAGCGCCATCACACCGCGGCCGGCGATACGGGCGAGGGGATCGGCGCCGATCGCGGCGGCGGCCTTCTCGCTGCCCAGCAGCACCGCGGACGCGCCGTCGTTGAGCGGGCTGGCGTTGCCCGCGGTGATGGTGCCGCCCTGCTCCGGTGTGCGGAAGACCGGCTTGAGGCCCGCCAGGACCTGCGGTGTGGATCCGGGCCGGATCCCCTCGTCGCGGGTGAGGTCGACGCCGTCGACCGGCGCCACCAGGTCGTCGTAGAAGCCCGACTCCCAAGCTGCGTGGGCGAGTTGGTGGGAGCGGGCGGCGAACTCGTCCTGGCGCTCCCGGGAGATCCCGAACCGTTCGCGGAGTTGCTCGTTGGATTCGCCGAGGCTGACCGTCCACTCCTTCGGCATCCGCGGGTTGACCAGCCGCCAGCCGAGGGTGGTCGAGACAGCGGTGACGTCGCCCGCCGGGAACGGTTTCGCCGACTTGGGCAGCACCCAGGGTGCGCGCGTCATCGACTCCACACCCCCGGTGAGCACAACCTCGGCGTCGCCTGACTCGATGGTGCGGCTGGCGGTCATCGCCGCGTCGAGGCTCGATCCGCACAGCCGGTTGACCGTGGTGCCGGGCACGCTCACCGGGAGGCCGGCGAGCAGCGCGGCCATGCGGCCGACGTTGCGGTTCTCCTCACCGGCGCCGTTGGCGTTGCCCCACACCACGTCGCCGATCGCGGCGGGGTCGAGACCGGGGACCCTGGCGAGCGTCGAGGTGATCGCGGCGGCGGCGAGGTCGTCCGGGCGGACACCGGCCAGCGCGCCGTTGAAGCGGCCGAACGGCGTCCGGGTCGCGGCATAGATGAAAGCGCTCATGTCAGTGACGCTAGTCCCGGGCCGCGATATTCTGAAGTACGCATATCCAAGCCGATTGATATGAGTGAGATATGGATCTGCGTCATCTCCGGTACTTCGTGGCGGTGGCCGAGGAACGGCACTTCGGCCGTGCCGCCGAGCGGCTCCACATGGCGCAGCCCCCGCTGTCCCAGCAGATCCGGCAGCTGGAGGCCGAGCTCGGCGTCGAGCTGCTGCACCGCACCACGCGCCGTGTCGACCTGACCGAGGCCGGCCGGGCCTATCTCCAGCGGGCGCGCGGCATCCTGGCCGATGTCGACGAGGCCGCCCAGCACGCGCGGCTCGTCGCCGCCGGCTCGGTGGGGCACCTCGCGATCGGGTGCGTGGGCTCGGCGACGTACAGCCTCCTGCCCGCGCTCTCGCGCCGGCTCACGGAGGAACTGCCCGGTGTCGACTTCTCCTTCCGCGGCGAGATGCTCGCACCCGACCAGGTCGAGGCGCTGCGCACCGGCGCGATCGACGTGGCGCTGCTGCGTCCGCCGGCGGCCGACCTCTCCCTCACCGTGCACACCCTGCGCAGGGACCGGCTGGTGGTGGCCGTACCGGTCGAGCACCCCCTCGCGCGCCGGAAACGCCTGCGCGTCACGGACCTCGCCGGCGCCGACCTGATCGTGCACTCCGCGGACCGCCGGTCCGTGATGTACGACGTCGTGCTGGGTCTCCTGCGGGACGCCGGTGTCGAGCCGCACCTGCGTCACGAGGTCGGCGAGACCTCGACGCTGGTCACGCTCGTGGCCGGTGGTCTCGGCGTCGCCGTCGTGCCGGAACCGGTGACCGCGCTGGCGCTCGACGGTGTCGCCTACGTGCCGCTGACCGGGGCCGACGCACGCGTGGAGCTGGCCGTCGCCCACCGTGCCGACCGCTCCGAGCCGCACCTGGTGCGCACCGTGGGAGTCATCCGGACGGCTGCCTGAGAGCGAGGGGCCTGGGACGCCCGCGGATTTCCGCGCAGGAGCCCTACGCCACGATCTTCGCGACCGCGTCGCGTGCCTGGTTCGCGATCCGGTCGTCCGTGGTGTCGTCCGCGCCGCCCACACCGATGGCGCCGATGACCTCCCCGTCGGCCGTCACGATCGGCACGCCGCCGGCGACGGGCAGGAGGTTGGAGTCGACCAGGTGGGGAGGCGCGACCTGCATCTGGGGAGATGCGGCGAAGGCGGCGAACTTGGCCGTCGGGACACCGCTGACGGCGGAGGTGTAGGCCTTGCGTCGCGCGGTCTCCACACCGAGAAGACCGACCCCGTCATCACTGAGCAGGACCTTCGTGACGCCACTGCGGTTGACCACGACGGCGCACACCTTGTGCCCCTCGGCTCTTCCCGCTTCCAGAGCGGCAAGCGCGGCACCGTGGGCGATCTCGTAGCTGAGCGGCTCTCGCATGGAGCGGTCCCTTCCCTCGTCGACCGAGCGGTCGACCGGCCGTCACCCGTGGCTCGGGCCGGGTGCCGCCGCCGGGTGCGAATGTGAAGATGGAATCACATTCGCATCGGGAGATCCACCCGGCGGCTCACTTCGGCGGCGCACCGAGCAGGTACAGGCAGACGGCGTCGACCAGTTCGTCGGTGAGCTGACCCCACGTCAGCGGCCGCTCGGACTCGAAGCGTTCGCCGTGCAGCACACGGTTCATGCACGCCGCGTACACCAGGCGGAAGGCGACATCGAGCCGCAACTCGGGCTCCGGCGCGTCGATCATCGGCACGAGCGGCTCCAGGAACCGCCGGAAGACCTGGCCGGCGTCGATGCTGGCCGCCGATCCCGCCCGGGCCACCGCGGGATCGGTGGTGCTCGCGATGACGAAGACGCGCATCAGACGCGCGTGCGCCTCGAACGTCTCGGTCAGCCCGGCGACCGCCGAGGCGACCATCGTGGCCGCATCGCCGCGCAGCGGAGCGAACCGGCGGATGATGTCGGCGCGGAACTCCTCGATCATGGCGTGCTGGAGACCCGCGATCAGTCGGTCCTTGCCGCCGAAACGCCGGTACACACTGCCCACGGAGACGCCCGCCCGAGCGGCGACGGCCGCGATGGTGAGCGCTTCGGTGCCACCCTCCTCGAGAAGGGCCGTGCCGGCTTCCAGGATCCGCTGCTGGGTCCGCCGACTGCGCGCCTGCTGTGGCTGCGGAAGATCGAGCGACGGTTCGGTAGTCACCCGCCCACCGTATACGGAGCCGACATCCGCTCCGGTCACCGCACAGCCTCCCCGTCAAGGCCTCGGCAGAACTTCCTCTTGACGCCCGAGGAAGAGAAATGCGAATGTGAATCCACTTATCAGTTTGAGGGTCGCACCCGACGGAGCCCTCGCAGGTCCCCCCACATCACGCCCTGCACGGGCCACCGGCTGTGCCCCCGAGCCGCACGGGAGACAGCACGATGACCACCACCGCACCACAGACCGACACCGGCACCGGCTATGGCCGCCCGAAACCCTCCTACAACGCCCGCCTCCGCGAGGTCGGGCCCGGTACGCCCATGGGCGAGGCCCTGCGCCGCTACTGGCACCCCGTCGCCAGCTCCGAGACGCTCGTCGCCGGCGCCCTGCCGCACAAGACCCGCGTCCTCGGCGAGGATCTCGTCGTCTTCCGCGACGGGCAGGGCAACCCCGGTGTCGTGATCGAGCGCTGCACCCACCGCGGCGCCAGCCTCTTCTACGGCCGGGTCGAGGACGACGGCATCCGCTGCTGCTACCACGGCTGGAAGTTCGACGTCCAGGGTCACTGCATCGAGCAGGCCTGCGAGCCGGCCCTCGGGCGCAGGCGCGACGCCGCCCGTCAGCCCTGGTACCCCGTCGCGGAGCGCTACGGCCTGGTCTTCGTCTACATGGGCCCGCCCGAACTCAAGCCCGAACTCCCCCGCTACGACGCCCTGGAGAACCCCGCCGAGGGCGAGGGGTACTTCGCCAGCTGGCCGGTCCCGCACGCCGCGGTCACCGGCATGCCGGCCGACTTCAGCTGGCTCAACATCTACGAGAACTCCGCCGACCCCACCCACGTCACCTGGCTGCACTCCACCCACAGCGGCTACCAGATGCTGGGCACCGGCACCTTCGGCTACCCCGAGAACTTCTTCGACCCGGCCACCATCGCCGATCGCCTGACCTACGAACGCACCGCCCACGGCGTGAAGTACACCCAGCGCTTCGAGGTCGAGGGCGAGGACGGCGAGGTCACCGAGTACGGCTTCGCCGTCGAGCAGCACCTTCCCAATGTCTTCGGCCTGGCGGACTTCGTGAAGATGGCCCCCGACATACGGCCGGACCAGTTGCTGTGGGTCGTGCCCTCCGACGACACCAGCCACCGCCTCTTCTTCTCCATCCGCACCGCCGACCACGAACGCATGGTCCGCTTCGTCATCGGCATCACGCAGAACGGCAAGCAGAACCACGAACTGACCGACGAGGAGCGCCAGAGGTTCCCCGGCGACGCCGAGGCCCAGGGCTCGCAGGGCGCCATCACCCTGGACTCCGAGGAGACCCTGGCCACCGGAGACCGCGGCGTCGTCATGCTGCGCCGGATGCTCCTGACGATGGCCGACGACGTCGAGGCCGGGCGTGATCCCATCAACGTCATCCGCGACGCGTCGGAGGTCCACCACACCCAGTCCGGTCTGTTCACCCTCGGCAGGCGTCCCACGAGCGAGAACGCCGACGCCTCCGCCACCGCTGTGAACTGAGCGGCGGCATGAGCGACGAGTGGCTCGACACCATCGTGGTCGCCCGGCACGACGCGACCGCCCGGATCGTGGTGCTCGACCTGATCAGTCCCGCCGGCGCCGAACTCCCGGAGTTCGCCGCCGGCGCCCATGTCGACGTACTCGTGGACGGCGCCAGGCTGATCCGCCAGTACTCCCTGTGCGGCCCGCCGCACGACCGCACCCGCTACCGGCTGGCCGTGCTGGCCGAGACGGCGTCACGCGGCGGCTCGCTCGGGATGCACCGGCTGCGCGAGGGCGACCGGCTGCGGATCTCCCGTCCGCGCAACCGGTTCGGCGTGTCCGACCAGGCAAGCCGCCATCTGCTGGTGGCCGGCGGCATCGGCGTCACCCCCCTGCTCGCCATGGCGCACGCGCTCGAAGCAGGCGGCGCGGACTACGAGTTGCACTACTGCGCGCGCAGCCGGGCCGAGTCGGCGTTCCTCGACGAGCTGGAGCACAACCACCGTGTCCGGCTGCACTTCGACGACGGACCGGACGAGCAGCGGTTCACCGTCGCCGGCGACCTCGGCCCGCCCTCCCCCGACACGGCGATCTACGTCTGCGGGCCCGGAGGATTCATGGACTTCGTGATCTCCGCCGCCCAGGGAGCGGGATGGCCCGCCGAAGCGATCCACAAGGAGCGCTTCGCCCCCACGCAGGACACCGGCTCGCCCGCCGGCGGCGGCGCGTTCACGGTGCGGCTCGCCAAGACCGGCGGCGAATACGAGATCAAGGAGGGCGAGAGCGTCCTCGACGTCCTGCTCACGGCGGGCGTCGACGCCCCCTACTCCTGCCAGCAGGGGATCTGCGGGGAGTGCATCGTGCGCGTCCTCGCCGGAGAGCCCGACCACCGCGACGACATCCTGACCGACCGCGAACGCGCCGACGGCCTGTTCACGACGTGCTCCTCCCGAGCACACTCACCGATTCTGGAGCTTGATCTATGACGACGACATCCGCCACAGCCGCCACCACCGTACGGGCGATCGAAGAGGCGGAGGCCGCCTGGCTGGTGGCGCTCACCGAGGGCGAGGAGGCGATGACCGCCCTCATGCTCGACGACAGCCGGGCGGTCCACGGCCCGGTCGGGAAGATCGACGATGCCAGGACCTTCGCCCATTTCACCTGGACCCGCCGCCGCCACGTCTTCGCCAAGGCCGAGGAACTGAGCATCACAGTGCGCGGCAACACCGCGATCACCACGTGTCTGCAGGAGATGCACATCGTCTTCGACGAGAACCTTCCGCCGTTCCCGGTCCAGGAGGCGGTGACGCGCGTGTGGGAGGCGACCGCCCAGGGCTGGCGGCTCGCCCACATGCACCAGGCCAAGCGTCTGCCGCCGGTCTGACACCCCGGCCGCCGACCGCCCTGGTCCCACACCGCTGTTCGATGAACGGACAAGAGGGTTCAGGGCGGGGCGCCGACCGCAGAGAGTTCGACATGCAGGTTCGAGCGGCGATGGCGCCGCTGTCGTGGAGATGGGGCAACACATGTCAGCCACTGAGATCGAGACACCCACGTCCGGCGCGGTCCGGACCAGCGACCTCCTCATCGCGGGCGAGCGCGTCGCGGCCCGGGACGGCCGCTACTTCGAGACGACCGAGGCGCTGACCGGCGAACCTATCGCCCGGGTCGCCGCGGCCTCCGCCGAGGACGTCGACCTCGCGGTGAACGCCGCGTCGGCCGCTCTCGACGAGTGGTCGGGTCTCCCGCCGGCCGCCCGGCGGGCGGTCCTGGAGCGAGCGGCCGCCCTGCTCGGCGAACGCAGCGACGACATCGTCGCCACGATGAGCCGCGAGATGGGTGCCACGCTTCCGTGGTGCGGCTTCAACGTGCACGTGGCGAAGGGCATGCTCGTGGAGGCGGCGGCCCAGGCCTACGCGGCCGTCGGCGAGGTCATCCCGTCCGACGTGCCCGGCCTCACCGCCCTCGGTGTACGCCAGCCGGTCGGTGTCGTCGTCGGTATCGCGCCGTGGAACGCCCCGCTGATCCTGGGCGTACGCGCCATCGTGTGGCCGCTGGTGTGGGGCAACACCGTGGTGCTGAAGTCCTCCGAGCAGACCCCGCTCACCCAGGCCGCCATCGTCCAGGTGCTGCACGACGCCGGAGTGCCCGCCGGAGCGGTCAACCTCATCAGCAACGCACCCGAGGACGGTCCGGCCGTCGTCGAGGCCCTGATCGCCCACCCGGCCGTCACCCGCGTGAACTTCACGGGATCCAGCAGGGTCGGCCGCGTCATCGGCGAACTCGGCGGCCGCCACCTGACCCGGGTGGTCCTCGAACTCGGCGGCAAGGCTCCCTTCCTGGTGCTTCCCGACGCCGATCTGGAGGAGGCCGCCGCGGCGGCGAGCTTCGGGGCCTTCATGAACCAGGGCGAGATCTGCATGTCGACGGAACGGGTCATCGTCAACAGGGCGTTGGCGGACGATTTGTCCGCCCGGCTGGCCGAGCGCGCCGCCAAGCTGGTCGTCGGGCCCCCGAGCGACGCCAGCTCCCAGATCGGCCCCCTGGTCCACACGGCCGCCCGGGACCACGTCATCGCGCTGATCGAGGACGCCCGGGACAAGGGCGCGCAGATCCTGACCGGGGGTACGGCCGACGGCCTGTTCGTCAAGCCCACCGTGCTGCGCGGTGTCACGTCGGACATGCGCATCTACCACGAGGAATCCTTCGGACCGGTGGTCTCGATCATCGAGGTCGACTCGACCGACGAGGCCGTCGCGGTCGCCAACGACACCGAATACGGCCTCTCCGCCGCCGTCTTCGGCAAGGACGCCGCCGCTGCGCTCGACGTGGCCCGCCGGATCAAGTCCGGTATCTGCCACATCAACGGTGCCACCGTGCACGACGAACCCCAGATGCCCTTCGGCGGGGTCGGCGCCAGCGGTTGGGGCCGATTCGGCTCCCGCGCCGCGCTCGAGGAGTTCACGGAACTGCGCTGGATCACCATCCAGTCCGGATCCCGCCACTACCCCATCTGATGATGCGTCGAGACCGCGAGGCGCACGTGACACGGCGTGCGCCCCTGCGTCGCTCCTCGCTCCCCCGGTGGTGGTTCCTCGCCGCGGCTTTCAGCCCCGCGGTGGGAGCGGCATGGCTGTCGGACGCCCGGGAGACAGAAGCCTCCCGACAGCTCGACCGGGAACTGGAGGAGTTCTTCCGGACTCTCTGACGAGATCCGCGTACCCTCCCCCCCTTCAAGGAGTCAACATGTCGCAGGGCGACGACGATCGAAACGAGATCCGGCAGCTGATCGAGAACTGGGCGCTGTGGCGCGACGCCGGGGACTGGGACCGCTTCGCCACGGTCTGGCACCCGCGCGACGGCTGGATGAGCGCCACCTGGTTCCAGGGCAGCGCCGCCGACTTCATCAAGGCCAGCCGCGAGGGCTTCGACAACGGCGTCAGCATCCTCCACTTCCTCGGCGGCCACACCGCGGACATCGACGGCGACCGGGCCGTCGCCCAGACGAAGATGACCATCAACCAGCGCGCGAGCATCGACGGCGTCGAGGTCGACGTCGTCTGCACGGGCCGCTTCTACGACTTCCTCGCCCGCCACGAGGGCCGCTGGACCCTCGTACGCCGGCAGCCGATCTACGAGAAGGACCGGCTCGACGTCGTCGACCCCGCTGCCTCACTCACACTCGACCCCGACCTGCTGAACCGGTTCCCGACCGGCTACCGGCACCTGGCCTACCTGCAGACGAAGGCGGGTTTCACGGTGAAACCAGGACTCCCCGGCCTCACCGGGACAGCGGTCGAGCAGCTCTACTCGGAAGGCAGACAGTGGCTGACGGAAGCCTGATGCGATTCACCCACGAGACTCTTCCCCAGCGGGTCGTGTTCGCGGCCGGGGGATCGCCTGCCGCCGTGGCGGCGGAGGTCGAGGCACTCGGCGGCACCAAGGTCATGCTCATCGCGTCGGACCGTGAGAAGGAGCTGGCCGACCCCATCGACAAGGAGATCGCGGTCGTGCTGCGTCATGAGGAAGTCGTGATGCACGTACCGGTCGACGTTGCGGAGCGGGCCCGTCGAGCCGCGGCCGACGCGGGCGCCGACATCCTGGTCAGCGTCGGCGGGGGCTCGACCACGGGTCTGGCCAAGGCGGTGGCGATGACCACCGGGCTGCCGATCGTCGCGGTGCCGACCACGTACGCGGGGTCCGAGGCGACCAACGTGTGGGGCCTGACCAAAGGCGAGACCAAGACCACCGGCGTGGACGACACGGTGCTGCCCGCGTCGGTCGTCTACGACGCGGCTCTGCTGACCACGCTCCCCGGCGACATGACCGTGGCCAGTGGCATGAACGCCATGGCCCACTGCGTGGACTCGATGTGGGGGCCACGCGCCGACCCCATCGACCGGGCGCTGGCCCAGGAGGGCATCCGCGCCCTGGCGGCCGGCCTGCCGAAGGTGGCCAAGGACTCGACGAGCGTCGCAGGCATCGAACAGACCCTGTACGGCGCCTATCTGGCGGCTGTCGCGTTCGCCTCGGCCGGCTCCGGCATGCATCACAAGATCTGCCATGTCCTCGGTGGCATGTTCGATCTCCCGCACGCCCAGACCCACGCGGTCGTGCTCCCCTACGTTCTGGCCTTCAACGCCCCGCACGCCCCCGAAGCGGAAGCACGCATATCACAGGCCATCGGCGCGGAGTGCGGAACCCGCACGGCGAGCGCCGGACTGGCCGCCCTGCGTGAACTTCTGGGCGCGCCGAGGGCACTGCGCGACTACGGCATGCCGGAGACCGGCATCGCCAAGGCGCTGGGCCCGATCGTCAAGGCGATCCCCGCCAACAACCCCACCCCCGTCACCTACGCGAACCTGACCCTACTGCTGCAGGCGGCGTGGGCCGGCGAACCGATCAGCTGAAAGAGGCCGCCATGGCCACGCACTCGCCTGCCGTCGGTGGACGGGACCCCCGGAGGCGTCGGCACCCCCTTCGAGACGACCGCAGGGTCCCTCGCCGCCGTCTGCACAGCGCGGACTTGAATACCAGCCCCGCTCGGACTTCCGCTTCTGCCCACTTCCGGATCAGGAGAGTGGCGGCAGAGGCCTGCGTAGCGGCTTGAGTCCGTTTGCCATGCGGGCGAGTTCGTCCAAGACTGCGATGGCGGCGAGCGACAGTGGCTCGTCGGGGGCGAGGTTGCCGTCTTCGTCGAGCTTGGTGTGAGAGAAGGGCACAGCGACGAGCTCGGCGATCGGCACGGCACGGACCGCCTGCAGCACCTGCATCAGCTGCTGCACCGACCGGGTGCCGGCGGAGATGCCGCCGTAGCTGACGAAGCTGACCGGTTTGAAAGCCCACTCGTGGCAGAGGTAGTCGATGGCGTTCTTGGCCGAGGGACTGTAGCCGTGGTTGTACTCCGGCGTCACGAAGACGTAGGCGTCGCCGCGCTCTATCGTCTTGCTCCAGGCGACGGTGTGCGGCTGCGTGTACTTGCGCGTGACCGGGAAGTCCGGTTCGTCGTGGAGGGGAAGCGCTGTCTCCTTGAGGTCGATGTCCTCGACGTCGAAGTGTCCGTGTGCTCGTGCGGTGTCGGAGAACCAGCGTGTGAGGGGCTCTCCGACGCGGCCGGATCGAACGCTGCAAAGGATCACCTGGAGGACGAGCCTGTCACTCATGGGCTACGCCGCCTGCGGTGTTCCGATGAGCTCCCGGAGTTGCGCCAGCACGTCGGACAGGTCCTCCAGCTTGCCGGCCCCGAACAGGTAGTGATCCGGGCGCTCGATGACGAAGTCCACCCCATGTGCTGTGAACCAGCCCGCGTACGCCGCGTCGATGTCGATCACGACCCCGGCAAGCCGCCCTCGCGACATGGGGATCACCTCAAGAAAGCCGGAACTCCACCGGCGGAGCTCGGGATCCAGTGCAGAGAGGTCCATCTTCCTCGGGGAGATGAGACGCCAGCCGTTGCCGAAGATGTCGTCCATCTTGCCGGTGCGACCGTTGTGGTGGACGCGTGCCTGCATGAAGTACTCCCCGGCGAACGCTGCACCGGAGGCGACAGTCCCGTCGAAGTACTTCCGGTCGAAGTCGGCGGACTTGGCGGTCCGGAACGCCTCACGTGCGGCATCATCCATCGTGGCGGGGTCGAGCCGGATGCAGATGTCGGCCATGCTCGCCGACGCACGCGCGATGCCCTCGACATGCGGTTTGCGTTCGGGAGTGTAGTCGTCCAGGACGCGCTCGGAAGCACGGCCTGACAGCACCAGGTCCAGGCGCCAGGCGAGATTGGCCATGTCGCGCAGCCCGGAGCAGAGTCCTTGGCCCAGGAACGGTGGCATGAGGTGCGCGGCGTCACCCGCGAGGAAGAACCGACCCGCACGGAACGTCTCTGCCACCTTGGAGCGGAAGGTGTAGATGGTGCTCCGTACGATGGTCGTGTTCGACGGGTCGATGTCCCAGAACTGCTCCAGCATCTTCATGACGTTCTCCGGCTCGACGATCGCGTCCAGATCGTCGTCGGGCATGACCGCGAACTCGCAGCGAGAATGTTCCGTGCCGTTCCAGCGAGAGGCGAAGTGCGGGCGAGCCGGGTCGAGGACCTGCCGCATCAGGTTCATCCGCGGGATCTCGACGGTGGGATCCCTGTGCTTGATGTCGACCACGACATAGGAGGCCGGCTCGAACCCCTGGTCGACCTGCTCCACACCCAGCCACTCACGGGTCTGGCTTCGAGCGCCGTCGGCGCCGATGACATACGCGGCCTCGACGGTGGAGCGCCCTTCCGGCCCGTCGACGAACAGCCGGCCGCAGTCGGAGTCCTGCTCGACGCCGACGACGGTACGCCCCAGGAACACGTCGACATTGTCGAGTTCCCGGATGGCCTTGTCGAGCGCTTCCTCGACGTCCGGTTGGTGGTAGAGGTACCACGGGAGCCATCCGGTCGTGCTCACTCCGTGATCGCCTCCCACGCGGAGCACATTGAAGTCCTTGTCGACCAGGTCGAAGGCGAGGGATGGCTGGAAGAGCGGCTCGAGCTCCTCCGCCACACCCAGGTTCTGCAGGAGACGCATGATCTCGCCGTCGCCGCCTCCGGCACGCGGCTGGCCACACAGGGAGTCGTTGCGCTCGAAGACGCCCACTCGATGTCCTTTTCGCCCAAGATTCAAGGCAAGCGTCTGACCCACCGGGCCGTATCCCACGATGGCAACGTCGTACCGCAAGGCTGTTTCCTCCGTCAGCGCTGATGGTCAGATGACTCCGTCGGTGCGCAACTGCCCGATCTCGTCAGGGGTCAGGTGCAGCAGTTGTTGCAGTACGTCCTCGGTATGTGCCCCGAGCGACGGCCCCACGGACCGGATGCTCCCGGGGGTACGCGACAGGCGAGGTACGACGCCGTGCATCCGCACGTCCCCCAGCACGTGATGGTGCGCGGTGTGGATCATGTCCCGGGCGAGGACGTGCGGGTCCGCGGAGAGGTCCTCGATGTCGAACACGGGCGCGGCGGCGACCCCGTGCTCGTTCATCACCTGCACCACTTCTTCTCGGGATCGTTCGCGGACCCAGTCGCCGACCAGGCCATCCACCTCTTCTACGTGCTCCACGCGTGCCGCCGCTGTGGCGTAGCGAGGGTCGTCGAAGAGTTCAGGACGGCCGATGGCTTCGAAGCAGCGCCTTGCCACCTGTTGCGCGGATGCCGCGATGGAGACGTAGTTTCCGTCTTTGGTCTGGTAGAGATTGCGGGGCGCGTTGGCCGGGTTACGGCTCCCGAGCCGAACGGGCTTGATCCCGAGCTGGTCATAGAGGGTTGAGATGGGGCCGAGGATCGAGAACAACGGCTCGAGGAGGCTGACGTCGACGAGTTGGCCCTTCCCGCCGCCGTTCAAGTCCCTGTCGAGGACGGCCGTGAGGACACCGATGACCGCGTAGAGCGCGGCCACGCTGTCGGCCAGGGGAAATTGCGGCAGGAGGGGAGGTCCGTCCGCTTCGCCGTTCATCTCGGCGAAGCCGCTCATCCCCTCGGCGAGCGTGCCGAACCCCGGGCGGTCCCGATAAGGGCCCGTCTGTCCGAAGCCCGACACCTGAACCACGATGATGCGCGGGTTCACGGCGGCCAGGTCCTCATAGGAGATACCGAGCCGGTCACTGGTGCTCGGCTTGAAGCTCTGGATCACCACGTCGGCCTTGGTGACGAGGTCCTTCAGCAACTGGACCCCTCGTGTATCCCGCAGGTTCATCGTGACGGACTTCTTGTTACGGGCTATCGACAGCCAGCCGAGCTCCACACCCTCCTTGCGCGGCAGCCAGTGCCGGTAGGTGTCGCCGTGCTCCGGATCCTCGATCTTGACCACTTCGGCGCCGAAGTCCCCGAGGATCTGACCGACAAGCGGACCGGCTATGGCCTGACCGACATCGAGGACGGTGATTCCCGCCAGTGGGAGGCTCTCGCTCATGTCTCACACTCCTGCATCGAGGGCACCCAGCTGCTTGAGGAAGCGCTCCGCCCCTTCGGCCATGGCGGCATCTATCATTCGGCCGCGGTGTCTGACGGCTCCCTGGCCGGCCGCCGCCGCTTCGCGGTAAGCGGTCAACAAGGCTCGGGCGTCCGCGATCTGCTGCGGGCCGGGACCGTAGACCGCGTTGGCCGCCGTGATCTGATCGGGGTGAATGGTTCCGCGCCCCGTGTATCCCATGCGACGGGACAACTGACAGTCGGCGGCGAACCCATCGGGGTCGTTGAGATCGACCCATACACTTTCGATGATCTGCCGACAGCCCGCGAGGACGGCTTCGAACTGGACCCGTGAGCGTAGATAGAGGACCTCCCGCCGGTCCCGGCTCTGCGATATCCCCAGTGCGTTGCACAGGTCTCCACCGTCCGCGCCGGCGAAACCGACGCCGACGACGCGACGGTCGGCGCGCAGGATGTCACCGAGATCGCGGATGGCGGCGGGAGACTCCGGCGACACGATGAGCGCGGTGCTCGCCGGCGCGAGGTCTCTCATCGACTCGAAGTGGAGGAGGCGCGACGACGCCGCGACGACCTGGGCGGCCGACTCGGTCTTGGGAAGCAGGACCCCGGTCAGGCCTTCATGGACCACGGCGGCCAGATCGTCCTCGAACTCCGCGTTGTCCACGTCGAGGGTACGCACCCATAGGTCGGCCCGCAGTGCTGAGCCGTCGCTGAGCATCGTCTTGATCTGCCGGCGGGCGGCGGCTCGTTGGTTCGGTGGAACGGAGTCCTCGAGGTCGATCACGATGGCGTCCGCCCCGGCCGCATCCGCCTTCCCCACCCAGTCCGGACGTGAGGCGGGGACGAAGTGAATCGACCGGTAGGGGTTCCAAGCGTATGGCGGCGCCTGCGGCTGACCCGTGGGCACGCGGCCTCCCTTTCGTTGTACCGGGATTGGTCTGCACATCCGTCGCGGATCAGAGTTCGGCGCGGGAGATGATGGGCGTGCGGATGGTGCCGATCGACTCCACCTCGACTTCGACCACGTCCCCCGGGCCGAGCAGCCGGGGTGGTGTGAAGCTCATTCCGACTCCGCCCGGGGTGCCGGTCGCGATGACGTCCCCGGCGCGGAGGGTCACCGTGTCGGTGATGTAGGTGATGATCTCGGCCAGGGAGTGGATCAGCAGACTGGTGTTGCTGTCCTGGACCGTCTCTCCGTTGACCCGTGTCATGACCCGAAGGTTCGTCGGGTCCTCGACTTCGTCGGCGGTCACCAGGACGGGGCCGATCGGACCACTACGGTCCGCGTTCTTGCCCAGCGTGAACTGAATGGTGTCAGTCTGCTTGCGCCGGGCCGAGAGGTCGTTGAAAGCCGTGTAGCCCAGAACGTGGTCGAGGGCGTTCTCCCGCGTCGCTTCCCACACGTCGTCCTTGATGACGGCGGCGAGTTCCACCTCCCAGTCCAGGCCGTCCTCGTTCGGAGGGACCGGCACCGGCGTCCCGTCCGTCACGAGCGTGGACGCCCATCGCCCGAAGATCATCGGGAACTTGGGGGCTTCGATGCCCCCGATCTCCTTGGCTTCGGTGGCGTGCGCCTTGTAGTTGACGCCCACGCAGAAGACGCGTGCTGTCTCCGGCACGAACGGGACCAGTTCCAGGTCGGACACCGGGACCGGAGCGCCGGCCTTCTCGGTGCCCCCGCCGCGCCGGTAGAAGGCCTCCGTCGTTCCCAGCGGTGTCACCTTGTCGTTGCACAGCGATCCGACGTGCCGGACGCCGTCCTGAAGGTAGCCGACAACTCTCACAGTGTTTCCCTTCTCGGTGGCCAAACGGCCCGGGGTTCCGCGCTGTCCGCTGACGGGGTTCAGTCCGGCAGACCCGAGAAGACCTGTACGGCAGAGCCGTCGGGCACGTCGTCGTGGGCGATGTCGCTGTCAGCCTCGCGCCAGACCTCGTAGGCGATCTCACGCGAGATCCGGCCGTCCTTCATCTGGAAGCAGTGCACCAGGCGGGCACAGACCTCGGTGCCTTGCGGGAAGGGCATGCCCGGCATCTGCGCGGGGTCGCCCACGACCTTGGCCCAGGCGATCTGGTCGTCGAACACGAAGTCCTCAGTGGCGAACCGACGCAGGGAGATCGTCTTGCGGTAGGCCATCGTGCGGAAGATGTTGCGGTAGGCCTCCAGCACCTCGCCGGCGTCCCTCATGACGAGCCCCCTGCTCGGGGCCTCCCAGACGATGTCGTCGGCGTACAGCGCCACGGCCTTCTCCACCTCGTGCGGGTTCTCCGAGTGGAAGTGCCAGTCGACGACCTTGAGGTTGCGCGAGATGATCTCGTCTCTGGTCAGCTCCGCGTCGGGCCTGGGGTCGAGGCCGAACTCCGCGAAGATGTCGAACCCTGTGCTGGTCATGCGGGTGTCCCTTCTCGGCGCGCTTCACGGCTCGGAAGAAGAACGCCGGGCCGTCTCGACGACCACGAATCAGCGAACAGTGCGGGAGTGTCAGCGGTACCGCAGCTTGGCCACAGCGGCGAGTACCTGCGCGTGGAAGTGATGATCTCCGCTCGATTGGTCCGTAATGCGGACCATCGGTCTGTATATTGGCACGGTAGCCGAGCATCGCGTCATGGGTCAACGGGCGCGGGCGCCGGATTCGCCTTGCCTGCCTTGCGTCGCCGACTGCCAGTATTCGATCCACAGTGGTCCGCAGCGCGGACCACTCCGCGGCCCCTGCTACACCAGCCCGGAGGACCGCTCCGTAGCCCGGCGAGACCGGAAGCACCCGCCCATGGGCACGCGCTTCCTGCCGACCCCGCCAGAAGCAGCCCCGAGGCCGTCCTCCCTCAACTCGGCGGCCACCAAAGCCAAGAGCGACCAGCGTCTCGCAGCTCAGCCGTTCGCGCGGAACGCTCCGCCACGGACAGCGGGCAGCACCGGAGCGCACCCCGCGGAATGTGTTGACAGTCATACTCGGATTCCCATAGCGTCCCGCAACGCGATGAGTTCGGTCCGCGTTATGGACCGTTCGCCGCAGGCGGGTCGGCCCGGTTCAAGACCGACAGCAGCGACACTCCGCTCGAATCGAAGCAGACTGCGCGCCCGGTGGACGCCGGAGACGAAGCAGTCCTGCACCAACCAGGCGGCTCCGCCATGGGCATGGAACCGCCGGGCATTCATCGAGGCTCAACAGCTTCGACACGATCTTCCGGCCGGCTACACCCACACCAGTGAGACGGAGATTCAGAATGCGCAGGGTCGTCACGGGACATGACGGTCGGGGCCGTTCAGTCATCGTCAGCGATGGCGAGCCTCCTCGGAGCCACGCCTACAAGGGGTTTCCGGGGTTCGTGTTCGAGCTCGCCGGGGCGACCGAACCCGGAGAACCGGTGAGCGGTGCGGGCGACGACATCACCACTGAAGTCGGCTCCTATGTGCCCGAACCGGGAGGCGGCACACGCCTGCTGTTCGTGACCATCCCCCCGGATGCCCATATGGCCCTGCCGAGCTTCGACGGTCCGCTCTACGCCGCGGAGCAACTCAAGCACGGCCCGGGGCTCGGCGAACTGTTCGAGCCGGACGGCATGCACACCACGCCGACCGTCGATTACGTGATCCTCCTCGAGGGCGAGCTATGGCTGGAGCTCGACGACGGGGAGTTGACGCGACTGGTCGCCGGCGACGTAGTGGTTCAGAACGCCACCCGCCACGCATGGCGCAACAGGTCCGACCAGCCCGCCAGAATGGCCGTTGTCCTGATCGGTGCAGCGCCGGCGCAGCCGGCCGAGGACGGGGGCGCCGACTCTTGAGACCCCTCGCCTATCTGAACGCACACCTGCTCACTCAGGATCAGTCGCTGGGCGAACTCGTGGGCGGCATCCTTGTCGTCGACGGCAGAATCGCCGACATCGGACCCCGGATCCAGATCCCCGAAACCGCCGAAGTCGTCGACGCCACCGGCATGGCCATCGTGCCGGGCTTCGTCGACACGCACCGGCACATGTGGGAGACCTCGTTGCGAGGTATGACCGCGTGGAGGGACTACTCGGCGTATGTGCGAGTCATCCGGTCGGAGTTCGGAGGTCTGGTCACACCGGAGGACGTCTACGCGGGCGACCTCCTGGGCATGCTCGGTGCCCTCGAGACCGGTATCACGACCATCCGCGACGAGTCCCACGTCCAGAACGGCCCCGAGTACACCGAGGCGGTCCTCCAGGCCCTGGTCGACGGCGGCGGGCGCGCGGTGCTCGCCTACGGATGGCCCTCGACCGACACTTACGCCTGGCGGTCCGCCGACGGCAACCGGCGACGGCATCCCACGTACATCTCCGAAGTTCTCAAACGTGGTGACAGCGCGGCCGGTGGACGGGTCACCTTCGCCATGATGATCCGTGGCCCCGAGCTGTCCGACATGGACAGTGCCAGGGCAGACCTCGCGTACGCACGAAGCCTCGGCCTGCGATCCTCCCTGCACATCGGAGGAGTTGAGTCCTCGCGGCACCACGGTGTCGCAGCGCTGGAACGCGCGGGCCTTCTCGGGTCCGATCTTCTCTTCATCCACTGCTGCGAGACCTCGGAGAAAGAGCTGCGGATGATGGCCGACCACGGCGCAACCGCCTCCGTGTCGGCCTACATCGAGCTGGCCATGCCCGGCATCGGCAGACCGGCCACCGGCCGACTGGTGCGCGCCGGCATACGCCCGAGCCTCAGCATCGACGCCGAACCCACCGCCCCGACCGACATGTTCTCCACCATGAGAGCCGTACTCCTCGCCGAAACCGCGCAACAGGTCTACACCGGGGAATCAACCCCGGTCCCGCTCACCGAGCGGGACGTCCTCGCGTTCGCGACCATCGAAGGCGCACGGGCGAGCGGCCTCGACGCCGACATCGGCAGCCTGACACCGGGAAAGGCAGCAGACCTCGCGGTCATCGATCTGCGCCGGGCGGGGATGGTCTCGGCAAGCGACCCGGCTTCGTGCATCGTCAACTACGGGACTGCCAACGCCGTGGTGGACGTCCTCGTGGCCGGCCGATTCGTGAAGCGCGCCGGAGCGATGACCGATGCTGCCGCGGTGGAGCGCGCGGTCACGGCTGCCGAGAGTTCACGGCGCCGGTTGCTCCAGGAACGCGCAAGCGGTCGGGGCCGGCAGAGCGCCAGGTGACCGCTCGTCAGGATGCGGCTGCTACGGGCGGCTCGGGCCAAGCGACTCGGCCGGCTAGCGAAGGCTGTCCGTGATCTCCTGGGTGGCTGCTGCGACCAGGCGGCCGTACTCCGCGCGGACGCCCGCGGGGATGCGCGGGGAGGCACCGGAGATGCTCACTGCCGCGATGGGCCGCCCGTCCATGGGCCGGATCGATGACGCCACCGAGGTGATACCGACGATCAACTCATCGACAGTCGTGGCGTAGCCCCTGTCCCGAACTTCCGCCAACTCGGCCCGCAAGCGGTCCGGGTCGACGATCGTGTGCGGAGTCACCGCCTCAAGACCTCCGTCGATGTAGTTCTCGATCTCGGCCTCAGGCAGATGCGCGAGGACACACTTCCCGGTGGACCCCGCGTGCAGTGGGGACTTGGCACCGATCGGACGCACCAGACGCAACGGATGCTTGCTGTCGCGACGCTCCACCAGACGCACCATGCGGCCATCCGGAATCACCAGGTGAATCGTCTCGAGGGTCTCCTTGTTCAGGCGGTCGAGCACGGGAGACACCACATCTCGCAGGTGTCCGAAGTCATCGATCATCTCGCTCAGTCTGCGGGCGTGTTCGCCGAGCATCCAACGGGTTGCCGCCTGTCCGTCGGGCCTGATCCACCCCAGCTCCGCCAAGGTCGCAAGGCTGCGCTGCACAGTGCTCTTGGGAAGGCCGAGTCGGCGGGCGAGCTCGCTCAGGCCGATGGGCTGGTGAACCGCGACCGCGTCGAGGATCTGAAAGGTGGTCTTCACGCTTCGCACGGGTGGCGCTCCTAGAGTGACCGCGAGACTGGACCGGTCCGCACAGTAGACCGGACGAGGGCGATTGTAGGTTTGCGGCCACGTCCCGCGAAGTTGGTCACTCAGCGAAACCAACCGTTGACGATCACACCACCCCAGTGTACCGTCCCTCTATGCGGATCGCCTGATCCGCCATACGGACCGAATGGCCATGGGTTCCGGGTGGGTCTGAAACAAGCCAGGGTCAATCCGTGTGCTGTGCGCCCGTTGCAAAGCCCTTCACGGCGAGTCGGCTTGGACACCTCGACCGACGCCGGGGGTCGTCTGACACATGGTCACGTCGTCCGAGGCGGTCGGCACCGCGCTTCCGGACACCGCGCACCGCTGCGAACCACTGCTGACGGCCACGCCGAGGCACGGGTCTGCCGAGTCCTGACCAAGAGGAGTTCACGATGACCGATGCCGCTGTCACCCGTGCGTCCGCCCTGAAGAGTGCTCGGCGCCTGGAAGGCGTCAACCTGGTCAACGGGAAGCTGGTCGGGCCGTCCGGGAAGGAGCTGTTCGAGCTCTACGATCCGGCCACCCGGGAGTTGATCGTCCGCGTGGCGAACTCGGGTACCGCCGATGTCGACGAGGCGGTTGCGGCGGCCAAGCGTGCGCAGCGGGAGTGGGCGCAAGTCCCCGCGCGCGCCCGCGGAAAGCTGCTGGTCGAGGCAGCCTCCGTGCTTGGCCGGCACAGCGAGGAACTGGCGGGACTGTTGGCGCTGGAGTCGGGCAAGGCGTTGCGTACCGAATGCCGCGTCGAAGCCGCCAACGTCGTGGACGCGTTGCAGTTCTTCGGTGGCCTTGCCGGCGAGATCAAGGGAGAGACCGTCCCCTTCGCTCCTGGGGTCCTTTCCTACACCCAGCGTGAGCCGGTCGGGGTCGTCGCTGCGATCCTGCCGTGGAATGTTCCACTCATGCTGATGGCCATCAAGATCGCACCAGCCCTCGTCGCCGGGAACTGTGTCGTCGTCAAGAGCGCCGAGGAGACGCCGCTGACCGTCCTACGCGCCGCTGAACTGCTCAGCGCGGAGCTGCCGCCCGGCGTCCTCAACGTGCTCTCAGGTGATGGCCCCCGATGCGGCGCTCCGCTGGTCGCCCACCCGGATGTTGCGAAGGTGACCTTCACCGGCTCGGTCGAGACCGGCCGGACCATCTACCGGACCGCGGCGGACAAGCTGATCCCGGTCACACTCGAACTCGGTGGCAAGAGCCCGATGATCGTGCTGCCCGACGCCGACTTCGACAAGGCCGTCGCAGGCGCGGTCGTCGCCATGCGCTTCACCCGGCAGGGGCAGAGCTGCACCGCGGCGTCGCGCATCCTGGTGCACAGCTCCCTGCATGACCGCTTCGTCGAGAGCCTGGTGGAGAAGATCTCTGAAATGACCATCGGAGATCCCCTCGATGAGGCGACCGACATCGGCACCATCATCTCCGAGGTCCAGTTCGACAAGGTCCGTGGCTACATCGAGGCCGGCCGCGAGACCGCCGGAGCAGTCGCACACGAGGGAGCCGAACTGCCCGGCGACGAGCGGCTCGCAGAAGGCTTCTTCGTACGGCCCGTGGTCTTCACCGGGATAGACAACGCCCACCCTGTCGCGCGGGAGGAGATCTTCGGTCCGGTCACCTGCGTCATGCCGTTCGACACGCTCGACGAGGCCCTAGAGATCGCCAACGACACCCCCTTCGGCCTGGCCGCCAGCGTATGGACCCGGGACCTCAAGACCGCCCTGGTGGCCGTCAACTCCCTTGAGGCGGGCTACGTCCAGGTCAACCAGGCCCTCGTCGCCGGCGTGAACATCTCGTACGGCGGTTACAAGCAATCGGGCCTCGGCAAGGAACTCACCCTTGACTCCATGCTGGACCACTTCACTCACAGCAAGAGCATCAGCCTCAACTTCCAGTGATGCTACGGCCGGGCGTCCCGGTGGGAACCGCAGGATCCTTGACACTGCAGCGGCAGGTTGAAATATTTACTTACAGCAGTTTAAACATGTTTCAACTTGCCTGGATGGTCGCTGTGGCCGTCTGCTCTGCCGGCCCATGACTGAAAGTTGGCCCCATGACTTCCGCACCCGCTCCGTACGGCTCCGGCTTCACAGAAGGCGTCGCTCAAGCCGACGGCCACACGATCCGGTACTTCCGTGCCGGTGAGGGCGATACGCTCGTCGCCATTCACAGCGCCGCCGGCCTCCGCTTCTCCCCCGCGCTGGACCGTCTCGCCGAGCAGTACGACGTTGTCCAGTTCGCACTGCCCGGGTGGGGCGACGAGCCCGACGACGGCCGCGATCAGACGCTCGCCGAGCTGGCCGACACCGTGTATCGGGCGACCCAGGACCTCGGGCTGAAGAGCTTCCACCTGCTGGGAACCGCGCTGGGCGGTGACGTCGCCCTGAACCTCGCCCTCGACCATCCCGAAGTCGTGGGCTCACTGGTCCTCGAAGCGCCGGGCACGTTCCGCGAAGGCATCGACCCTTCCCAGGTGAGCGTCACGCCCGAGGAGGCCCTGCGCAAGGTTCGCGTCCACCCCGAGCGGCCGCCGGTCTTCGAACCGCCTCACCCCGAGGCCCAGGCCCGGATGTTCGCGTTGATCTCCAGGCTGGCGGAAGCGGACCCCGACTACGAGCAGCACATCGCCGAACGGCTGCCGGAGAGCTCCGTCCGCACCCTGGTCGTCTTCGGCGACAAGGACGGCTTCATACCACCCCAGAACGGACGGACCTTCGTCCGCCTCATGCCCAACTGCAGCGGCGTCCTGCTTCACGATGCGGCGCACGACGTGCAGGGCGACCGCGGCGAGGATCTGGCCGCCCTCGTCATCGGCTTCCTCGCGGGCGGACCGGACTTCCCGCTCCCCCCGGACGCCACTCTCGTCACCCCGTGACTCACCCGGCGGGCCAGCCGTTCCGCTGGTCACGAACGGAGTCGCGCCTGCCGTGGACCCAGCCTGGCCACGCGTAATGACATGACGAAGCCCCCCGCCGTTGGTGCAGTGACCTCACTCAGCACACCACCGGCGGGGGGCTTCGCCGATGCCATCGGCACGCATGCCCGAAGGGTCGGCGTTCGCTCGCTGGGCAGTGCGCGGGAGGCCGCGATGGCCTTGGTCGGCGCCATCGGTCGGGACACGGGCCGGTTTGTGCAGGACAGAGTGACGCACCGTCAGGCAAAGCGGACCGGCGATGTTCCGCGCGGTGCGTGCGGAACATCGCCGGTCCTGTCACTCGTTCAGACCGCCATCTCGCGGACGGGCGTGGTCACAGAGCGGGAAGCTCACCAAGTGCCGTTCCGAGCCACTGCAACTCCGGCGGTGCGCCGATGAGTTCGTGGCCGATGTCCGGCAGCAGGCTGCGGCCGGCTATCGCGTGCTGACCGCCGGCGATGACGTCGCGGATGACGCGCTGGAGCTTTCCGGCGCGCAGTGCGGTGCCACCGCCCTTGTTGAACGCCCACAGGGCGAGATCGCGACTCACGTCGTGCATGTGCACGCTCGCGCCGGCGAGCAGAGTGGTCGCTCGGCGGTCGAGGCCCTCCCCACGTGCCAGTGCGGCGTCGAGCTCGGCAATGGCTTCGAACCCGAGCGAGCGAGCGGCGCGGTAGGCCAGCTCGAAGTCCGCGAACTCGGTGCGGAAGACCGGGTTGTCCGCGAGTCGGGTCGCACCGGGCTTGGGGTCACGGCTGGCATGGGCGGCGAGCTCGTCGAGGAGTCGCCGAGTGGCACCGGACGCCCATGTCAGGCGCCCGAGGTGAATCAGTGGAAGCAAGCCGGCGCTGGCGATACCAGGGTTCTTCGGCGGGAGGAACGGCGAGACGGCGTGGTGCTCCGGGACGAAAACGTCGGTCACGGTGAAGTCGACGGAGCCGGTGCCGCGGAGTCCGATCGTGTCCCAGTTGCCCTGGAGGATGGCCTCCGAGGCCGGTACGAGGAACATGAACGGGGGGGCCGGGATGGGCTGGTCGCCATCGAAGATCGTGGAGGTGCAGAGGACGTAGTCCGCGTTCGGAAGGCCGCTGCAGTACGAGTAGGACGCGGTGACCCGGAAGCCGCCCTCGACCTGGACGGCGCGCCCACTGGGGTAGGCGGTCGCGGAAATGTTCGGCAACCCATCGGCCAGCAGCGCCTTGGCGACGGACTTGTCGTAGTACGACAGGAAGGGGCCGGAGCCCAGGAAGATGCCTCCGGTCCAGCCTATCGATCCGTCGAGGTAGGCGAGGCGTTCGAAGACCCGGGCTGCGTCGCCGGCGGAGACCTCCAAGCCACCCAGGTCCTTACTGACCCATATCCAGCCGAGACCACTGTCTCGCAGCAAGTCCATCGTGCGATCCGTGAGCTTGCCTGCTTCATCACACGCTGGGCCTTCGTCCTGGAGCTCGTCACCGATCTCGTCCAGGGCGGAGAGCAGCCGGTCACGGCCGGCGGCCGAGTCGGTGCCTGTTACATCGGACAGGTCAGGAATGGTGGTCATGAGAACCTCGATCCGGGAGAACGGCGCTGTCAAGGCGAGGGCCACGGGCACGGCCGACGGAAACCGCCGACGGCGTTGGACACGCTTGCCACCACGTCGGACAACCTTCTGAGTTCGGCTCGGCCAGGTTGCGCGACTCTACGAACCTAACATAGACATGTTTAACTTGACAGACAGAAATCTTTATTGAGACGGTAATGATGACCTGAGGCGATGTGAAACACGTTTGACGGGAAGCCGGCCGCACCACTGACCTGGCTTTCCAGCGTGACGACGACTACTGCTCCGACAAGGAGACCGACATGACGACGGCAGATGGCTCCCCGAACGCGGTTGCGGAACCCCGCAAGCTCTTCACCGTGGTTGGTGCCACTGGACAGCAGGGCGGCGCGACCGCGAGTGCGCTCCTGGACGCCGGAGCCCGGGTCCGGGCAACGGTGCGCGACCCCCTGTCAGACCGCGCCCGCCGTCTGGCCGACCGCGGAGCAGAACTGGTCCAGGCCGGCATCGAGGATCATGAAGCACTCCGTGCGGCGTTTACCGGTGTGGACGGCGTCTACGCCATGACGACGATGATGGGCCCGGGCGGTACGGAGCGCGAGATCGAGCTCGGCCTGGCCCTGGGCGACGCGGCACGTGACGCGGAGGTCCCTCACCTCGTGTTCAGTTCGGTGGGCGGCGCCGAGCGCAACACGGGTGTCCCCCACTTCGAGAGCAAGGGCCGGATCGAGGAGCACCTGCGCAAGTTGGGGCTGAACACCACGATCCTGCGCCCCACCCTCTTCATGGACAACTTCGCAGCCCCCGGCGGCAGCCCTCAGGAGGAGGACGGGGTCCTCGTGCTGCGCATGCCACTGCCCGGGGACGTGCCGTTGCAGCTGATAGCCGTCGCCGATATCGGTGCCATCGCCGCGACCGCGCTTCTCGACCCTAAGACCACCGAGGGCCGCGCGATCGAGATCGCCGGCGACGAACTCACGGCCGAGCAGATCGTCGCCACGCTGGGTGCCGCTGCCGGGAAGCCGGGCCGCTTCGAGCCCCTGCCCCTCGATGTTCTCGGTGACAACGCCGACATGCGCGCGATGTTCGCCTGGTTCGGCAAGACTCCCGCCTACGAGGCCGACTTCGCCGCCACCCGCGAGCTGCACCCTGAGGTGCGCGACTTCGCGACCTGGGCTTCTGAACACTTCTCTTCCAAGTGACACATGACGGCGTCGGGCTCGACCACACCAGCGGATCGCGCGGCGCCGTATGTTGAGCGAACCAGCCTCACCCGCGGCCGAGGTCAGCCGCGGGTGCCGGCTGCCGCTCCACGCCCGACCAGGCCGAGTACGGCACAGCATCATGTGCCGCCGCCGTGGCGCTCCGGGTCAGGAGACGTGCTCGATGCGCAGGGGAACGGAGCGGATGGACTGCGCGCTCTGAAGAATCCGATTGAGTTCCGCCGCCCCGACATGGAGCACTTTCAGAAACGCCTCCGGCGCGCGTTTCTCGTCCCGGGCCGCCATGGCCTCCAGGAAAGCGCTGCGCCGACGGACGTAAACGGGGTCCATGAAATGATCCTGCAGCATTCCGAAATTGAAGACGCGCTCCACGTGCGTCGCCAAGGGAAGCGACATCCCCGTGATCACCGGGTTGCCGCAGATCTGGACGGCATAGCGGATCGGGGCCACCGTCACATCAGGCTTGACTTCGGAGGCGGGACGGCCAGGTACCCATTTCGTGAGCATCTCACCCAGTGTGGCCACCTGCTCGTCCGAGGCGTTTCGGATGATCAGTGCCACCAGCCCCGGGGCGGTCATCTCGAAGGCTTCGAGGATGTCATGGACGCTCTGCAACGTCACCGGCGTGACCTGCCAGCCCTTGCGCTTGACCGGGCGGGTGAACCCGGCCGCTTCGAGGCGCTGGAGCGCCTGCATCGTCGGTGTCCGGCCCAGGCCCAGCGACTCCGACAGCTCGGACGCCTTGATCCACGCACCCGGCGCCAGTTCACAGCGCACGATGGCATCACGGAGCGTCTCGAACGCCTTGTCGCTCATCGACTGTGCCTGGGTCTGCCGACCGCTCCCCTCCGTCATGGCGTCATCTTAAACGACGGCATGGTCACTCTCCGCCACGAGCCGCCTGAGAGGTACCCACTCCACCCCCGAGTGTCCGCCGGCTGCGCACCGTGAGCCGCGGAAGCGCCTCCGGCCGAGCGGCACGCAAAGGGCCGACCATCCGCACTCCCTCTCTCCCCGGGCCGTTGGAACCTCACCATCGCAATGTTCGAGCCATCACATCGACCCGACCGGCCGTCCGGCTTTCAGCCTGTGCGATTCCGCGGCCAGGCGAAGCAGCCCGTAGACCCTGCCGCTAGGCGCCGCACACAGGTGCGGTGCGGAAAGCGAGATCCCGGTGAGCACATATCGCAGTCGGCCGTGGCTTGCCCGCTATCGGGAAGGCCAGCCCCACGGCATCGAACCTGAATTCCACACCATGCTGGAGATGTTTCAGGCCTCGGTCAGGCGCGCACCGGACCAGGTCGCGCTCCGCTACTTCGACGGCGAACTCACCGTCGCGCAGCTCGACCAGGCCTCCGACGCGCTCGCGCTCACCCTGCTGGACCGGGGGTTCCAACCCGGCGATCGACTGGCCGTCTACGTGCAGAACAACCCCGGCTTCGTCGTCGGTCTGCTCGGCGCGTGGAAGGCCGGAGGCGGCGCTGTCGCGATCAATCCCATGAACAAGGGCCGAGAGCTCGCCTTCATGCTCACCGATTCCGGCGCGACGGCACTGCTCTGCCTGGACGAGCTGTACCCGGCTGTCGTACGCGATGTCATCGCGTCCAGGCAGACCCGTGTGGGCACGGTGATCACCACCTCGGAGCTGGACTGGCAGACCCGCGACGACGAGCGCGTGCTGCGGACGCCACGCCGACCTGTCGCCGACGGCACGCTCGACCTCCTGGACATCGTGGCCGCCCACGATGGACGGCGGACCGAAGCATCAGCCCCGAAACCGGACGACATCGCGGTGCTGACCTACACGTCCGGGACCACCGGCCGGCCCAAGGGCGCGATGAACACCCACGGCACGATGGTGTACGGCTGCTACAACTTCCGCGAGTGGCTCGGGCTCACTTCACGGGACAGCGTGCTCGGGATCGCGCCGTTGTTCCACATCACCGGACTGGTCGGCCATGTCGGTCTGGCTCTGTTGCTGCCGTGCCCGCTCGTGCTCGCGCACCGCTTCCATCCCGCGGTCGTGCTGGACGCGTTGCGTGAGCACCGGCCCACCTTCACGGTTGCCGCGATCACCGCTCTCACCAGGCTGGCCGAAGAGTCCAGCCGGCCGGCGGAGGACTTCTCGTCGTTGCGGATCGTGTATTCCGGCGGCGCGCCGATCGCACCCGCCGTGAACGAGGCGTTCGAGGCCAGAACGGGGATCTATATCCACAACATCTACGGGTTGACCGAGACCAACGCGCCGACCCACGCCACCCCGCTGGGCGCCACCGCTCCCGTCGATCCCGCCTCGGGGGCGCTGTCCATCGGCGTGCCGGTCTTCGGCACCGTCGTCCGCATCCTCGGCGACGACGGCGAGGAACTGCCGGTCGGGCAGGTGGGCGAGATCGCGATCAGCGGCCCGCAGGTGATCCCGGGCTACTGGAACCGGCCCGAGGAGTCGGCCGCTGCCCTGCCCGGCGGTGAACTGCGCACCGGCGACGTCGGCTTCATGGACGAGGAGGGCTGGTTCTACCTCGTCGACCGCAAGAAGGACATGATCAACGCCTCCGGTTACAAGGTGTGGCCCCGGGAGGTCGAAGACCTTCTCTACACCCATCCGGCGATCCGGGAAGTGGCCGTCGTCGGGGTCCCCGACACGTACCGCGGGGAGACCGTCAAGGCCTTCGTCTCCCTGCACCCCGGTGTGACGGCGACGCCGGACGAGATCATCCAGTACGCCAAGGAGAACATGGCCGCCTACAAGTACCCGCGCCTAGTCGAGATCGTCGACGAACTGCCCAGGACGACCACCGGCAAGATCCTGCGCCGCCGGCTCCGTGACAACCCGCCCCAGGAGAGTGCGAGCCGATGACCGAAGCAGTGATAGTGGCGGCGGCACGATCAGCCATCGGCCGTGCCCGCAAAGGTTCGCTCGTCGACGTGCGCGCGGACGACCTCGCGGCCGAAGTCATCGGAAAGACCCTGCTCGCAGTTCCCCAGGTGCAGCCGCATGACATCAACGACCTCTACCTGGGCGCCTGGGAGCAGAGCGGTGAACAGGGGGAGAACATCGCCCGGCGCGTCGCCGTGCTGTCGGGGTGGGATCACGTTCCCGCCGCCTCCGTGAACCGAGGCTGCGGTTCGAGCCTGGAGACGACCCGCATGGCCGCCAACGCGATACGCGCGGGCGACGGAGACGTGTTCGTCTCCGCCGGCGTGGAGAGCGTCTCGCGCTACGCGGTCGAGACGGCGGTCGGCGCGGGCGTCCCGGTCTTCCACAACCCGCGCTTCGCGGAGGCCGAGCAGCGCACCAAGGCGGGCGCCGCCACCAACGCCGGATGGCGTGATCCCCGGGAGGACGGTGCGCTTCCCGACATCTACGTCTCGATGGGCCAGACCGCCGAGAACGTGGCTCTCGCCGCGCAGGTGAGCCGCCGCGACCAGGACGAGTTCGCGGTGCTCTCCCAGCAACGCGCGATACGCGCCCTGGACGACGGCGTGTTCACCGACGAGATCGTCCCGGTGACACTGCCCGACGGCGGCGTGTTCGAGATCGACGAATGCCCCAGGCGCGGCACGTCCTATGACGCGGTGTCCGGGCTCAAGCCGGTCTTCCGCGAGAACGGTACGGTCACCGCCGCGAACAGCTGCCCCCTCAACGACGGTGCCGCCGCGGTCGTCGTCATGAGCGACGCCCGCGCCCGGGACCTGGGACTGGACCCGCTCGCCCGCATCGTCTCCTTCGGCTCCTGCGGCCTGTCCCCCGAGATCATGGGACTGGGGCCGGTCGAAGCGAGCCGGCGCGCGCTGGCGAACGCCGGGCTGACGATGGGCGACATCGACCTCGTCGAGATCAACGAGGCGTTCGCCGCGCAGGTCCTGGCCTCGCAGCGGGCCCTCGGGATCGACATCGACCGGCTCAACGTGCACGGCGGCGCCATCGCCCTCGGCCACCCGTTCGGCATGACGGGCGCCCGCATCACCTCCACACTGCTGAACGCGCTACGACGTCATGACGGCCGGTTCGGCCTCGAAACCATGTGCATCGGCGGAGGCCAGGGCCTCGCCATGGTCATCGAGCGACTGCGCTGACCTCTCCCGCACCCTTCATTCACTCGTACCAGGCCCGTTCGTACTAGAAGGAACTCAAATGCCCACAATCTCCTACGACTTCACCGGTCGCAGTGTCATCGTCACCGGCGCGGCGCGTGGAATCGGTCTCGAACTCAGCCGCTTCTTCAGTTCCCATGGGGCGAAGCTCGCCATGGTCGACCTGGACGAACGGGAGTTGAAGGCCGCCGCCAGTACGCTGGGTGCCCTCCCCCTTTCCGCCGACGTCGGGAAGACCTCGGACGTCGAGGATGTGACCAGCACCGTCGTCCGCGAGTTCGGCGGTGTGGACGTCCTCGTCAACAACGCCGGAATCCTCCGTGACGGCGTCGTGTGGAAGCTGAGCGACGACGACTGGAACGCGGTACTCGACGTTCACGCCGGGGGAACGTTCCGGTTCACCCGGGCCTGCGTCCCGCACTTCCGGGCACGGGGCCGTGGGCGCATCATCAACGTCACCTCCTACACCGGCCTGCGCGGCAACACGGGACAGGCCAACTACGCCGCCGCCAAAGCCGGGATCATCGGATTCACGAAGACCACCGCGAAGGAGCTGGCACGGTTCGGCGTCACGGTGAACGCCATCTCCCCCAACGCCCATACCAGGATGGTCGACTCGATTCCCGACGAGAAATTGGCGGAACTCTCCAGCGCCATCCCCCTGGGCCGCTTCGCCGAGCCTGCCGAGATATGCCCGGCCGTCGGATTCCTCGCATCCGATGAAGCGAGCTACATCACGGGCGTGGTGCTGCCCGTCGACGGAGGAATCTCGATCTGATATGGACATCACCGAGACCCAGCGGGTCCGCGATCTCAAGCAGCAGGCCCTGGAGTTCCTGAACGAGCTCGTCATCCCTGCCGAGCCCCTGTACGCGAAGCAGAAAACCCAGATCGGCCCCTGGGAGACTCCGCCCGTGATGAAGGAGCTGAAGAAGGCCGCCCGTGATCGCGGGTTGTGGAACCTCTTCCTTCCGGGAGAGAAGGGAGCGGGCCTGACCAATCTCGAGTACGCGCCCCTCGCCGAGATCACCGGCCGCAGTCCGTGGATCATGCCGGAGGCCCTCAACTGCTCGGCACCCGACACCGGCAACATGGAGATCCTCGCGCAGTTCGCGACACCTGCCGTCCAGAAACGGTGGCTGGAACCGCTTCTCGACGGTGAGATCCGCTCCGCCTACTCCATGACCGAACCCCTGGTCGCCAGTTCCGATGCCAACAACATCGACACGCGGATCACCGAGGACGGTGACGGGTTCCGGATCGACGGCCGCAAGTGGTGGTCCAGCGGCGCGATGAGCCCGGCCTGCAAGGTCGCCATCGTGATGGGCCGCTCGGATCCCGCCGGCGAACGCCACCGGACGCACAGCATGATCGTCGTACCGCTCGACACACCCGGCGTGAACATACTGCGGTCGACCAGCGTGTTCGGCTACACGGACGGCGGCCACGGCGGCCACGCCGAGATCGTCTACGACAACGTCCGGGTCCCTCGCGAGAACCTGCTGGGCGAGCTGCACGGCGGCTTCGCGATCGCCCAGGCGCGTCTGGGCCCTGGGCGGATCCACCATGCGATGCGGCTCATCGGCATGGCGGAGCGCGCCTTCGACCTGATGTGCTCACGTGCCCACCAGCGCACTCCGTTCGGGAAACCTCTCGCCGAGCAGGGTGTCTTCCAGGACTGGGTCGCCGAGGCGCGCATCCGCATCGAGACGACCCGGCTGCTCGTGCTGAAGACGGCGTGGCTGATGGACACCGTCGGCAACCGCGGTGCGGCGGTCGAGATCTCCGCCATCAAGGTGGCCGCACCGAGGATGGCCACATGGGTCATCGACCACGCGATCCAGGCCCACGGCGGCGCCGGCGTGAGCCAGGACTTTCCCCTTGCCGAGCTGTACGCCCAGGCGCGCATGCTGCGCATAGCCGACGGACCCGACGAGGTCCACAAGATGTCCCTCGCCCGCCGGGAACTCCGGCGGTTCGCCCCCGGGACGGCCTGATCACGACCGAGGGCGCTGTCGCGGGCCGCGCCTCGGCGGTCCCAGGCACCGGCGTCGGCAGGCTTCCGGTGCCGCGGCCCGGAGCGATCCCGGCCGATTCCGCCGCGGCGCGCCCATCCCGGTGGGATCCGGTCGACCACGACTCCGCCGCCCTCCACCCCCCGCCCGATTCTCAGGAGCGCCCATGGCAGACCCGTCCCCCACGCCCCGCTCACTTCTGCTGTCCCGCCCTGACCTGGAGTTCGCGCTGTACTACTGACTCGACGTGGAGGCGCTCACCAAGCGCGAGCGGTACTCCGACCACACGCGGGAGACGTTCGACGCCGTTCTCGACCTCTGCGCGGAGATCGCGGCGGAACGCTTCGCTCCGCACAACAGACTGAACGACGAGCAGGAACCGAGGATGGTCGACGGCCGGGCCGTGCTGCCGCCCGACGTCAAGACCGCCCTCGACACGGTCGCGGACGCCGGACTGCTCAGCGGGGGCATGGATGCCGGTGTCGGGGGCCTGCAGCTCCCGCAGGTCGTCCAGACGGCCTGTTTCCTCTGGTTCCAGGCGGCGAACATCAGCACATGGGCGTACGCCATGCTGACGGTCGCAGGCGCCAACCTGCTGCTCGCACACGGCAGCGACGACCAGGTGGACACCTATGTCCGCCCCATGCTCGAGGGCCGCTACCACGGCACCATGTGCCTGTCCGAACCGCAGGCCGGATCCTCGCTCGCCGACATCACCTGCCGCGCCGAGCCCCGCGACGACGGCTCCTTCCGCATCTTCGGCAACAAGATGTGGATCTCCGGCGGTGACCACGAGTTGGGCGAGAACATCGTCCATCTGGTGCTGGCGAAGATCCCGGGCGGCCCGCCCGGGGTGAAGGGCATCTCGCTCTTCCTCGTGCCCAAGTACCTGGTGGCGGGCGACGGCTCGCCGGGCGAGCGCAACGACGTGGTTCTCGCCGGGCTGAACCACAAGATGGGGTACCGCGGTACGACGAACACGCTGCTGAACTTCGGCGAGGGCGGATACCGGCCCGGCGGCGAGGCGGGCGCCGTCGGCCACCTCGTGGGCGCGCCGCATCAGGGTCTGCGAGCCATGTTCCACATGATGAACGAGGCGCGGATCGGTGTCGGTGCGGGCGCGACGGCACTGGGATACACCGGCTACCTGAAGTCCCTCGCGTACGCCCGTACCCGCGTCCAGGGACGTCCCGCAGGGACGAAGGACCGTTCCGCGCCGCCGGTGTCCCTGATCGAGCACGCCGACGTGCGGCGCATGCTCCTCGCCCAGAAGTCCTATGTCGAGGGGGCGCTGGGACTCGTCCTCTACTGCGGCAAGCTCCTCGACGAGGAGCACAGCGCGGCCGACGACGCGTCACGGGCACAGGCCCGTCTGCTGCTGGAGGTCCTGACGCCGATCGCGAAGAGCTGGCCGTCCCAGTGGTGCCTGCGCGCGAACGACCTGGCGATCCAGATCCACGGCGGCTACGGCTACACCCGCGAGTACGACGTGGAGCAGCACTACCGGGACAACCGGCTCAACCCCATCCATGAGGGGACCCATGGAATCCAGGCGATCGACCTGTTGGGTCGCAAGGTGGTCATGGACGGCGGGGCCGCGCTCGCCGCTCTCGAAGCGCTTCTGCGGGCCACGATCCGGCGGGCCCGTGCGGTCGGTGGGGAGGCAGCTGGTCTTGCGGTCGCTCTCGATCACGCCCTCACGCGGCTCGTCGAGGTGACCGGGACGATCCACACCGCCGATGTGCCCGCCGGTGTCCGTCTGGCCAACGCCTCGACGTATCTGGAAGCCGCCGGCCACGTCGTGGTGGCCTGGACATGGCTGGAACAGTTCCTCGCGGCCGGTGACGGCGGCGATTCCCTCCGGCGGGGCAAGCGGCAGGCCTGCCGCTACTTCTTCCGTTACGAACTGCCCCACACGGGCCCGCAGTTCGACCTGCTCGCGCGTCTCGACACCACGACGGTGGACACCGACGACACGTGGTTCTGAAACCTTCGCGCGGCTGGTCGCAACGGCTGCGCGCGGTCGTGCGTGCGCGACCCGCCCGACGCCGACCAGTCACCCTGCCTGGGCGATCACCCGGTCAGCGGCGGATCCACGAAGAGGTCGAACTCCGGATCCCGTCCGCCGCCGTAGCGGGCAAGATCCGTGACGCCGGCTTCGACCAGGACGTCGGCGTCGACGAGGGTCTCGCCGGTCTGCTCGTGCGGCGGCCGGGAGAGGACAGCCAGGGCCGCGTCCGCCATGATCTCCGGGCTCCGTGACCGAGAGGCGCTCTCGCCACCGAGGACGTTGGACACGGCGGCGGTCGCGATCATGGTCTGCGGCCACAGGCAGTTCGCGGCGATGCCGTGGTCGGCGAACTCGGCCGCCCAGCCGAGGGTGAGCAGGGTCATGCCGTACTTGGAGAGGGTGTAGCCGGGGTGGGCGCCGAGCCAGCGCGGGGCGAGGTTGAGCGGCGGCGACAGGGTGAGGATGTGGGCGTGGTCGGAGCGTTTCAGATACGGCAGGCAGGCCCGGGTCAGTGCGAAGGTGCCCCTCGTGTTGATCGACTGCATGAGGTCGAAGCGCTTGAGGGGCAGTTCCTCGGTGCCCCGCACATCGAGGGCGCCGGCGTTGTTGACGCAGATGTCGACGCCCCCGAACCGGTCGAGGGCGGTGGCGACCGCGCGCTCGACATCGGCCTGGTCGCGGACGTCACCGACCACGGCGACGGCGGAGCCGCCGGCCGCCTCGATCTCGGCGACCGCCGTGTGCACGGTGCCCGGCAGCCTCGGATCGGGAGTGTCGGTCTTGGCCAGGAACACCGCGTTGGCGCCCTCACGGGCGGCGGCGGTGAGGATGGCGAGCCCGATGCCCCGGCTGCCGCCGGACATCACGACGGTCCGGCCCTTCAGTGATGTCCCCATGCCAGGGATGCTCCCGTCGTCGGTCGTGCGGTGGGTGTCAGCTGCCCGTGAAGTGCGGGAGCCGCTTGTCGAGGAAGGCGAGGGCGCCTTCGCGGAGGTCATTGGAGGTACCGCAGCGGGCCACAGCCTCGTGTGCCAGGTCCAACGCGGCGGTGCCTGCCGCTACGTCGCCTTCGCTGAGACGCCGGACGGCCCGGATGGACGCCTTGGCGGCGCGGATGGAAAGCGGCGCGTTCGCAGCGATGGTGGCGGCGAGCTCGTCGACGACCTTTCCCAGCTCGTCGGGTTCGACGACCCGGTCCACCAGTCCCATGGCGTACGCCTCGGCAGCCGGCAGCCGCCGTCCGGTGAACAGCAGGTCGCTCGCGGCGGCCGGCCCCACGGTCTGGACGAGAGCGGCGGTCTGTTCCAGGGGGTAACCGACACCCAGGCGGGCGGCGGGGATGGCCAGCACGCCGCTGGTGTCGGCGTAGCGGAGGTCCGAGCCCAGGGCGAGGGCCATGCCGGCCCCCAGGCAGTAGCCGTGGATGCGGGCGATGACCGGCACGGAGAGGGCGGACAATTGCGCGAACAGCGTCGTTGCCGCCTCGTCCGCCGCCTGTCGTGCGGCACCGTCCCCCCGGCCCGGGAACTCGCTGATGTCCGCGCCGGAGACGAAGGCCCGTTCGCCGGCGCCGCGGAGGACGACCACGCGTACGCGCGTGTCCTCGTCCATCGCCTGCAGGGCGACGGCGAGTTCGGTCATCATCGCCACGGAGAGCGCGTTGTGCCGTGCCGGGTTGCTGATCTCCACGGTGCCGACGGCGTCCCGTACCTCCGTGCGGATCCGTGGTGAGGAGTTCACGTTCGCCATGGTCATCCGGCCTTCTCGTCCACGAAGCGGTTGCGCAGTGCACCGATGCCCTCGATGCGCACCTCGAACTCCGAGCCGTGGCGCAGCAGGACCTTCGGCTCGCGGGCGAAGCCCACCCCCGCCGGGGTGCCGGTAAGGATCAAGTCGCCGGGCTCCAGAGTCATGACAGTGGTGATGTAGGCCAGCAACTCAGGTATGCCGAAGATGAGTTGGGAGGTGCGGTCGTCCTGGAGCACCATCCCGTCGAGGGTGCCGGCAATGCCCAGGTCGGGCCGGACGCCGCCGAGCTGCGCGGCCGGGACGACGACCGGACCGAGAGGAGTGAGTCCGTCCCACGCCTTGCCGGCGGTCCGCTGCGAGGTGTGGAACTGGAAGTCCCGGACCGAGACGTCATTGGCGGCGGTGTAACCGAACACGATGCTCTCCGCGTCCTCGATCGCGATGCGACGCCCCCGGACACCGATGACCACGGCGAGCTCGCTCTCGTAGTCGATCTGGTCCGACTCCGGTGGCAGCGCAAGCTCGGCGAAAGGCGCCGCCAGCGAGGTGTGCCACTTCGCGAAAAGGTCGGGGCGAGCCGGTCCCGCGTCGCGGCCGCCCTCACGCACGTGTGCGAGGTAGTTCTGACCGACGCAGATGATCTTCCCTGGACGTCCGACCGGGCTCATCAGCAGACTGTCCGGCGCGTCGATCACAGCGCCGGCACTGATGGCCGCCGGGTCTCCCTCGGCCGCTTCGAGGAGCGCGGGCAGGTCGTCGAAGGTGTCGTCGTCCACGAGAGCGAGGCGTGCCTGGGTCGCTCCGTGCCGCCGCAGCACGACCATGGGTTCGCCACCGTGCAGGACCCGGGCGAGACCGAGACCTTGCGTCCAGTTCGCGGGTGACACGCGCGTCGGAATGATCATGAAGGTGCCTCCTGACTCATTTCTGCGCCTCGGCGGCGCGGGGGGCCGAGGCGGCCGTTGCCGTCCTCGCGGAAGCGGCGCCGGTCGTGGCGCCGGCGTCCGGCACGCCGACGACACCGTCTTCGACCAGGGCGGCCACCCGCTGGTCGTCGTATCCGAGTTCGGCGAGGACCGCGCGCGAGCTCGCGCCCACCCCGGGGGCGCGGCCGCGGGCGCGCGGCGCGCCGTCGGCGACGATGGGAGTGTTGACGATCGTCGGTTCTCCGAAGCGCTCGGAGTCGTGCACGAACAGGCCGCGCGCGGCGAACTGTTCGTCGATGAGGATGTCCCCGATACCGTTGACCGGGCCGCAGGGCACGCCGGCCGCACGGAGCAGACCCATCCAGTGATCGCGCGGAGCCCTGGCGAAGCGCGCCTGAATGATCTCCGCCAGGGGCGCCCGGTGCAGGAAGCGCTCGTACTCCGTGGCGAAACGCGGATCGTCGCGCAGGTCGAGCTCCAGGACGGCACACAGGGCCTCCCACGCCCGGTCGACCGCACCGAGGACGAGGGTGGCGCCGTCCTGGCAGGTGAACGCCTCGTACGGCGCGGCCAGGCGGTGTGCCGTGCCGAGGGGGGCCGGTTCCACGCCGGTCGCCACGTAGTCGGCGACCTCCCACAGCGACCAGGCGGCCACCGAGTCCGCGAGCGCGACGTCGATGTACGCACCACCGCCCCCGGCGCGGGCACGCAACAGAGCGGCCAGGACACCGATCGCCCCCCACATGCCGGTCCCCACGTCCGACACGGGGAACCCCGCCTTGGCGAGCCGCCCGTCGGTGGTGCCGGTGACGGACATCAGCCCGCTGTAGGCCTGCGCGATCAGGTCGATGCCCTTCGCGTCGCGCATCGGCCCGAACTGTCCGAAGCCGGAGATGGAGCAGTAGACGAGGTCGGGGCACTCCGGGCGCAAGTCCTCGTAGCCCAGCCCCAGACGCGCCATGGCGCCCGCCCGGAAGTTCTCCACCAGGACGTCACTGCGCCGCGCCAGGGCTCGCACGATGTCGGCGCCCTCGGGCGACTTCATGTCGACGGCGAGGCTGCCCTTGTCACGGTGGGTCAGGTCGAAGGGGATGGACCTGTGGTCCGGGCCCATCCGGCGCGCGCGCAGGCGGTCTCCGGTGACCGGTTCGATCTTTAGGACGTCCGCGCCCAGATCGGACAGGATCGTCGTGCAGTAAGGACCGGCCAGGGCCCCGGTCACGTCAAGGACCCTCACCCCCCGAAGGAAGGCCGGGCCGGGCTCGGTGGACTCCGCTGTCGCTGCCATTGCGCCCTTCGTTCTCCTGCTCGGTCCATTGTGCGGACCGATGGACCGCTAAGAGGACCTGCGGCAAAGTTAGGTCCGGGAGCCGGGAGCGTCAAGGGTGGACCGATTGCCGCTGCGCTCCTCCTCGGGCCCGGCGCGGACGATCGGCCGACTGTCGGACCCTGAGGGCGCAGACGTGCTCCGGCCTTGTTACCGCACCGTCTCGACAGAACCGCACGGTGCACGGTGACCCCGGTGTACCGCCCGGACGATGTGGCACCATCACAGGGACAAGCACCAACCAGCTGCGAACGAGGGCAGGACGATGCGGAGCGTCACCACGGCACTGCGGGTACTCGAGGCCGTGGCGGTCAACCAGCCGATCGGGCTCAGCGCGCTGACGCGGACCCTGGGCCTGCCCAAGACCACCGTGCAGCGCAGTCTGGCGACACTCGCGGAGTCCGGCTGGATCGAGCAGCAGGCGAGCACAGGCCGATGGCAGGTCGGCGTCCGTACCTTCGTCGTCGGCAGCGCAGTCGCCGCCCGCGGTGGACTGCGGCCCGCCGCTCTGCCCACGATGAGGGACCTCGGCGCAGAAGTCGGGGAGACCGTGCACCTCATGGTTCCGGCCGGCCGGGACGTCGTCCTCGTCGAGCGGGTCGACAGCCCCCAGCCCGTCCGGGCGGTGGCCCCCCTCGGGGCCCGGGGCCCGCTGCACGCCACGTCGAACGGCAAAGCCGTCCTCGCCGCCCTGCCGCAGGACGAGGTGAAGGCGTACATCGAGGGCGGCCTTCAGGCGGTCACTCCGCACACGATCACCGACCCCGAGCGACTGCGGACCGAGCTGGACGGCATCAATGAAGCCGGATTCGCCGTCTGCCAGGAAGAGGTCGAGGAGGGTGTCGTCTCCGTCGGCGCCGCCATCCGCCCCGGGCACGGGCGTCCGGTCGCCTCGCTTTCGATCTCCGGCCCCAAGAGCCGTATGTCCCCCGAACTCCTCATGTCCTACGGCGAAAAGGTCCGCCTCGCCGCCGAAGCGATCGCCGTGGCCCTCCCGGTCAACGCCGACCTGACCTGATCCCGGCCGCCGACGGTGATGCCGCCGGCTCCACGGAGACACAGGCATCAGGCCGAGACGACGTCGCTGTCAGGCGCGAGCCCGGGCGCTTCACAAACCCGAGCCGCTCCACCGAAACCAGCCGCACGTAATCGCCGGGCTCCGCAATATTCACCACCAGGAAACGAGACTGGACCCGTTACGCCGTGATTCCGTCAGAACAAGGTGAGTCCGTCCGACTGCGGACCGAACTCCCTTATGATATGGCCATGGCAGAGGGGAAGAGCGCGTCGAACAAAGCACGGCCGATGAGCGAAAAGGCCTACGAGACGCTGCGCGAAGGCATCGTGCGCTGCGAACTGGCACCGGGCACATGGATCAAGGCCTCCGAGCTTTCGGAACAGCTCGGCCTGGGGCGAACGCCGACGATCCAGGCACTGCAACGCCTCGAGGCGGCTGGGTTCACGCGCCCGGTGAAGCGCAAGGGCTGGCAGGTCACACCAGTGACCCTGCAGCATGTCCACGACATCCTCGAAACCTTCGAGCTGACCGCCCCGGGCCTGGTGACGCTGGTCACAAGAAATGCCACCGACGAGCAGATTGCCGCACTGCGCGAATTGGTGACGTCATGGGCGCCGGGCCGTCCCGCGTCGGAAGCCAGGCCCGACTTCAGAGCCAACCCGTTTCGATATCTCGTTCAGATTTGCCATAATCCCGTGATGACGGAATTGGCGATGCCCTTAGCGGCGCATGTGGAACGCATACTCAATTTCGGACTACGACAACACGAGCCCCTCGACACCGCTTACGTCCGATGGCGCGACGCCGCTTTCGAGGCCATGGTGGCCCGGGACGGTGTGCGCGCGGGAGAAGCGATTCTCGAACTGATCCGCCTGGGTTCGACGGAGATCTATCGGATTCTTCGAGAGTCGCAGGCCATCCGGTCGGTTCCACTACAGATCGAACGCGCGTCCTGAAGGGACGGTGCGCGCGGGCCGCCAGGCACGTCGGTTCATCGTGAACGCTCCTGCGCTGCGGCGATGCGGTTCCGCAGGACTCCGACGCCAGACACCTCGATCTCGGTCACATCGCCGGGAACGAGGAAGCGCGGCGGTTTCGCGACCAGCCCGACACCGCCCGGAGTGCCGGTGGCGATCACGTCGCCGGGCGCCAGGGACGTGAAGCCGGTGACGTACCCCAGAATGGCGGTGAAGTCGAAGACGAGCTGATCCAGTGTGGCATCCTGCCGCAGCTCGCCGTTGACTCGCGTGGTGAGCCGTACGGACCCGAGGTCGTCGAACTCATCCGTCGTGACCAGCCAGGGGCCGAACGAACCGACACCTAGGAAGTTCTTGCCGGGCAGCCACTGACTGTTGTGCAGCTGCCAGTCCCGTGCGCTCAGATCGTTGTAGATCGACAATCCGGCGATCGCCGCTCGCGCGTCGGCCTCCGTCTCGATCATCGACACATGGCGTCCGATGACGATGGCGACCTCTCCTTCGTAGTCCAGCTGCCGTGTGTTCGGCGGATGCACGACGAGCTGTTCGTGACCGACCTGGGTGTCGGCGAACCGGCTGAAGACAGTGGGGTGTTCGGGCTTGTCGACATGCCCGGTCTCCTCACGGTGGTCGACATAGTTGACACCCACGCACAGGATTTTGGAGGGGTCCGGAACCGGCGGGAGGTACTCGATGTCGGCCAGCGAGTGGGTGGTCTCGCGACCCGCACTGAGTTGCTCCAGCCGGCCCACGAGGTCCCGTTCCAGCAGCTCGCGGACGGAGGTGGCCTCTCCGCCGAGCGCCTCGGCGCCGTCGATGACGCCGTCGGCCGACAGGACGCCGAACGAGACTCTGTCGCCGACGCGATAGGTGAGCAGCTTCATTGGTGTCAACCCCTCCTGCAGTCACGCTGTGACCACACGGTGATCAAGGCACGATGCCCGGCCCACGAGCTCGGCACTTTCGAGGGGACGGGGAAACGTCCCCAGTCCGTCATGTGGGAGAGCGGAACGCCCGGCTACTCCGGCCGCGCAGGTGGCGTGACCGCGCCGCGAGAGGCCTGGTCCCCTGGGGCCGAACCCATGTAGCGGCTGCGGTGAAACACCAGCGGTTGTTCCCCCGGAGCCGCGGCGAGATCGGCGACTTCACCGATCACGATGAAGTGGTCTCCGGCCTCGTGCAACGTCGAGATCCGGCAGTCGATCCACGCCGCCACTCCTTCGAGCACGGGCGAGCCGGTCACGGGTGCCGGACGCCACGAGAGACCGGCGAACTTGTCGGCCCCGCTCGTGGCGAACGCCTTGGACACGTGCTGTTGGTTCACGGTGAGCACGTTGGCGCAGAAGGCACCGGCATCGCGAATCCGCGGGAAGCTGGTCGATGACGCGGCGGGCAGAAAGCCGACCAACGGCGGATCCAACGACACCGAGAGGAAGGTGCCGACCGCCAGGCCGACCGGCTCACCCCGGTCAATTGCCGTCACCACGACCACGCTGGTGGGCACGGCCGAGAGGACGTCACGGAAACGGGCGGGTTCCACTGCCACTGCTGCACTGCCTCCGGCTGGGCGACTCTCCGAGTCAGACGGTGATGTCCATGTCACTGCTGCTGTCCCTTCCAGTCAGACGGGCACCAGGAACCGCGGACGATGCCCGATGGAGCCACTCCGAACCTAACATAGAGATATCTAAGCTGAGAATAAACATTTCTATTGACAGTTATGATCCTCTGTGTTGCGATCTGAGATATGGTTCATTCGGGGATACGGTGGTGATCACCGGCGCGAGAGGTCGCCATGTCGCTGCATGCGCACCATGCCCGCGGAGGGCTCCGGTCTTCGTCGGCCGATCGCACGGCCCTCGCCCGGTGGGCCCTCGCGCAGCAAGAGAACGCCACCCAGAGGAGGAGTGAGGCGATGTCGCCCATCACGCCGCGAACACGCATGCAGTACGTCCGCCCCTTCGATCCGGACAAGGCCATCGACACGGGGTTCCCGGGATATCGCGCCCAGTTCCTCGCCCATCTGGAGAGCGCGATCCTCATCAACAGCCACATCGAGGAAGGCGGTTGCGGCCCGGGGCTGCACTACCACCACGTCGACCAGCTCTACTACCTGATGGAGGGGACGATGAACGTCCAGCTGGGCCACGAGGTCCAGCGCATCGAGGCGGGCACTCTCGTGTTCATCCCGGCAGGCCTGGCACACCGCAACTGGAACGACGGGCCTGGCGCCGAGACCCACTTCGAGATGCTGATACCGGCCCCCGGGCCGATGGCCCAGCTCGCGCTCATGGTGGACTCCCCCGAGGACGTACCGGCCACCGACCGCACCGACCTCGCCGGTTACACCCGCCGCGTCGAACCCGACGCGCTGCAGGAACCGCTGCCGGGTCTCAAGTCGCTTCCGCTGGCCGGTCCCGGCACCGGCTCGAAGCACACCGTCGTCAACTACATGGAAGTCGCTCCCGGCGGCGCCGGACCGGGCACCCACATCCACGCCTTCGACCAGTACTACCTGGTGCTGGAGGGCGAGCTGACCGTCGAGGTCGCCCTTGAGAAGCACGTAGTGGGTCCCAACACTCTCGTCGTCCTGCCGGCAGGAGTACCGCACCGGCAGTACAACACCGGCACGGTGACCGAGAAGCACGTGGCGGTGCTCTCGCCCGCGCCCGAGCCGGTCAAGCCCTGGGACAGCGGTGTGGACTTCAGCGCCAACGGTGACGACGCCACCGGCCCGCAGTCCGTCTTCGAGCCGGTGGGAGCGGGGCAGCCATGAGCAGTCTGCACGGTGGGTACCGGCCGCGTCCGGAACACCTGGCGTTGAAGCGCGGCGCGGTGGACTTCTCCGACGACGCCGGTGTGGCGGCGATCATGAAGCTCGTGGGGAACGCGGAACTGCCGCCGGTGGCGGAAACCGCCGGCGATCCCTTCGTCGGGGTCACGACCGACGGGCAGCCCCTCACCGACCTGTTCGCCCTTGCGGACGAGGGTGCCCCGACCGAGAAGGCGGCACACCAGGCACGGCGTTATCTGGATCAGCTCACGACGGCGCAACAGACGCTTGGTGTGCTGCCGATCGACGCCACCGAATGGCGCATGTGGTCCAACGCCTTTCTGACGTTCCCCGAACACGGCCTGCTGTTGCAGGAGTTGCCCGGCTCCGCGCGTGACGCCGCGCTGTCCGTGGTCGAAGCCTCCATCAGTTGCGCGGGATACGAGCGGCTGCGCGACGCGATGCGTCTCAACGCCGAACTGGGCAAGCTGGTCGGCACGTACCCGGACACGCTCACCGAGTACTGCTACTGGTTCACGCTGTTCGGTGAGCCGTCAGTCGAGCAGCCGTGGGGCTGGCAGCTGACCGGCCACCACATCGACCTGCACGCGGTCTTCGTCGGCGGCCAGTTGGTCCTCACACCGGCCTTCCTGGGCGTGGAGTTCGGCGGTGACGCCGTGTTCCCCGACCACCGCCAACGCGCCCGGGAGTTCATGGCGTCGCTCAGCGCGCCGCAGCGGGACCGGGCTTTGCTGTACGGCTCGATGCTGTCGGCGGAACTTCCCCCCGAACTGGCGGGCATCGTCGACGGCCGCCACCGCACGGGAGCCGGCCGCGACAATCGTGTGCTGCCGTACGTCGGGCTGGCCGGCGACGAGCTGACTCCGGGCCAGCGGGAGCTGCTGTTGTCGCTCACGGATACGTACTTGGAGAGTCTGCCCCCGGATCCGCGTGCGCACCGCCGGAACCAGGTCGAGCGTTTCCTCGACGACACCCATGTGGGATGGATCGGAACCTGGGACGAGGGCGCGCCCTTCTACTACCGGGTGCACAGCCCCGTTGTGCTGATCGAGTACGACAACCACGCCGGCATCTTCCTCGACAACGACGAACCGGAGCCGTTCCACGTGCACACCATCGTGCGCACTCCCAACGGCGGCGACTACGGCAAGGACCTGCTGCGCCGGCACTACGCACAGCACCATCCCGGCAACTGACGGAACGTCACGAAGTGCTCACGCCCAGCCTCAGCGGCTGAACACCGGTGCGCCGCGATCCCGCAGATCCTGACCGCCGTGACGGCGACCGGCGCCTGCGCCGGAGCGGTCGTCGTCACGGCGGAGCAGGGGCGAGTACGGCCCCGCTCGCCGACGCGCCAAGGGGCAGGAACCGGTGGTCGTCCGGTTCCCGCCCGGTCAGCGCCTCACCGGCCCTTCGTACACGCGCGCGTCGACGAGCCGTCCCTCCCGGAAGGTGTATATGCCCAGGGCCGCGTGCGGAGGTCGGCGCCAGCTGATGATCTCTGCCGCGTAGCTCGTGCCGTCCGGGGTGACGGTGCACAACTGGAGCGGCACACCGGGGCCGTTGGGGCCGCCGAACTCGGGGCTCGAGAACGCGGCTATCGCCTGCTGTGCGGACACCGGACCGATGGGCGACATGAATGTGGCGTCGGGATGGAAGACCTTCTCCATCGCCGCCCGGTCGCCGGTGCTGACCGCGATGTGGTAGGCCTCCAGTTCCTCGGGCAGGGGCTCGTTCTCCGGACCGACGATCGGCCGACGGGGCTCCGTCAGTCCGAAGTGCCCCTTGTCGTAGTAGACCCTCGCCCGCAGGTCCTCGTTCGTCTTGTCCCACACGACGGCCACCGGCACCTGCAGCGGCTCGCTCGTCTCACGGGTGTACACGTACTCCCAGACGTCCCGCTTCTCCGACGAGAACCTGTGGGTCGAGACGACGGAACTCCAGCGCTCGTCCGGCCAGATGAGCGATTCGGCCTCGAACGTATCCGCATCGACGAAGCCCGCCGTCGGGTCGTCGATCCAGACCTGCCGGCGCGCCCGTGCCATCAGTTCGTCCCGGTCGTCGTTCGTTGCATCCATCCCTGTTTCCAGTTCATCTCGTCCAGTGGTGCGGCGGGGGAATCCTCAGGCCGCACGGCGTTGAAATGTTAGCTTGACATTTTAAAAATGTTAACACATGGTGTTGGCAAGGACACGGCCCATCTCCAGCCTCTCTCCCGGCCCTGCCGCCGCGCCGGTCGACGACGACCGGTGAAAGGAGCCCCCATGGACGAGTCGCAACAACTCACCGCTGAAAGCCCTGAGTTCGTCGAGCACCTGATCACCGCCGACGGCTTTCCGATCCGCTACCTCGAGGCCGGCGGCGGTCAGCCCCTGGTCATGCTGCACGGCGCGGGCGGACTCGAACTGACCCTGGCCCACCATTTGCTGGCCACGCGCTTCCGGGTCATCGCCCTGGAGTTCCCGGGGTTCGGAGCCGAGATCAACGAACGGACGAAGAACGCTCGCGAGATGGCGGTGACCATCGCCGCCGCTGTCGAGGGGATCGGCGTCGACGGCTACGCCCTTCTGGGTACGTCGATGGGTGGCGTGGTCGCCTCCTGGCAGGCCGTCCAGTTCCCCGACCGGGTATCGGCTCTCGTCCTGGAGGCGCCCGCGGCCTTCCGGTCCGAGATCGACATGGGAACCCTGACACCGGAGCAGATCATGATCGCCTTTCACGCTCATCCGGAGCGCAAGGAGATCAAGCCGCCCGACCTCGAACGCCAGGCCAGGGTGTGGCCCCTGGTCGAGCGTCTGGTCGGCCCGGCGTTCGACGAGGAACTCGCCGAGGCGCTCAAGCAACTGTGGGTCCCCACGCTGGTCATGCATGGCACACGGGACGGAGTTGTCGGCACCAGGTCGGGCTCTGTCTTCAAGGGCCTTGTCGCCCGCTGCGTCTTCACCCTGTTGTACGACGCGGCTCACGACCTCGCCGGGGACCGGCCGGAGGCCTACACCGAACTGGTCAGTGACTTCGTCGAACGTCAGGAGCGTTTCCACATCCCCCGCACCAGCTCCGTCATCAACCGCTGACCGGGCAAGGAGCCTCCCTCATGCAGTTTTCCCTGTTCCAGCCCCTGCCGTACTTCGCGCCAGAACTACCCAGGGGCTGGCCGCAGTCGCCCTCGAAGTTCGACCCTCGGTACGGTCTGAAGTCGGTGCAACGGAACATGGAGATCATCGAGGCCGCCGACGCGGGCGGGTTCGACTACATCTCCGTGGCCGAGCACCACTACGCGGCCCGTCAGATGTGCCCCAGCCCCGCGTTGGCCGCCGCTCTCATCGTCCAGCGGGTCAAGCGCGCCAAGATCGCCATCCTTGGAGTCGATCTGCCCCTGCACAACCCCGTTCAGGTGGCTGAAGAGCTTGCCATGCTCGACACCTTCAGCGGTGGGAACCTCCTGGTCGGCCTCTTCCGTGGCACGCCCAACGAGTACGCGACGTACGGTCACAATCCCGGCGAGTCCAAGGCGATGTTCGAAGAGGGCGTCGAACTCCTGCTGAAGGCCTGGTCCGAACCCGAGCCGTTCGGCTGGGAGGGCGTGCACTACCGCCATCGCATGGTGTCGATCTGGCCCCAGCCCGTGCAGCGCCCGCGTCCGCCCGTGCTGGTCTCCGGCAACAGCCCGTCCTCCATCGAGTTCGCCGCAAGGCACCGACTGAAGATCGGACTGTCCTTCCTTCCCGTCGAGTTCGTTCCGCAGGCGGTGGCCGCCTTTCACGAGGCCGCCGAGCGCCACGGGTGGAGACCCGGCCCCGAGGACGTGCTCTGGCGCGGCTTCGCCTACGTCGCGGAGACGGACGACAACGCCAGGGAGGTGGTCGAGAAGTACAACTTCGGTGACCTCTATGGGATTCTCGCGCCGACCGAGCGCCAGGCTCCCTCCTTCCTCTCCATCGTTTCCGAGGTGATGGAGGCCGGCTTCGGTGGCGCGTCCGCCGGTGGCGGCGGCTCCCTGCAGATGCCACCTCCGCAGCCGATCGCAGGCTCCCCGGACAAGGTGGTGGAACAGTTGCGGACCGTGCAGGAAGCGGGCGTGGGCATTGCCGACCTGATCGTGTCCACGGATGCGGTGCCGCCCGAGCTGTCTCTTGAGGCCGTGAAGCTGCTGGGCAGGGACGTGATTCCCGCATTCCGGTGAGCCCCCGTCCGTCCGCACCCGTCTGCATCGGTCGGGCGGGCCCGCAGAGCGTGATACGTCCTGTCCACATGCCCGCAGGTCGACCCCCTGGTGGCGGCTACCGTTGCATCATGACCGAGCCTCCCCGATCGCTGAGCGAATCCGCGTACGAGTCTCTGACCCGCCTCATCGTGCAGTGCAAACTGCCGCCGGGAGAATGGGTGAGCGAGAAACAGCTCACGGAGCTGACGGGGCTGGGACTGGGGCCGGTTCGCACCGCGATGGCCCGGCTGCGTCATGACGGCCTTCTGATCGCCGTGCCGCGCGTGGGCTACCGCGTCTCGCCCATCACGATCGATGACGTCACCGACCTGTTCGACACATGGGCGATCGTGGGGCCGGCCATCGTGGATCTGGCTTTCAAGCGCGCCACCGATCAGCAGATCGACGAGTTCGAGGCGAAGTCGAGCGAGCTGGCCGCGCGGGTCCATGACGGCCAGGAATGGGAGCACGGATTGCTTGATCTGGGGTTCGGGCTGCTCGTCGGGATGACGGGCAGCCGTCGGCTCGCGGACATCTACGAACGACTGCGTACCGACGTCGCACGCTGCTTCTACGTGGCGGCGCTCCAAGGGGCGAAGCTGACCGCCGTTACGGGAGCACGGGAGGAGATCGTGGCTCTCATGCGTCGGCGCGATCATGACGAAGCCGTGTCCCGTGCCCGCGATCTGGTCGAGTCGACACGAGAGCTGGTGCTCGGGGTCCTGCATACGTCCCCCGGTATCGCGGACGCCGAGCTGAGAGTTCCCTCTCAGCCGGTGTGACGCGAGTAGCCGCCGGCCGGCTCCCACGACGTCCCTTGCCGACGTCGCGCGTCGCCCATGCGCTCCGGGCGAAGGGGAGCGCCGCCTTGCGGCGTGCCAGGAGGTGGCGGACCGGATCGAGTGCCAGATGCTGAGCGCTCGACTCGGAGGCGGTGGAGGCGTTGCGCGGGAGCCTCCAGGTCTGTGCCGTGGCCCTCCGGAGCCTGACCGACTCGGCCGAGACCGCCTCGCAACATGGCTGACGGCTCTGTGGCGGATCTGGCGTGCTCCGCATGCCGACGGCCAGCGCCGCGACGACAGGTCTTCAGGGCCAGATCAGGTCGAGGGGCCGACCTGCGACGCTGAAGCGAGCAGTCCGTTGACCACCAGCGTCGCGGGCGCCTCCGACGTCTCCTTGAGCTGTTGCGGCGAGGCGGCCTCGGGCCGCCCCAGGCCTCGCGCCAGCGGCACATCCACCATTCCGGAGAGTGGGGGGATGACGGCGAAGAACAGGACGTGCTTCGGAATGGGCGCCATGCGTCCGGCAGCCACGAGTTGATCGATGATCACTTCCAAGCGCTGACGCATGTCAGACCGAGATCACCCGGGTGGTCAAGAGGCCTCCCCGTCTCGGTTTCGGCACTCGCCGTATGCCTCGAGGGCGGGTTCCAGCTCGTCGGGAGTCGCGCCGTGCAGGATCACCCGGTCGACGCCGCGGTCGAACTCACGCCGGATGCGCGCCGCGGACTCCTGGGGTGAACCGGTTGCGCAGGTGTCCAGCCATTCCGTGGGAAGGAGTTCGGCGATACGCAGGATCTCCTCCGGCGTCGCCTTGCCCTCGATCGGCTCGGTGAACGACGAGACCAACGGGTCACCGCGGAACCGGCGCAGTGCCGTCGGGTCCCATCCGTTGCCCTCTATGAACTCGTCGCCAACGTATTGCAAGTAGTTGGCCAGCCGGGCGACGGTCCTCCTCAGGCGGACCTCCTCGGGAAGGTGATCCCCCACGGTCACCAGGCACGACCAGACCCGGACCGAGGCCGGGTCCCGTCCCGCGGCCTCCGCTGCGTCGTTCACCGTCCTGACCGCGTGCCCGACGGCCTGCTCGCTGAGGAACGTGTGCAGGACGACGTCGTCGAAGACCTCGCCGCCGAGTGCCAGGTCGTCGTCATGGAAGGCCACGAGGCCGAGGGGGACGGGGGTCTCGAGAGGGTCGGAGCCGATCCGCAGGATCGGATAGTCCCCCGCCGGTCCACTGTGGTCACGGATGGTCTCGCCGTTCCACAGACGGCGCATCAGACCCGCCCAGTCGCGCATCTGCGCCGTGGTGACGGGTGGCAGGCCGAAGGATCGGTACACCTGCCGCACGCCGGCGCCGATCCCCAGCGTGAACCGCCCGCCCGAGAGCCGGTGCATGGTCGCCGCCCAGGACGCGTTGACGACGGGATGGCGCAGGTTGTGGTTGGTGGCCGCCGTGCCGACCCGTAGACGAGTGGTGACACTGCACGCGGCGCCGGACAGTGTGGCGGCTTCCGCGCTCATCTTCCAGCGTTCCGCGAGGAAGGCTGTGCCCAGCCCGAGTTCCTCCCCTCGGCACGCCTCCTCGACGAGCTCAGCGGGTCCGGCGGAGTCACCGGCGAGCAGATAGAAACCCAGCTCGTCGAAAACCTGGCCCTGCATGGTGCCTGCTCTCCTGAGCGTTCTCGGTTGCGGCTCTGACATGGATCGCGTGTTCAGGGATGCAGCACGAGTTTGCCGACGGTGGCCCGGGACTCCAGGGCCTTGTGCGCGGCGCCGGCGGCGTCCAGCGCATAGGTGGCACCGATGTGCAGGTCGATCACGCCGTCGGCCAGCCAGCGGAACAGCTCCGCGGAGCGTTCGAGCATCTCGGCGCGAGTGGTGACGAAGTCGGCGAGTCGCGGTCGGGTGAGGAAGACCGAGCCTGAGAGGCCGAGTTGACGCACGTCCAGCAAGGGGGGCTCACCGTTCGAGGCGCCGTAAAGGACGACGCAGCCGCGTGGGCGCACACTCGCGAGGCTTGAGGGGAAGCCCTCGCCCGCCACGCTGTCGAACACGACGTCGACTCCGCGGCCTTCGGTGAAGTCCCGGGCAGCGGCGGCGATCTCGTCATAGCCGACCAGGACACGTTCGGCGCCCGCAGAACGCGCGTATGTGGCCTTCGTCTCGCTCGAGACCACGGCCAGCACCCTGGTGCCGCGGGCGGTCAGGGCCTGTGTCAGAAGGCGGCCCACACCACCGGCCGCCGACAGCACGAGCGCGCTGTCTCCCCCGGCGATCGGCCAGACCGAGGTCACCAGGTAGTGCACGGTGAGGCCCTGCGCCAGCACCGCCGCCGCCTGTTGCGCCGACACCTTCGCCGGGACGCGCACCGCACTCGCCTCCGGGATCTTGACGGTCTCCGCGTAACTGCCGTCCACGTCGGCCCATGCCACCCGGTCACCGACGGCGAACTCGGTGACATCGCTGCCCACCTCGGTGACCAGGCCCGCGCCCTCGACGCCCACGGGCAGGGGCGGTGCGGGCATCCCCGGGTAGGCACCGCGCCGCACCATCACATCGCGGAAGTTCACACCCACGGCCTCGACGCGCACCACCAGGTCGGCGGGTCCCGGCCTCGGCTCGGGCCGCTCGACCACGGTCAGCGTCTCGGGACCGCCGAACTCGTTCACCATCACCACACGCATCAGAGCCTCACCGACCGCGGACCGGTCGACGGCCCCGCAAGAAGCTCGGCCGACAGCTCCGCCAACCGCTCGCGATATCGCGCCACATTCCTCAACTTGACCTCCTCGTAGCCCCGAACGACATCGGGAAGCTCGGCCAGCTCTATGGCGGGAGCATGGGTTTCAGGGGTGAGCGCGGCGGCGACGGCCGCCACGGTGTCCCGGTACTCCGCCACCAGCTCCCGTTCCAGCCGCCGTACCTCGGTGTGTCCGAAGGGGTCCCAGACGGTGCCCCGCAGGAAGCGCGAGGCGGCGAGCACGCGCAACACGGGGCGTGACCACGGGCCCAGACTGATCTTCTTCTTCATGCCGAGGGCCCGCAGCACGGGCGGGTGCAGCCGGTACGCGATGCGGGCGTCGGCGCCGAACACGGCCCGGGTCCGGTTCTCGACGTCTTCGTCCAGGCACAGGCGCGCGACCTCGTACTCGTCCTTGTAGGCCATCAGCTTGTACAGGTGGCGGGCGACGGCCGTCGCCAGCAGCTCGCTGCCTGGTACCCGGGCGGCCTCCGCGGCGCGGATCCGTTCGACGAACAGCGCGTAGCGTCGGGCGTAGGCAGGGTTCTGGTACGCCACGAGTTCGGGGACGCGGACGCCGAGAACCTGGGCGAGGACAGAGTCGGGGCTGGTCTTCACGAGTGCGGTGATGACGCGGGACTGGTCCGGAGCGAGCCGGCGAACCGGCCTCCCGCGCAGGGCGTCCAGAGCCGCCTCGAAGTCCGCCGGGGCGGCGACCGCCTGCCTGCCGCGACGGAAGGCCTGCAGGTTCTCCTCCACCTTGACGCCGCCGCCCCGGATCGCCTCTTCGATGTGTTCGGGGCCGACAGGCAGCCGTCCCGCCTGGCAGGCGGCTCCGACCAGGAGCATGTTGGCGTACTGGCTGTCGCCGAACAGGGTGACGGCGAGGTCACGGGCGTCCAGGAGAACGGCGTGCTCCGCGCGGGTGGCCTCCAGGATCGGGGCGGTCACCTCGCCGACGGCGGGGAAGGTGGTCCCCGGGTCGGCGACCATGCGGCCGGTGGGCACCGCGGAGGTGGAGACCACGGCGACCGTGCGGTCGGCGGCAGCGGCCTTCAGACAGCGCGGCTCGGCCGCCACGAGCAGGTCGCAGCCGATGTACAGGTCGCACTCGCCCACTCCGGCACGGTTGGACTCGGGCGTCGGCCGCTCGAAGACCTTGATGTCGGACACCACGGCTCCGCCCTTCTGGGCCAGACCGGTCTGGTCCAGCGTGCGCACGAACCGGCCCGCCAGGGTCGCCGCGGTGGCGAGCATCTGGGACACGGTGACCACACCCGTTCCTCCGATGCCGGTGATCCGGGTGGTGTGCGCTGCCGCGGACATGACCCTCGGCTCGGGGAGCACGGCGGCGGCGATGCGCGGCGCCTGCCTCTTCGCGGGTTTCTCCCGGTTCGGTGTGATGGTCATGAAGGCCGGGCAGTCACCGGCGAGACAGGAGAAGTCGAAGTTGCAGGTGGACTGGTCGATCTGCGTCTTCCGGCCGAACTCGGTGTCGACCGGCTGCACGGACAGGCAGTTGGACTTGACCCCGCAGTCGCCGCAGCCCTCGCACACCCGCTCGTTGATCATCACGCGTTGCGCCGGCTGGACTGCCCTGCCCCGCTTCCGTTTGCGGCGCAGCTCGGTAGAGCACTCCTGGTCGTGAATCAGAACGGTCACCCCGGCGGTGGCCGCCAGCGTCCGCTGCGCCTCCTCCAGACGGTCACGGTGCCAGCAGTCGACTCCGCGCGGCAGACCGCCGCGCCGGTGGCGCTCGGGTGCCTCGGTGGTGACGATGATGCGCGCGACGCCCTCGGCCAGCAGGGAGCGCGCCATCTCCGCGACCGTGAGCGCTCCGACCGGATGCTGGCCGCCGGTCATCGCCACAGCCGAGTTGTACAGCACCTTGTAGGTGATGTTCGACCCGGCGGCGACGGCCGCACGGATCGCCAGGCTGCCCGAGTGGTGGAAGGTGCCGTCGCCGAGATTCTGCAGAAGGTGGTTCTGCCGGACGAACGGACCCATGCCGATCCACTGAGCTCCCTCGCCGCCCATCTGCGTCAGGCCCGTCACGTCTCCCACCAGGCCAGGGTCCATGATCGCAACCAGGCCATGACACCCGATCCCGGCGCCCACCAGTGAACCGTCCGGCACCTTCGTCGAGGAGTTGTGCGGGCAGCCGGAGCAGAAGTACGGACTGCGGGTGACCAACGGCAGCTGCCGGCGAGCGGCGGCAGGCCGACGCTCGTCCGGCGGCGCCACCGGAACACCGAGTTCGGCCAGCCGCCTGGCCAGCGCGTCGGCGATGGCATCCGTGGAGAGTTCGCCGCTCTGCGTGAACAGCGGCGCCGTACCCGTGGCCCGCTTGCCGACGACCCTGGGCGCGCCGTTGCGGCCGTAGAGCAGGTCACGCACGGCCGTCTCGATGAACGGGCGTTTGTCCTCGACGACGATGACCTCGCCGAGCCCGTCCGCGAACTCGGTGACGATCCCCGGCTCCAACGGGTCGATCATGGCGAGCTGGAGCAGCCGTATCCCGTGGTGCGCCAAGTCGGCCTCCGACAGCCCGAATCTGCGCAGGGCCTCCCGGACGTGGAGGAAGGTGGGTCCGGCCGCCACGATGCCGACACGGTCGTCGGCGCCGTGGCCGGTGATGACGTCCAGCCGGTTGCGCGCGGCGTAGTCGAGCGCCGCCTGACGGCGTTCTCCGTCGCGGCTGTTCTCCAGGATCCCCAGGGTCGGCTGGAGCAGCTTCGCCGTGACCTCGTGGTCCACGGCGCGCCGGGGCCCGACGGGACGAACGCGCCCCGGGCTGACGTCGACCGTCGCAGAACCGTCGGCGACATCGGTGGAGATCTTCAGCGCCACCCACAGGCCGCTGGCCCGGGACATCGCCGCGGCGTGCATCCCTAGGTCCAGGATCTGCTGCGGGTCAGCCGGATACAGGGTGGGTATGCCGAGATCGGCGAGCAGACGCTCGGAGGCGCCCGGGACGGTCGAGGACTTCGCGGCGGCATCGTCACCGACGAACACCAGGGCACCGCCGTTCGCGGGCACCCCCATCATGTTGTTGTGGCGGAGCGCGTCGGACGCCCGGTCCAGTCCCGGCGACTTGCCGTACCACATACCGATGACGCCGTCGACGGTGCGGTCCGGCGAAGCCGCGGCGAGCTGGCTGCCCTGCACGGCGGTGGCGGCCAGCTCCTCGTTGACGCCCGGCTGGAAGACGATGCCGTACTCGTCCAGGAGGGCCTTGTGACGGTCGAGTTCGAGGTCGTAGCCGCCCAGTGGTGACCCCTCGTAGCCGGAGATGAAGCCGGCGGTGCGTCGCCCCTCGCTCCGCTCCCACCGCATGATGTCCAACGGCAGACGGGCCAGCGCCTGCACTCCGGTCAGGCGGACCCTCTCAGGCTCCACCAGGGATTCCTCGTCAAGTCCCGAGGAAGCGGACTGAGACATGCACGTCTCCTTCAGCGGCTGGGTGGCACATGGGCTCCGCAGCACAGCCGTCCGGCCGCCGCGGTTTCGTGATGAACGGGCCGGCCGTGGCAGGGCGGCCACAGCGGCACCGGCGTCCTGCTCCTTGACGTGGCCCAACTGCACGTCAAGGCACACCCGGTGCAGCACCGGGGCGAGCGACGTCGAAAGACGTCCGCATCCGGATCGTCCTGTGCCGTGGCGATGTGGGGCCCTGCCAGGTTCTGACAGCGTTCTTCAGGCACCGGTCTCTGAAGCACGTTCGACATGCCTCTCCCCGCGGCATGAGTTGTCAGGCGGTCGCTTCGCGCCGCGCGTCCGCGACTTCAGCGTAGAGTCGACCCATTCTGCGGTCAACTGGTCCGCAATCCGGACCGACGACTTGTCGATCTCCTTGCCCGGTCACCGGCCACAGACGAACTCCACAATGACTACGGGTCAGTTGACCAAGGAAGCGAAGCGACCGAGTGGATCTCGGCGGAATTCAAGCGCCACCGAGAAACGCCCGAAGCAAGCCTCCGAGCGGGTGACCGGTGCGGGCTCGCACACCGGGCCGGCGCCGCGACCGATACGTCGCGGGGGATCTCGGCTCCGACGCACGAGTGATGCCCTCTGCGGCAGACGCCGGAGGACGTCCAGAACCCGGGCCGCAATGATGTTGACGTCCCCGCGAGACGCGACCGGGCTCCGAGGGCAGGCGACTCCCGCAACAGCCATGAAGTGCCCTCGCAGCACACCTCAAGAGGAGTTTAGAAATTTCTATTGACGAAGGTTGAAATTCCACCCTACATTCATCGCGTTCTCCTGCGGAGCTCGCGGCTCGTTCCAGTTGCCCCGTCCCGCCCCTTTCCCGGTTATCGCACATGCCACAGGCGCGGAAGCAGGATCGACGCCTGCCCTGGCGGGGCCCTCCCTCTCCTTCACACCACCTCCCATGGGAAGCATCCATGTCCATTGAGACAGCGCAAGCCAGGAACCGAATCCGTGATCTTGCGAATGAACTGCCCAAGGGAACATTGATCGCAGCGAGTTTCGCTGTGTGCCTCGCCCAGGCAGCCCTTGCCATTCCCGCCTCCGTCTCCGGTCTCCTCCAGATCTCCCTCAAGCCAGTGGGCACCCAGCTCACCTGGGCCTCGAACGCATTCCTGCTGCCACTTGTCGTGCTGGCCCTGCCCTTCGGCGCATGGGGCGACCGTTTGGGGCTCAAACGCCTGCTGGTCGGTGGCGCCGTGCTCATCACGGCAGGTGAGGCGGTGACTGCCGCCGGCGACGGCATCCACCAAGTCTGGGCCGGCCAGGCCATCGCCGGGGTCGGTGCCGCCGCGCTGTTTCCTGCCTCGCTGACCATGGTCACCGCCGGTACCCAGACCACCCGCGCCCGGGCGAGCGCCATTGCCATCTACGCTGCCGCCCTGGGAGCCGGGGGCCTCGTCACGCAGATTCTGCGCGGCGCCAGCGGCGAAGACGGCTCGTGGCGTTGGCCGTTCGCACTGGCGGCAGGACTCGGCGTCCTCAGCGCCTTGCTGAGTCAGCTGCTCACCCGGAACTCCAGCTCGGTCCACCGCCGCACACTCGACACAGCGGGCCAGATCTTCGCCGGCGTCGGCCTGCTCGCGCTGCTCTACGCGGTCGTCGAGGGCGGAGCCGGCAGCTGGAGCGATACCGGCGTCATCGTCGGATTCGTCGTCGCCGCCGCCTCCCTGGGGCTGTTCATTCTCGTGGAGTCGCGCGCACAAGCCCCGTTGCTGCGGCTCGGCCTCTTCACCGACCGGGCCTTCGCGGTGGGCTCGTTCGCCACCGTCGTAGGCATGTTCGCCTACTACGGAACGGTGTACGCGGTCGGCACGCGAGTGGGGGTCATTCAGGGCCAGTCCGCTTTACACCTCGCCGGCGCGGCCTCCGTCCTCAGTGTCTTCCCCGTGCTCCTGCTGCCGGTGATCCCGTGGCTGCTCGAACGCGTCAGCTCTCGTTGGACGCTCGCCACGGGGCTGCTCCTGATCGCGGCCGGCGCCTTCATCGCGGCAGGTCTCCCGATCAGTGACAGCTCCCTCGCCTCGATCGTCCTCGCCCTCACCCCGGTCGGCGTCGGCTTCGCCCTCACGCTGGCCTCCACCATCTCCGCGGTCAACACCACTCCGGTCCACGAGGCAGGCATGACCAGCGCTGCCTTGTCCATGCTGCGCAACCTCGGCTTCACTCTCGGTCCGGCCCTCATCGGGGCCATCGCCCTCCGCCATGCCTCCGGCCAGTTCGACACCGGTCTGGCGTCCGCCCCACTGCCTCCCCAGGTCAAGGGCGCCATCGGCACCATCGCCGACGCGGCCGGCCCGCTCGCCGTCAACGCCGTCCCGCAGTCCTCGCCCGCGGGCGCCGCCCGCTCGATCGCCTTCGATGCCCTCGGCAGCGGTTTTTCTCTCGGGCTCACTGTCTGCGGCATCGCGGCCCTTGTCGCCTGCCTCCTCGCGGTCGCCGTCCGCCCTGGAGCCGGCCCCGGCCCCGTCCCCGAGGTGGAGAACGACTCCCTACGACAAACGCAGCAGACGTCGACCTGACCCGTATCCGCTGCCCCCGAGCAGGGCCGGGCCAGCTCCGCCGAGTAGGTCCGCCAACGCGATACGGGCGCCAAGGGCCGCAGTGATTTGGCCAAGGCGGAACACGAGACGCTGATGGCCGGGCGGACGGCGTACAGGGCCGACGAACCCGCCCGTGCGCTGGGACAGCCGGCGCGGGTGGCGGATTTCGCCGCAACCTGTGCGACCGCCGACTCGGCCCTGACGAGGGATCGCGGAGTCGGGGTCGCGTGGCCCCTTTGCCTGACCGGACGCGAGCACTTCGACAGCAAGGTCGTCATAGACATGAGTGGCTCGACGGCCCGGCCGCACCGGCTTCCTGCACACACCACCACCGAGCCGACGCGGCCACTGCCCGAGAACCGCGTCCCCCGGCTGATCCGGTCGGGCGTCCGCCCAGTCCCGCTTCCGTGCGGGCGCACCTCCAACAACTTACGGAGTCCCCATGACCGCATGGCAACGTCAGTACGACGGAAGGAACGTCCAGCTCGCTCCGTTCGGCGGCCTGCGCCCGTTCCATGGCATGCTGCTCAACGCGCCGGGCGAAGTCGTCCAAGCGGTGCAGTCGTCAGCGCAGGCACCCTTCGTCGGACTGACCACCGACGGGAACCCGAGTCCGGGCTTGTACTCCGCGGATATCTCCGCTCCCACGGTCAAGCCCGTCGTCGACGCCGCGCGGACCTTCCTCGACCTCGTGGACCAGCTCGACTACCGCCAGTACGTGCAGCAGCCGTTCGACAGCTGGCACCGCCGCAGCTGGTTCAACGCGGCACCGGTGTACATTCCGGCAGGCGTCCTGCTCGACGACATGCGGCCGGAGCAGCGAGAAGCGGCACTCGCCGTGGTCAAACAATGTCTCAGTCCCGCCGGCTACGACCTCGTGCGCAAGTCGATGCTGGTCAACGAAGCGATGGGACAGCTCTTCAACATCTACACCGACACGTTCCGCGAATGGGCCGTCTGGTTCACGATCTTCGGCACGCCGTCGGAGGACCAGCCCTGGGGCTGGCAGTTGATGGGCACGCACATCGACATCAACTGCACCGTCGTCGACGGCACCGTGCTGCTTGAACCGCTGTTCCTCGGTGCCGAACTCCGCGAGATCAAGTCCGGGCAGTATGAGGGGCTCTCGGTCTACGACGCCGAACAGGACGCGGGTCTCGCGCTCGGCCGCACGCTGAACGGCCGCCAGCGCGACCAGGCGATCCTCCACCCCTCGATGCTCTCGGCCGACCTCCCCGCGGAACTCGGCGGTCCCGTCGACGGCCGGCACATCGGCGGTGCGGGCCGCGACAACGAGGTGGTGCCCTACGCGGGAGTCTCCGCAAGCGAGTTCACCTCTGAGCAACGCGCTCTCCTGCTCGATCTGATCGAGGTCTACCTCGCCAGGCTCCCCGAGGAACGCAGGGGACGGAGGGAACAGGAGGTACGCGCTCACCTCGACGAGACCCATGTCGCCTGGATCGGGGACCCGGAGAAGGTGCCGTTCTACTACCGGGTGCACAGTCCGACGATCTGGATCGAGTTCGACCACCATCCGGCGCTGATGCTGGAGGGCCCCCTGGAGCCGACGCACCACCACGTTCACACCATCATGCGGGCACCCAACGGCGGGGACTACGGCATGGCTCTCATGCCGTAGACAGCCCCGGTCTCCTGGCCCTGATCCACGGTGTGGAGCAGCAGTCACGCCCGTACGCCCTCGATTTCGGCATGCCGAACCTGTCGGCCATCTGCTGGACGGTCATCTCCCGCTCGTCGTAAAGCTGTTGAGCAAGGGCGGTCTGGTCCGGCCGTCAGCCGCGGTCGGCGCCCGCCGACTCGGCCGCGGGCTCACGCTGAGGCGATCCCGCTGTGAATCCGCGGCGGGGCCGGGAGCACCGCGACGGCGACGGAACAGAGAGTGGCTGAACCCACCCCCTGCTGCCCCTGCGCATCCTGCTCGACCGCAACCGGGGCGCCTCCTTCATCGCCGTCCTGATCACCGGCGTCGGCATGTTCGGGGTCTTCCTCTTCCTCACCTACCACCTGCAGCAGAGCCTCGGCTACACCCCCATCCAGACCGGCCTGGCCTTGCTCCCCATGGTCGCCGGCCTGATGGTCGCCTCCACTCTCGCCTCCACCGCGCTGATCCCCCGGTTCGGCCCCAAGCCGGTGGTGCACCTGGGCATGGGACTCGCCGGGGCCGCCATGGTCTGGCTGACCGGCCTCGACCTGAACAGCTCGTACCTCACCGACATCCTGCCCCCGCTGGTCGTGGCCGGATTCGGGCTGGGCCTGGTGATGGCCCCGGCGATGAGCCTGGCCACGGCCGGAGTCGCCGCGGAGGACTCCGGGGCCGCCTCCGGCCCCCGTCAACACCATGCAGTCCACCGCCTACTGGTGGTCGGCCGTCCTCTTCGCCGCCGGCCTCGTCATCAGCGTGGTCCTGTACCGACGCGGCGCACCCGTCCAGGATCCCGACGCGGCACCGGTGGTGCACATGTGAGGTCGCCATCGGGACGGTTCGGTCCGCGCCGGAGCCCGGAGCACGCGATGCTCCGGGCTCCGCTCGTGTGTCACCACGTTTGTCCATGGTTCCGGCCCGGCAGACGGGGAAGGGTCAGGACACCTTTTCCCAGGTGCCCTGACTGTCGAGGTAGAAGTCCTCGCCCACCATCAGACCGTCGCGGAACGGGATGACGATGGCCTGCCTCGACCTGAGCACGTAGAAGTCGTCGACCGTCCCCCCGTCCGGAAGGGTCGCTCCCGACGCGACCAGCACTGAACCGGGCAGCCGGAGACGCGCCCACCCGTCCCAGGCGATGGCGTCGTCGTTGATGAAGAAATGGTCGACCTCGACCTCGATGCTGTCCATGTCCAGAGTGCCGTTGGCCATGTTCGCGAGGTAGTTCGCGATCACCCCGTCCCGGTGGATGACCGGCCCGCCGCTCTGCTTGATCAGCGCGGGATCGCCGTAGTAGTGGTAGACGCAGTCCTCGACCAACGTCGCCATCGTCCGGTCGATGTCGTGGTCCCGGACCTCGGCGACCGAGTGCTCGATCAGCACGCCGATCATCGCCGCGTGCCTCGGATTCTCCGTCTCCGCCTTGCGGGCTTCGAGGAACTCGACGAACCTCCCCATGTCAGGCGGTCGAGCCCCCGCCGCGGTCGATTCCTCCTGCTGTTCGGCTGTGGCCATGATCTCCTCCTCGAGATCGGTCGATCGTTGCTTCAGGTCGCTCCGGCCGCCGCGCGCACCGGCCACGGGGGCGTTCGTCAGTTCGGCCACGAGCCGTCGACGACGAGGTCGCCATGGCCGCCCTTGCGGGTGGTCCTGGCGTCCGGATCGGGCGCTTCGGACAGGTGCAGGTGCATCGTGCTGGCGGCAGTGATCACCTCGATGAAGTACGGGCCGTCCGCGGCGATCGCACGCCGGATCGCCGGTGCGAGGTCGTCGGCCTTCTCCACCCGCTCGCCCGGCACGCCCATGCCCTGGGCGACCGCTGTGTAGTCGGTTTCGGGGAGGTCGGTCCAGTGCGTGAGCGGAACCGCGCCAGGGCCGCCGTGCTCGCGGCCACGCCGTCCGCCGTACAGACCACCGTTGTTGAGGACGATGCTCACGACCTTGAGATTGCGCTCCGCGAGGACCGAGAGCTCGCTGCAGTCGTAGTAGAAACCGGCGTCGCCGCCGACACTGACGACCAGGCGGTCGGGCGCGGCCAGCTTCGCGCCGATCGCCACCGGCAGGGACGACCCCAGCGCCGCGTAGTGAAAGCCCAGCGGCGCCGCGAAGCCGTCCGGATACTTCGACTCCCGGTACACCATCCCGGGCACCGGGAAGCCCTCGTCGTTGACGAAGATGGTCCCCGCCGGGACCTCCTCCGAGAGGATCTGGCCGATCGCGGCCGGCATGATCGGGTCGGTGCCGACGAAGGACTTCAGTGTCTCGAAGTAGGCGTCCTTCGTCCTGGCGATCTCCGCCGCCCGCGCCTTGTCCGCGCGGTGCCGGCTCTGCGCGCCGGTGGCCTCGAGCTGGTCGCTCAGCTGGCCGAGGAACGTCTTCGCGTCGGCGACGATGCCGAGCGTCGGCTGGAAGATCCGGCCGAGCTGGGACTGTTCGACATCGACGTGCACCACCGTCTCCGGCTTCGCGAGAGACCACGACAGGGTGGCCGTCTGGGAGAAGGAGAAGCCGACCGCGACCCACAGGTCGGCGTCCTCGGCCACCTTCGTGCCGGTCCCGAAGTACCCCCAGCCGCTCATGTCGCCCGCGTACAGCGGGTGGTCGTCCGGCAGCACCGCACGGCCCCCCGCCCCGCTCGACACCACCGGAATGCCGGTCGCGTCGACGAAGCGGCGCAGTTCGCCCGTGGCGTCGGCGAGATGGATGCCCGCACCCGCCAGGATCACGGGCCGCTCGGCGGCCTCGATCAGCTCCAGCGTGCGCGCCACGCTCGCCTCACCCGCCGCGGGCGGCTCCGGCAGCGTGAGCGGTTCGGTCTTGACCGTGGTCCGCTGGTACATCGCGCCCTGGGTGAGGTCGAGCACCGCGGCGCCGAACTTGCCGGTGCTCGCCGCGAGTACCGCCTGCCGGACGGCGAGCGGCAGATCCTCGCCGTCGACGACGCGCTTGATGTACTTCGCCAGCGGCTTCAGGGCCGGATACAGCTCGGTCGCGTCCTGCAGGATGTCCCGCATGTCCCACGCCGCCGTGCTCTCGACCAGCATGAGCACCAGGGGCGTGGAGTCGAGCTTGGCCGCGTAGACGACCGGAGAGGCGTGCAGCGCCCCGACGCACCAGGTCAGCGCCGCTGAGGCGGCCCGCCGCTTCACCCGGTTGTAGCCGTACGACATCCATGCCGCGGACAGCTCGTTGCGTGCGTTCATGTCCTTGACGCCGTGCGCGGTGATGCTGCGCTCCAGGCTCGTGGACACACCGCCGGTGTAGCCGAAGACATACTCGACGCCGGACGCGATGAGGGTTTCCACGACGGCGTCCGACCCCTCACGGAACGGCACTTGGGCGCCCGACCCGACCCGCACGCCTTCCAGCGGGGCTCGCTCCTCGAACAACCCGAACTTCATCTCGGCGTGGCCCAGGAGCACGTCGCCCTCGACCTCAGCCTCGAAGTGAATCGGAGTGGGGTTGTTCCCGACGGCGAGGGCCCAGGACAGGCGTCGCCCGTCGGCGGTTCCCAGGTGCGTGCCGGAGCCCTCCGGATCCTCGGGCTGCACCGACAGCGAGTCGCCGTCCCGGGTCAGGGCGAACACACCGCTCTGCGGCGGGAACATGCCGGGGCGCCAGGTGATCTCCCACTTGCCGTCGATCCGCGGCCCGGCCTCGTCAGCGGTTGTCATCGAACACTCCTCCACATGCCTCGTGTCGCTGTCGGTGAATCTCAGGAACCCGCTGTGCCCCGCAGTTGTTCGCGCAGCTCACCGCGGCGGATCTTCCCCGACACCGTCTTGGGCAGCTCGGTGACGAATCGGATCTCGCGCGGGTACTTGTAGGGCGCGGTCAGGCGCTTCACGTGGTCCTGCAGCTCCCGGGCGAGCTGCGGTGAGGCCTCGGCGCCGGGACGAAGGAGCACGAACGCGGTGACGATCTGAGTGCGCGCGGGGTCGTCCTGTCCGACGACCGCGGCCTCGACGACGGCCGGGTGCTCGACGAGCGCCGACTCGACCTCGAACGGGCCGATCCGGTACCCCGAGGACGTGATCACATCGTCCTGACGGCCTTCGAACCAGAAGTAACCGTCCTCGTCGCGGCGCGCCCTGTCGCCGGTGAAGTACCACCCGTTCCTGAAGACGGCCGCGGTGGCCCCGGGATCACGCCAGTAGCCGGCGAACAGCCCCACCGGCCGTTCGGGTTCCACTCTGATGGCGACATTGCCCTCGTCGCCCTGGGCCTGCGGTGTGCCGTCGTCGTCGACCACTTCGACGTCGAAACCGGGGACAGGTCTGCCCATCGACCCGTTGCGCACCGGCAGGCAGCGGAAGTTGGCGAGCACGTTGACCGTCTCGCTCTGGCCGTAGCCGTCGTGGACGACGAGCCCGTGTGTGCCCTCCTCCCAGATCCGGATCACCTCCGGATTCAGCGGCTCGCCGGCCGAGACGCAGTGACGCAGCCTGGACAGGTCGTAGCGCGCGAGATCGGCGACGACCAGTGAGCGGTACAGGGTCGGCGGCGCACAGAACGTCGTGACGCCGTGGCGGGCGAGGGTCTCCAGAATCAGGTCGGGGTCCGACTTGCCCAGATCCATCTCCAGGACCGTCGCGCCCTGTGCCCACTGCCCGAAGAGCTTGCTCCACGCGGCCTTGGCCCAGCCCGTGTCCGACAGGGTCCAGTGCAGGTCACCGGGCCGGAGGTCCTGCCAGTAGCGGGCGGTGACCTGGTGGCCGAGCCCGAAACTGGCCTGGGTGTGCGCGACCATCTTGGGGTAGGCGACCGTGCCGGACGTGAAGTAGATGAGCATCATGTCGTCGGCGGCGGTCGGGTCCGCCGGTGTCGGCGCGTCCGACGCGCGCGCCAGCAGCGCGTCCATCGTGTGCCAGGCGGCCGACGGAGCGGGGCCGACGACGATGCGATGTGCGAGTGCGGGGAGACGTTCGGCGATCTTGTCCAGCTTGACGGCTCCGTCGCCGTCCGTGACGGCCGCGACGGCCTCCGACCGGTCGATCCGGTACTCGATGTCGCGGGGGGTCAGCTGTGGTGTGCCGGGAACGGGAACGGCGCCGATCCGGATCGCCCCCAGCATGGCCACGTACCACTCGGCGATACGCGGGAGCATCATGAAGACCCGCTGCCCCTTGCCGACGCCCAGCCCGGCGAGGGCGTGACCCATGCGCCGGCTCGCCACGTCCAGTTCGCGGAACGTGAACGACGTGGCGACCGCGCCGTCGCGGCCGAGCGTCACCAGGGCGAGATCGTCCGGGTTCTGCCGTGCCCGGCGCCCGAGGATGTCCAGCACGGCGTTGAACCGCTCGGGAACGTCCCAGCGGAACCGGGCCCGCTCGGCGTCGTAGTCCGTCATGTTGGGAAGGGCATCCCGCCCCGGACGTGTCACCGACATAAGCTGTCTCTCCCCTTCGCGTGGGCGGCGGGCGCCCACTGACTGCGGCGCTTCGAGGCTCGCCCGGCGGATCCGGCGCGGTAAACCCCCCAAAGGAAGCGCCCGGTGCCCTACCTTCGGACGCTGGTGAGGGCGGGGGCGCACGGTTAGCGTCACAGCCAATCCCCGACCAGTACGGGCACTGTGCGCACCGCGAGAGCGTCGTCGTGCGTCCGCACCGGGGGCTCGGTCAACCCCAACATCACTGTGGAGGACGGATGAGCGCGGGCGAGTTGCGTTTCGACGGACGGGTGGCGATCGTGACCGGCGCGGGCAGCAACCCCGGGCTCGGGAGGTCGTACGCGCTGCTCCTCGCGTCGCGGGGCGCCAAGGTCGTGGTCAACGACCTCGGTGTCGGCCCCGACGGACGCGGGCAGATCGGCCCAGGCGCCGAGGCGGTCGTCGAGGAGATCCGCGCGGCGGGCGGCGAGGCCGTCGGCGACGGCCACTCCGTCGCCGAACGCGACGGCGCGCGGGCGATCGTGGACCTCGCCGTCGACACCTGGGGCCGGGTCGACATCCTGATCAACAACGCCGGCATCGCGCCGTTCGCGCGCTTCGACGAGATCACCGACCGGGACATCGAACGGGTCATCGGCGTGCACCTGATGGGTCACATCTGGATGTGCCGCGCCGCGTGGCCGCACATGGCCGCCCAGAACTACGGGCGCCTCGTCAACGTCAGCTCGGGCGCCGCGTGGGTGGGCCTGCCCATGCAGTCGATCTACGCCGCCGGCAAGCTCGGGGTCGTGGGCCTGACCCGTTCACTGGCAGCCGAGGGAGCAAAGTACGGGATCAAGGCGAACGCCATTTCACCCTATGCCGACACGCTGGCGCTGCAGACCATGCTGTCGTCGGAGAACAGTGAACGCAACCAGGCATCGGGGTTGACCGCCGACGTCGTGGCCCCGGTCGCGGCATGGCTTGCGCACGAGGACTGCACGATCACCGGCAAGGTGCTCCAGACATCCGGCGGCTCCATCGCAGAGGCCTACCTCAGCCACACCGTGGACACGGAGCCGAACCCGGAGCTGACGCTCGAGTCCGTGCCCGCCGCGGTGAAGCACGCCCTCGACCGTTCTGGAGCAACCGCGTTCGCCGAAGGCGGCGACTTCATCTACGACGTCGTCAAGCCGTACGAGACGACACCACGGACCGCTTGAGCGGAAGTGCCGGCAGCGAACTGCACGTGTACCGCGGTGAGGCAAATCTGCCGACGATGCCGATCTTCAAGGGAGTTCTGCCTTTCCCGGTGAAGTTCGGCTATCAGCAGGTGGGAGTCGTCGAAGTGGCCGGGGCGGAGACCGGATTCGAGGTGGACGAACGGGTTCTCTGCCTGTATCCCCACCAGTCCGTCTTCACCCTCGCGTCCGACCGGGCAAGATACCCGATGCGGTGAGCGACGTGAGCGCGGCGTTCTCGCAGCTGCTCGGCGTAGCCGTCAACAGCCTTGTGACCCGCCCTGTCATGATCGGCGAATACGTCGCCGTGTCGGGGCTCGGGGTCATAGGGATGTTCACCGCCCACCTGGCGCGGCGGGAGGCGTCGAGGCTGATCCTCGTCGAGCCGAACGCCGACCGGAGGGCCGCCGCCGCGTGGATCGGGGCCGACGCGGTCGTGGACCCGCACGACGCCGAGGACACCATCGCCGACCTCACCGGGGGCCGGGGAGTCGACCTCTTCATCGAGTGCAACGGGGTCGGGCCCGCCCTGCAACTGGCGCTCGACAGCACCGCGATGGAGGGAACGATCACAGTGACCGCGTGGTACGGAGCCCGCGAGGTGTCGCTGTCCCTCTCCCCGGAGTTCCACCTCCGCCGGCACCACGTGCTGAGCTCGGGACCTTCCCTCCCCGCGGACCTCGGCCCCCGGTGGACCCACGCACGCATCCAGTCGGTCGCCTTCGAGCAGGTCGCGCAGCTCGACGTGGACAAGCTCTTCGACATCAGACGTGTACCGTTCGCCGACGCTCCACAGGGATACGCCCTGCTCGACGCAGCGAACCCCCCGCGGCCGTGCTCTTCCGCGTACTGACAGCAGGTCTCCGGCACGCATGGCGTTGGCGGGCGGCGCGGCCGCCCGCCAACGCTGTTTCCTTCTGTGTCAGGACTTCGCCAGCAGCTCGCTCCAGCGCCGCCACCAGCGGAGCTGGTTCCTCTCGCCGAAGGCCGTGGTGCTGGCCTCGCCGGGGCCGATCCAGTCGGTCTGGGGCTCGTACTCGCTCATCCCGTCCAGGCCCATCTGGAAGTTGAGCTTCATGTCCTTGCGGGCGAACGGCGAGCGGCCCACCATCGGGCCCCCACGCCAGACGACCGTGTCGTCCTGCTCGAAGACCCCCGAGGGGCTGAATCCCAGCACGCTGGCTTGGTATGAGGCTTCGTTGAACTCCTGCGGCGCAGCGTTCCAGACCAGAGGCCAGTTCCACAGCTCGAACTCCTCGGGCCCGCGCGGCTGCCACTGGCGCAGGCAGGTGAAGCTCACCGGTAGCCGGCCCGGCGCGATCGAGGTGGCGGCCTTGATGAGCGACAGGTTCGGGAAGATCGTGAAACCGACCACCGTGTACCGCGACTCGAGGAACTCACGCTGGTCGGGGCTGAACCCGGAGAGATCGAAGGTCGAGGTCACCTCGGGGGGATAGTCCATGATCCCGTAGTGGGACTCCGGCAGGAAGGCCGGGGTGACGATGAGCCCGTGCCCGCCTTCTATGGCGACATGGAAATTCCCGGTGACCGACCCCGAGATGTCGGGGATGAGGCCGATGTCCTCCAGCGAGCGATGCGCGGACTGCACGTGGTAGGCGTCACCGACGAAATTCTCGGCGCCCGACTTCCAGTTGGCCGGCACGACCCAGCGGTGCGGATCGCCGGCCGCCCTCATCCCCTGTTCATTGAGGCCGAACAACACGTCCAGGTACCAGCACATGTCGCCCAGGTACTCGCGGAGCGACACCGCGTCGGGGTCCAGGCAGGCGAAGATCAGACCCTGGTAGCTGTCCACCCGCGGCGCCTTCCGCAAACCCCAGCGGGATGCGTCGATCTTGCGGTACGCCTTGGCGCGGAACGGCGCGCCGTTCCATTCGCCGGAGTTCTTGTAGATCCAGCCGTGATAGGGACACCGGAAATGCGAGGTGTTTCCCTTCTCCGCCCGGCACACGGGCGATGCACGGTGCACGCAGTTGTTCATCAGCAGCTGGATCTCGCCCTGCTCGTCGCGAACGAGGATGAACTGGTCCTCGCCGATGTAGCGGAGAACGTAGTCGCCCGGTTGAGGAATTTCCGAGACGTGTCCGACGAACACCCAGCACTTGGTGAAGATGCGGTCCAGTTCGGCACGGTGGAGTTCGGGGTCGTTCAACACCCGTGGCGAAAGAACCCCTTGCTCGAGGTCCTTCTGGACCTCCGCGAGGAAGGTCTGCATCGAACCGTTCAGCGAACCGTAACCACCAGTTCCGGCCTGCTGGTCAGCAGACACCATAAGATCCTCCTCGAATTCACCTGCTCCAGGACGCCTGGTCGAAAAGGATGTCTTATCGGTTTCCAGGCGACAGCGTCGCCGACGCTAACCCTGTCGATCCACCGGTGTAACCCCTTCAAAGGAAGCAACCCGTCCCCGACCTTTGGACGCTGTCCGCCGTCAGGGCGGGCCATTACAGTCGGCTTCGATCGACCTCGGCGCATTGCAACCGGTGACGGCCGACGCGCCGCCGGCAGGGAATGGGAGAACATGAAGGTACTGGTGGACCGTGGGAAGTGTCAGGGGTACGGCAACTGTGTCGTCGCCGGGCCGGATGTCTTCGATCTCGACGACGACGGGTTCGTCCAGTTGCTCGTCGAGGAACCCTCTCAGGAGCTGCGGGCCCAGGTCCAGCACGCTGTTCGCGACTGTCCGGCGCGTGCGCTCGGCCTGGAGGACTGACGGTGTCCCGCCGTCGGCGCGTCCTGGTGGCCGGTGCCTCGCTCGCGGGCGTAAGAACCGCCGAGACCCTGCGGGATCGCGGTTTCGACGGCGAGATCGTGCTGGTCGGGGCGGAGCAGCAACTGCCGTACGACCGGCCGCCCCTGTCGAAGGCCCTGCTCGAGGGGCAAGGGACGGCGGACGACGTCCGCCTGTTGACCAGTGACCAGGTGTCCGCGCTCGACCTCGACCTGCGGCTCGGGCGTCGAGCGCTCGCTCTGGATCCGGTACGAAGGGCGGTGGAGCTCGACGACGGCGAGGCGCTGGGCTATGACCAGCTGGTGATCGCCACCGGTAGCGCGCCGTGGATGCCGCGCGACTGGGACCTCTTCGAAGGCATCTACCCGCTGCGTACAGTCGACGACTGCCTCGCGATCCGATCGGCGCTCCAAGGCTCGCCACGCGTCGCCGTCGTCGGCGGTGGTCCCATCGGATGCGAGGTCGCGTCGACCGCCCGCCGGCTCGGTTGTGAGGTCGTGCAGATCGAGCCGCTCGCGGCCCCGATGGCGCGCGTACTCGGTACCGAGATCGCCCTCGCCTGCGCCGAGATCCCCCTGGACGCCGGAGTGCGGCTGGTCTGCGGCACGGCTGTCGAGGGATTCGACGGAGGGGTACGCGTGGAGCGCGTACGTCTCAGGGACGGCCGCATGATCGAAGCGGACGTCGTCGTCGTCGGCATCGGCGCGCGCCCGGTGACCGACTGGCTCTTCGGGTCCGGCGTGAGCGTCTCCGACGGGGTGATGTGCGACGACCGGTGCGCCACGTCCGTGGCCGGTGTCTACGCGGCGGGTGACGTGGCACGGTGGTTCAACCCGCTGTTCGAGCAGACGATGCGGATCGAGCACTGGACCAACGCCTCCGAGCAGGGGGCGTTCGTCGCCCGCGCACTCCTCGACGGGCGGCAGGCCGGCAGCTACTCACCGGTCCCCTTCGTCTGGTCCGAGCAGTACGGGGTCAAATACGAGGTGGCGGGCGTTCCGCATCCGACCGACCGGATCCGGATCGTCGAGGGGTCGGTCGCCGAGCGGCGGTTCGTGGCCGTCTACGAGCGCGAGGAGCGGCTGACCGGCGCGTTCGCGCTCAATTCGACACGGAGCCTGCTCAAGTTCCGGCGTCTGCTCGCGCGCGATGGCGCACACGCCGAACGAGTCGACGTCCCATCCATATCCTCCTGAACCCGGTGCGAAAGGCGAGGCGATGACGGTAGAGCAGACGAGGACAGCGCTGGTCGCTGCGGAGCTGGAACGGGCCTGCGTGCAGTTTCTGTACCGCGAGGCCGAGCTCCTGGACGAGGCCGACTACACCGGCTGGTTCGACACATGCCTGTCGGAGGATCTCGAGTACCTGATCCCGATCCGCACGACGCGCGAACGCTCGTCGGGCATCCCGGAGTTCAGCCGGCAGGCCTACCACATGAAGGACACCTACGCGAGCTTGCGCCTGCGGGTCGACCGACTGCTGACCGAGCACGCGTGGGCGGAGGACCCGCCCTCGCGGACCCGCCGTGTCGTGACCAATGTGCGGGTGCGCGAGCTGGGACCGGACGAGGTGGAGGTGAAGAGCTACCTGACGCTCCACCGCTCCCAGTGGGACACCGTCGACTACGACCTGCTGGTTGCGGAGCGCCAGGACGTACTGCGCTCAGAGGCGGGCACATGGCGGCTGCGGCGGCGTGAGGTGCTGCTCAACCACACGATCCTCGGCACGGCCAACCTCGGTATCTTCCTCTAGGCAGGGGTGTGGACATGGCCGAGAACCAGTACAGCGACGATCCACCGATCCAGATCTCCAACGAGTTCGCCGACATACGTGTCCGCAAGGTCTACACGCGCAACGGCGAGCGGCTTGAGATCCAGGCCCCCCGGCGCGGGTATCGGATCCTGCTCGACGCCGTCGAGCTCGAGAGCCTCACCTGGCAGACCCCGGAGACGTTCTCCGGCTTTCTGCGCGCTTCGGTCGGACAGGACGCCGACGACGGGTGACCGCCTCCGCGGCGTGCTGCCGCCCGGGACGCGACCGGCCTTCGGGGAGCGGTCCGGCTACGCTCTCTGCGAGCCGGGGGCGACGAGCCCGAGCTCGTATGCGCGGACGACCGCCTCCAGCCGGGAGGAAGCGTCCAGCTTCTGCAGAAGGTCGGTCACATATCCCTTCACGGTCGTCTCGGACAGACAGAGCTGTTGTGCGATCTTGCGGTTCGAGCAACCGTGTGCGAGGAGTTCGAGCACTCCCTCCTCTCGCTCCGTGAGCTTCACCGTTCCCAGTGCCTGGCGCCTGATGACCTCCGGTGCCAGCTTTCTGGCGATCCGCGGGTCGAGCACGAACTGACCTGCGAGCAGCGCCCTCAAGGCGGCGCCGACATTGAGTTCCGAGGTGTCCTTCAGGAGACATCCGTTCGCGCCTGCCGCGATACACGCGTGAAGGACCGCGGCGTCGTCGAAGGCGGTGAAGATGACGATGACTACGTTGGGCAGGAGTTCCCGCAGTTCCCGGCAGAGTTCCTCCGGCGGCATCGAACCTGGCATCCGGGCGTCGAGAAGGATCATCTCCGGACGCTCGTCGTGCGCGAGAGCGAGAGCCGTCGTCGCGTCGTCGGCCTCGGAGATCTCGCACTCTCCGAGACTGGAGGTCACGACCACGCGCAGTCCGCGGCGTGCCACCGGATGGTCGTCGACAAGAAGCACGTTCATCTGACCGCCAGATCGTTGTACGGAAGATCGAGCCGCAGCACGGCTCGGCTGGTCGGGGCCGCCGCAAGCCGGAGTGAACCGCCGAGGCGCTCCGCGCGAGCACGCAGGGTGCGGATACCGGTCCCGGTCCCGGTCTCGCTCGCCGGCGGCGTGTGAGCCGGCTCTGGCGGCATATCGACGGCCAGGGTCCTGACCACGAGCGAGAGTCTTCCCTCTGCGCGGACGATCTCGACTTCGACGAGACTCGCGTGAGCGTGCTTCACGGCGTTGCGCGCTCCTTCAACCGCTGTGTCGATCACCAGGCGGGCGATGTGGTCGGGCATGCGTGCGAAGGTGCCGCGCCGCACAACGCGCACCGTGCAGCCGGTGACGTCCTCCAACAGCCTCAGCTCGCCGTCGAGTTGGACGTCGAATGTAAGGTTCTCCGGATCACGGTGAAGTGCGAGGAGAGTGTCCCGCAGCTCTCGCCGCGCGTCGGCCGCCGTCGCCTCGATCTCCTCGATGGCCTCGAGATGGCCGACCGGATCCTCCTTGGCACGAGAAGCCTGTGCGAGCGCGCCGATGGTGAACAGCCGTTGTGCGACCGAATCGTGGAGCTCGTTGGCGAGGCGCTCGCGCTCACGCAGTCGGGCCAGTTCGAGTTCGAGCTCGCGCACACGGATCTGCTCGAGACCTACGGATACGAACGCGCCGAGCTGCTCCAGGACCGCGACCGCGCGGTCACCGAGTACTCCGTCGAGGTGTGCGCCGGCATACAGCAGTGCCTCCACACCCGCAGGACCGGACACGGGAACACAGGCGACCGCTCGCAGCCCCTCTCCTCGTGCCACGATCTCGACAAAGTCGCGACTGATGTGCGCGTCCGTCGCGTAGTCCGCGACGATCATGGGGCGTTCACGCGTCAGGACTTCCCCACCGAGCCCGGTGTGCGGACGTACGACGATGCTGTTCCACCGCGGGTCACGGATTCCTTTGGCCGAGGTGATGGGGAATTCCGTGGAGCCGGTCCCGACCGCCGCGAAGGCGACGTCCGAACCCAGCGCGTCTCGGGCGACATCGACGGCAGCCCGGACGACGGCCGACGGGGTGGGTTGGAGTGCGATGGCTTTGGCTGGCGCGTGAATGTTCATGACATACCGCTCTTCCACGGCGACGATGCCGAGTCACAGCAACGTAACACAGCGGATGCTAGTTGACCATGGAGCGGTAACCGACCAAAAGTAGGGCCCAGTTGCTTCCTTAGCAGGGGTTACCGCTGCGGAACCTGACGCTACGGTCCTGTCGTCGGGTCCTGCCGGGGCGGCTGGAAACACCGCGAACATCTGGGCCGTACCGACCGGCAGGCACTGCCGACATTCGAGCCACGAGGAAGGAACTCTTCATGCGGCTCATTCCTGGCGGCGAGGTCGCCCCATGACGATCATCGCTCTTGAGGAGCATTACAGTACGCAATCGCTGCGGGATGCGAATGCCGGCCATTTCCTCCTGCGTAACCCGCTCGTGCGGGATTCCGACGACGCGCGCGCCGGAACGGGGTTCGCGGGCGCCGGTCGGGAGCTGGTCGGGCGGCTCCACGATCTCGGTGAGCGGCGGCTGGCGAACATGGACGCGGCCGGCATCGACGTACAGGTTCTCTCACAGTCCACTCCCGGTCCGGAGAACCTGGAGGCGAGCCTGGCCGTGCGCCTCGCGGCCGAGGCCAACGATGTCGCGGCCGAGGCCATTTCCGTGCATCCGGACCGCTTCGCCGGGTTCGCTACGCTCCCGACACCCGATCCCCGCGCGGCCGCGAAGGAACTCGAACGGACCGTGAGCGGCCTCGGTTTCGTCGGGGCGTTGACAAGCGGCCATGTTCGCGGGCGGTATCTCGAGGACCAGTTCTTCTGGCCGGTCTTCGAAGCCGCCGAAGCGCTCGACGTCCCGATCTACCTCCACCCCGGTGTGCCACCCCAGGCGGTGATCGACGCGATCTACACCGGGTTCTCCCCGATGGTCAACGCCGCTCTCGCCGCGGGCGCGTGGGGATGGCACATCGACACCGGATTCCATGTGCTCCGGTTGATTCTCGGTGGGGTGTTCGACCGGTTCCCCGGCCTCCAGCTCATCATCGGCCACATGGGCGAGGTGCTGCCGTCGATGATCTGGCGGGCGAACTGGATGCTGAACGGGATCAGTGGCCTGGACCGGCCGGTTCAGGAGTACTTCACCGAGAACATCCACATCACCACCAGCGGTGTCTTCGACCACGCCGCGTTCGCCGCCGCCGTGCACGCCGTAGGGACCGATCGCATCCTGTTCTCTGTCGACTACCCCTACAGCAGCAACGACGAGGCGCGCGCGTTCCTCGACGGACTGCCGGTCAGCGTTCCGGACAGGGAGAAGATCGCCCACACCAACGCCGAGCGGCTGCTCAGGCTGGGCAACCGGACGCAAGGCCGATAGCGATTGACTGATCCTCGCCGCGGACTCAGGCGTCGTCCAGGGCCGCGGCCCTTCCCTCACGCAGCACGTCGGCGACGGTGGTGCGGGCGAGCTCGGCCAGCAAGGCACGGCGTGCCCGGCGGTCCAGTGCGAGGAGACTGTCGTGCACGCGCCTGCCGGCGCCGCAGTCGGGCTGCGGGGCGTGCATACCGAGGACCGGGTCCTCGCCGTTGAGGGCCAGCCAGACCATGGCCAGGTCGATCTCCTCGGGCTCGCGCTGGAGCATCCAGCCGCCGCGCGGACCGGGGTGGGAACGGACCAGTCCGGCGGCGCGCAGCTGACCGAGGATGCGCCGCGCGTGTGCGGCGTTGGTCGCGGGGCTGAAGGCGAGGGACTGCGAGTCCCGCCATTCACCGGGTTGGGCCGCCAGCAGGGTGAGCAGGTGGACGCCGACCGCGAACTGGGTGTTCGTGGGCTGTGCCATGACTTCATGGTACGGCCCCCGACGCGAATCGTATCCAGCGCTGTTACAGTTCTATTCGTAAGCGTCGCAGTTTCGAATGCGGGCGGCGTCGCGGGGAGCGCTGTGCGTGCTCGCGACTGCCAGCCCTTTCCTTTCATGACAGACGCACTCACCCAGGGAGATCACCCATGGCAGTCATCACCGTCTTCGGCGCCACCGGCTACGCCGGCGGCCACATCACCGACGAGGCTCTGCGCCGCGGCCACGAGCTCATCGCGGTCAACCGCACCGGCTCCGCCGAGGCCCGCCCCGGCCTCACCCCCGTCGCCGGATCCATCGAGGACGAGACGCTGGTGCGCGACCTCGCGGCCAAGTCCGACGTTCTGGTCGTCGCGGTACACGGCAGCGTGGACGGCGAGCCGTTCCTGCTCCCGCTCGTCCCGTCACTCCTGAAGGCGGCCGCCGAGGGTGGCGCCCGGCTCGGTGTCGTGGGCGGCGCGGGTAGCCTGCACGTGTCGGAGGGCGGACCGCGGCTGATCGACGTGGCGGGCGATCTGCCGCCGGCCATCAAGCTCGAGGCGGGCCACCTGGCGCAGGCCCTGGACGCACTGCTGGCCGCCGACACCGAGGCGGACTGGTTCTTCCTCAGCCCGTCCGCGGAGTTCGGCGCCCACGCCCCTGGCGAGCGCACCGGTGTCTTCCGCCTCGGCGGAGACGTGCTGCTCTCCGACGCCGACGGAAAGTCCGCGATCTCCGGCGCCGACTACGCCATCGCCTTCGTCGACGAGATAGAAAAGCCGGCCCACCACCGCGCGCGGTTCACCGTCGGCTACTGACGTGGCAGGGCCCGGGGCCCCGGCCCTGGCCGGAGATCCCCGGGCCCGGCCAGACTCCTCGGACGCACCCCGGCAGGACGCAACCTGCTTGGCGAGACGGATGCTCAGGCGTTCCGGGCCTGCCAGGCACGCACGTAGGCACGGCCGTAGTCGTTGCCGTGCGGAGTGCGCAGCACCGTATGGATGTGGAACGGCTTGGGGGTGTCGTAGTCGAGGAAGACACCGCAGTGGTGGTCGAGTTCGGCGATGAGAACCGGTGACTGCAGCCGGTAGTAGAAGACGTCGCCGACCTCGTGTCCGCCGATCCAGCTGAACCAGGTCTGGTCGAGGTGGTCGTGGATCTCACGCATCCGGGCCGCGCGCGGGCCGGCGGGGAGCAGGGACACGAACGACTCGGCGATCTGAAGGAGGACCTTGCGGGCCTGCTCGGGCATGTCCGCGGCCCGTAGGCCCTCAAGAGGGATCACCCGGTTGTCCTGGAAGGCGCCGGCGAGGTGGCGTTCGTCGCCGGGGTGGATGCGGCCCGGCGGCATGGCGGGATCGACCATGTGCCGGTACACGGTCGCCGCCGCACGCTGGTCCTGCGGCAGCGCGGCCATCAGGTCCGTGCCGAGCCGGATCCGGTCGGTCAGGGCCAGCGTGCCGGCGCGGGGGCCGTCGTCGATCTCGTTGGGTTCCGCACCCAGAAAGACGGGGCTGACGACCATGCGCCCCTCGACCACGAGGCAGTTGACGGCACAGTGGTGGCCGAACAACTGCCAGCCCCAGGGCGCGGTGAGGTCGGGCTCGCCGTAGAGCGCGACGTTGTAGCTGAACTCGTTGAGGATGGTCTCCAGACCCACGACCTCGCCGAGGAAGCCGTTGATCAGCATCATGTCGTGCACCAGGCGGAAGCCTTCGGGGCTCAGCGAGGCCTCGACCAGGGCGAGGGCCTTCTTGCGGACCTCCGAGGGCTGGAACTCCAGGCGGATGCCCGTGTCGAACTGCATGAACTCCGGATTGGCCCAGGTCTGCCACTCCACCGCGTCCACCGGGTGGAGCAGCTTGGCGCGGGCATCCTCGTCCAGTGCCGCCAGCAGGTCCCGCGCCGCTGCGACCATGTCGGCGACGGGCGCCTCCTCACCGGGACGAGCCGGTTCCCAGGCGTGCACCTCGGGTCGCAGCGTGCCGTCCTCGGTCACTCCGTGGAACTCGGCGAGCTGGAGGGGTTTCCAGCCCTGGATCAGCCCGCCGGTGAAAGGATCCGCCTTGGCCGCCTCACGGTATTCGTAGGCGTCCAGGCCCCGGATCGAGGACAGGCGCGGCGAGTCCGGCGGGAAGAGGTACTTGCGGTACTCGGCTGATGACATGACGGCTCCTGCGTGCTGTGCGTTCAGTCGGTCTGGTTGTGGCGCGCGACGGCCGCCCGGACGGCGTCCTCGTCCCCGGCGGCGATGGCGTCCACCAGTTCGGTGTGAATCCGCAGCCGCTTGGCTCGGTAGGCGTCGACATCCCCGTCGGCGGTACGCGCGGTGGACGACGTCAAGTGCCCGAGCGTGCCGACGTAGACCGCGCGGGCCATCGTGTTCGGGCACAGCTGCGCGATGCGCTCGTGCAGTGCCCAGTTGGCACGCAGGAAGGCGTCCCAGTCCGGCGCGGCGGCCATGTCGTCCAGGCAAGCCCGCAGCGCCGGGACATCGGCCTCCCCCGCACAACGGGCGGCGCCGACGTCGATGAGCTCCTCGAGGTGGTTGCGCAGCTCGATGGCGTCCGCGACCGTACCCGGCTCCCCCGCGACGCTGAGCAGCGTGTGCCGCAGCCGGACCACCGGACTCTGGTCGGCCACGAACAGGCCGCCGCCGCGACCGGGCCGGATCTCCAGCACCCCTCGGTCGCGCAGGAGCCGGATGGCCTCGCTGACCGTGGCACGTGCCAGCCCGGACTCCTGCCGGATCTCCTCGATGGTGCCGATCGCGGAACCGGGACTCAGTTCGCGGATACGGCCCTGAAGTGCGGCGGCGAGTTGCTCGGCCCGCGTGCCGCCGGGAGCGCTCAGCCCGGCCAGCAGGGCGCGTTTCTCGGTTACCATGCCGCCATTCAACCATAAAGGTTGTAACCTTTAGAAGAGAATGGCGACCGTGTCGTCTTCTTCCGAGCCGAGGAGTGCGGATGCAGATCGTGGGAGTGGCGTACGGCGACGAGGTGCGGGTGGCCGATCTGTCGCCCGACGGCGAGAGGCTCACCCTGGTGGCCGGGCTGCGGGAGTTCTGGGCCGATGCCGAAGGGTGCCTGGCAAGCCCCGACGGCGAGACCCTGACCATCAGTCAGGCGAACCTGGTACCGCCGGTGCTGCCGGACGCGCAGATGCTGTGCGTGGGGCTGAACTACCTCGACCACGTCGCCGAAGGGTCCTTCCGGGGCCAGGAACTGCCCGAGTACCCCACGCTGTTCGCACGGTGGACGCGGTCGCTGACGGTCGGTGGGGCCGAGATCCCCGTGCCGGCCACCGAGGACGGTCTGGACTGGGAGGGCGAGATCGTGGCCTGGGTGGGCCGCACCCTGGTGGACGCAGACCCCGATGAGGCCCTCGACGCGGTGATCGGCTACTCGACGTTCAACGACGTCACCGCACGGCGGGCGCAGAAACTGACCTCGCAGTGGATCCTCGGAAAGAACGCCGACCGCTCCGGTCCGCTGGGCCCCATGGTGCCTGCGAGCGAGGTGGGAGACCTGCGGGACGGACTGCGACTGCGGACACGGGTCAACGGCCGGACCGTCCAGGACGCTTCCACCAGTCAGATGATCCACCGCGTGGGCGAGACGCTGTCCCACATCTCCCGCACCCTCACCCTGCGCCCGGGTGACCTGCTGGCCACCGGCACCCCCTCCGGCGTCGGCTACGCCCGCACGCCGGCCTGGCTGCTGGAGCCCGGCGACGTGGTCGAGGTCGAGGTCGAACGCCTCGGGACCCTCCGGAACACGATCGTGGGCCCGGAGCACCGCCGGAATCCCACTTCCGGGGCGGTTGCCGACGAGGGCGCGGGCGTTCCCGCGGTCTCTTCCCGACGGGGTTAACTCTCCTCCCCCGGCAGGACGCGCCGGTGGGACCGTTCCGGACACCGCACCCCCACCAACCGTGTCCGGAACGGGGGTTGGCCGTTCCGGTAGGCCGCCTGGTCGGCCGCTACGCCGTCCGGGCCCGGTGGGTCGTGGACCCGCCCAGGCGGTGGCTCGCCGCCTTGCGCCAGAGCCGGGTTCCTACCCCGCGGCTGTCCGAGCTTGAGACCTCATGCCAGGGGTCGCCCCGCCACGCGGCCGTCGGGAGGTGTACGACGGCCGTGCTGTCCGCCCGGCGTGGGTTGGACGTGGGAACGGCGGCGAGGACCCGTCGGCCACACCGGCGAGGTCCTCGCGGGACAGCCCCGGATCGCGGAGCGCGCGGCGGCTGGAGGTGCGGCCGTCCAAGGTCGGCCCTCCAGCGCGTCCTCAGGCCGAGGTCACTGGGATCGACGAGACGACTCTTGCGGAAGGAGCACGATGTCGAACCCCACTCGGGACCAGCTCTGCCCCGACAGGTCGCGTCCGTCGGGTGTCGGAGTGCCGGCCGCCTGCAGTTCGAACCGCTTGACGAGGGACTCCTTGACGCCGAACACGGCGTCGGAGTCGAGCAGGTGGTCGCCCTCCACGAAGATATGGGTGACGAGCGTGCGCAGTCCCGGTGCGGTGGCCATGAAGTGCAGGTGGGACGCGCGGAGCGGAGAACGCCCGGTCGCCTCCAGCAGGCGCCCCACCGGCCCGTCGTGCGGGATGGGATACGGCGTCGGGGTGAGCCCCCAGAAGGCGTAGTGGCCCTAGGTCGCTTCTGATGGCTCTTGGACGGTGTCTCGGAGCCAGATGACGATCGCCGCCACGGTCAGGGTGCCGTTGAAGATGTAGTCGCGTTTGTCGTAGCGCGTGGCGACAGCGCGGAACTGCTTCCACTTGCTCACGCACCGCTCGACGGCACTGCGTCGGCGGTACTGCGCCTTGTCGAAG
>NZ_WVUG01000019.1 GCF_017614965.1 Streptomyces griseorubiginosus | reverse complement strand
GCTGACGCCGTGCAGGGCGCGGATGTTGCCGTAGGACTTGCCGGCGCCTCGTAGCTCGACGATCGGGGTGTCCCCGCCCTCCGGCGGGGTGTCCGCGAGGATCGCTCCGTGGGTTCCGGTTCCGTTGTCTGTCATCGGGTCACCTCCGGGTCATGGTGCGCTGGACCCACAGATTGATCAGGACGGCGCCGAGCAGCATGACGCCGAGGAAGGCCTTGAACCAGTCGGGGTTCCAGCCGGCGTACACGATGCCCTGCTGCACCATGCCGAACATGAACGCGCCGAAGACCGGGCCGATGGCGGAGCCGTAGCCGCCGGTCAGCAGACAGCCGCCGATCACCGCGCCGGAGATGTAGATCAGCTCGATGCCGACACCCTCACCGGACTGGACGGTGTTGAACGAGAACAGCTGGTGCATGCCGACGAACCAGGCGCCGAAGCCGACCAGCATGAACAGGGAGATCTTGGTGAAGGCCACGGGGACACCGACGGCCCGCGCGGAGTCCTTGTTGCCGCCGACCGCGAAGATCCAGTTTCCGTACCTGGTGCGCAGCAGCACCCAGGTGGCGATCGCCGCGAACAGCAGCCACCAGAACACGGTGATCTTCACCTGCACGCCGCCGATGTCGAAGCTGGAGGCGAAGACGTCCTTGGCCGTGTTGAAGCCGTCCATGTCGCTGATGTCGTCGGTGGCGACGTTGCCGGTGACCAGCTTGGTCACCGCGAGGTTGACGCCCTGGAGGATCAGGAAGGTGCCCAGGGTGACCAGGAAGCTGGGCAGACCGGTCTTGACGACCATCCAGCCGTTGAAGAAGCCGATGGCCAGGGACACGATCAGCGCGGCGACGACGCCGACCCAGACGTTGAGGGTCAGCTGGTAGGCCGTCATGCTCGCGGTCAGCGCGGAGGTGATCACGCCGACGCCGGACGACAGGTCGAACTCACCGCCGATCATCAGCAGGGCGACCGGGATGGTCACGATGCCGAGAGTGGACGACTGGTAGAGGATGTTCGCCATGGCGCTGGCCTCGCGCACCGGCGGGGCGGCGATCAGGAAGAACACGTAGACCGCCACGGCGCCGAGGAACACACCCACCTCGGGCCGGGCCAACAGGCGTACGGCCAGGGGACGTTCGGCCGTCCGGCCGTCGGTCTCCTTGGGGCCGGGGGCCGGCGGTGTCTTCACCGCCGGCTCGGCGTGCTGGGTCATACTCGTCACCTGGTGCCCTTCGCGGCGAACTGCGCGACCTGGGCGACGTTGGACTTGTCGACGAAGGCCGGGCCGGTCAGCACGGGCTGCTCACCGCCGCCGCTGTAGTTGCCGTTGTTCTTGTAGAGCCACAGCGAGTCGATCGCCAGGTAGCCCTGCAGGTACGGCTGCTGGTCCACCGCGAACTGGATCGTGCCCTTGCTGATGGCGGTGGTGAGGTCCTTGTTGAGGTCGAAGGTGGCGACCTTCGCCTTGGAGCCGGCGTCCGACACCGACTGCACCGCGGTCAGCGCGAAGGGCGCGCCGAGCGTGGCGACGTAGTCGATGGAGGTGTCCTGCTTCAGCTTGGCGGTGATGGTCGACTTCACGGACGGCATGTCCGTGCCGTTGACGTTGAGGACCTCGGTCTTGCCGGAGAAGGTGCTCTTCAGGCCGTCGCAGCGCTGGGTCAGACCGATGTTGCCCTGCTCCTGGACGACACAGACGGCGTGCTTGGCGCCGAGCGCGTTGAGCTTCTTGCCGAAGGCCTCACCGGCCACCGTCTCGTCCTGGCCGAAGAACTCCATCAGACCGAGCTTCTTCCAGTCGCTCACGCCGGAGTTGAGGCCGACCACCGGAATGTTGGACGACTTGGCCTTGGCGATGACGGCCTTGAGGGCGTCCGGCTTGGCGAGGGTGACCGCGATCCCGTCCACCTTCTGGTCGATCGCGTTCTGCACCAGGTTGGACTGGTTGCCCGCGTTCGGGTCGGCGGAGTAGATCAGCTTGATGTTGTCCTTGGCCGCGGCCGCCTCGGCACCCTTGCGGACGATGTCCCAGAAGGTGTCGCCGGGCGACTGGTGCGTGACCAGCGCGACGGTCATGCGGGGGGTGGTGGCCTTGCCGGCGGAGGCCGCCGCGCCGTTGTCCTCGGACTTCTTGCCCCCGGAACTGCTGGAGCAGCCGGCGAGGGTCAGGGCAGCCGCCGCAGCCACCGCGACGACGGGTACGAGTCTGCGGGAGCGGGGGTGAGAAGAGCGGTCCATCTTTCCTGGCACCTCACTGTGCTTTCGGGGGAAAGGAAGGGATCTCGAAGATCCAGAGCCCGGGATCTTGGCATGTTCGGGTCGTCCGCCGCAAACGCGGCGGTTGCGCTGGGACGGGATCAAACCCCCGGCCGCGCCCGCTGTCAATACTTTGTTAAGACATCATTTCACGAGCTAGTCCGAATGTAAGTACAAACTATTGACAGCGCCCTCGGTCGGGGCCTACACCTGGGAGGCGGCAGGCCCCTTGGGACCCGCGTCCCCAGTCCCGTCCGAGGAGCACACATGGCCGAGTCAGCCCCGCCCTTCGACTTGATCACCATGGGCCGTATCGGGGTGGATCTCTACCCCCTGCAGTCGGGTGTGGCCCTGCCGCGGGTCGAGACCTTCGGCAAGTTCCTCGGCGGTTCGGCCGCGAACGTCGCGGTCGCCGCCGCCCGGCTCGGCCGGTCCACCGCGGTGATCACCCGCACCGGGGACGACCCCTTCGGCGTCTTTGTGCACCAGGCGCTGAAGGAGTTCGGCGTCGACGACCGCTGGGTCGCGCCCGTCGCCGCGTACCCGACACCGGTGACCTTCTGCGAGATCTTTCCGCCGGACGACTTCCCTCTTTATTTCTACCGGCAGCCTAAGGCCCCTGACCTGGAGATACACACCGGGGACCTGGACTTCTTCGCCATTCGGGCGAGCCGCGTCTTCTGGATCACCGGCACCGGCCTGAGCGAGGAGCCCAGCCGCTCCGCCACGCTGGCCGCCCTGAAGGCCCGCGGCAGGACCGGCGTCACCGTCTTCGACCTCGACTGGCGGCCGCGGCTTTGGGGTGACACAGCCTGGAAGGACCCCGGGGAAGCCCGGCCCTACTACGCGGAGGCCCTGCGGCACGCCACCGTCGCGGTCGGCAACCTCGACGAGTGCGAGGTCGCCACCGGCGTGCGCGAACCGAGGGCCTGCGCCGAGGCGCTGCTCGCGGCCGGGGTGCGGCTGGCCGTCGTCAAGCAGGGCTCCGAGGGCGTGCTGGCGGTGCACCGTGACGGCACCACCGCCGAGATCCCGCCGGTCCCGGTGGAGGTGGCCAACGGACTCGGCGCGGGCGACGCCTTCGGCGGTGCGCTGGTGCACGGTCTGCTGTCCGGATGGGAGTTGGCCGAAACCATGCGGTACGCGGGCGCGGCCGGGGCCCTGGTCGCCTCCCGCCTCGCCTGCTCCGCCGCGATGCCCACCGCGGCCGAGGTCGAAGACCTGCTGGCGCGAGCCACTGTCGCCTGAAACGGAGCCTTCCTTGACCCTCAGCATCCCCGGCCTCGTCTCGGTCCGGGTCCGGCACCCCGAGGCGATCGCCGAGGCGGCCGCGCGGCGCAGGCGCCGGCCGCTGCTCGGCGTCAGCGGCCGCCTGATGATCGTGGCCGCCGACCACCCGGCTCGCGGCGCCCTCGGCGTCGGCGGCCGCCCCCTCGCCATGGCGGACCGGAGGGACCTGCTGGAGCGCCTGTGCGTGGCGCTGTCCCGGCCCGGCGTCGACGGGGTGCTGGCCACCGCCGACATCCTGGAGGACCTGCTGCTGCTCGGCGTGCTCGACGACAAGGTTGTCATGGGCTCCATGAACCGCGGGGGCCTCGCGGGCGCCGCCTTCGAGCTGGACGACCGCTTCACCGGCCACCGCGCCGAGGACATCGCCCGCCTCCGCTTCGACGCGGGCAAGCTGCTGCTGCGCATCGACTACGCCGACCCGGGCTCGCTGACCACGCTGGAGTCCACCGCCCGCGCGATCGACGCCATGGCGGAGCGCCGGCTGCCGCTGTTCGTCGAGCCGTTCGTCTCCCACCGGATCGACGGCAGGGTCCACAACGACCTGTCCGCCGAGGCCGTCACGAAGTCCATCGCCATCGCCTCGGGCCTCGGCGGCACCTCCGCCTACACCTGGCTGAAGCTGCCCGTCACCGAGGACCCGGACGCCATGGGCGAGGTCCTGGAGACCTCCACCCTGCCGACGGTCCTGCTCGGCGGCGAGGTGGGCGAGGACCAGGAGGGCGCCTACGAGCGCTGGCGCAAGGCGCTCAGGCTGCCGACGGTGCTGGGGATGGTCGTCGGCCGGTCGCTGCTCTACCCGGCCGACGGCAGCGTGGAGAACGCGGTGGACACGGCTGTCGGGCTGCTGTGACCCCGGCTGTCATGACACGGACGAGGAGTGCCCTATGACCTACCACCTTCCCGCCGGAAAGGCCCTCGGCGGCCCCTACGTCGTGGACGTCACCCCCGAGAAGGCCGGCTGGGGCTACTCCAGCCTGCGCGTGCTGGAGCTGCCGCCGGGCGGCACGCACTCCTTCAACACCGGCGAGAGCGAGTGGATCGTGCTGCCGCTCAGCGGCGGCTGCACGGTGACGTCCGACGACGACTTCGGCCACGACACCTTCGAACTCACCGGCCGCGAGAGCGTGTTCAGCGCGGTCAGCGACTTCGCCTACGTGCCGCGTGACGCCCGTACGACCGTCACGAGCGCCGGCGGCGGACGGTTCGCCCTCACCGGCGCGCGCTGTACCCGCCGGCTGCCCGCCCGCTACGGGCCGGCCTCCTCGGTTCCGGTGGAGCTGCGCGGCACCGGCAACTGCTCCCGGCAGGTCAACAACTTCGGCGCGGCAGGCGTCCTGGAGTGCGACAAGCTCATCGCCGTCGAGGTGATCACGCCGGGCGGCAACTGGTCGTCGTTCCCGCCGCACAAGCACGACGAGCACCGGCCGGGCGAGGAGTCCGTCCTCGAAGAGGTCTACTACTTCGAGTTCGCGGGCCATGACGGCATCCCCGGCCTCGGCTACCAGCGTGTCTCCCCCTCCGGACACGGTCGGGGCACCGACGTCCTGGCCGAGGTCCGCGACGGCGACGTCGTACTGATCCCCGACGGCTGGCACGGACCGTCCATGGCCGTGCCCGGCCACCACATGTACTACCTCAACGTCATGGCGGGCCCCGAGCCCGAGCGCGCCTGGCTGATCTGCGACCACCCCGATCACGCCTGGATCCGCGACACCTGGGCCGGCCGGCCGGTCGACCCCCGCCTCCCCCTCTACACGGCACCGGAGAAGTCCTGATGAACACCCCCACCCGCCGCCTGACCGTCGCCCAGGCCCTGGTGCGGTTCCTGTCCGCCCAGTACACCGAGCGCGACGGCGTACGACAGCGGCTGATCGCCGGCACCTGGGGCATCTTCGGCCACGGCAACGTCGCCGGCCTCGGCCAGGCCCTGCTGGAGGCGGGCGAGGACACCATGCCGTTCCACCAGGGCCGCAACGAGCAGGCGATGGTGCACGCGGCCGTCGCCCACGCCCGCCAGCTGGACCGGCTCTCCGCGCAGGCGGTCACCACCTCCATCGGCCCCGGCGCCACCAACCTGGTCACGGGTGCCGCCCTCGCCACCGTCAACCGCCTCCCGGTCCTGCTGCTGCCCGGCGACTACTTCGCCACCCGCGTCGCAGACCCGCTGCTGCAGCAGCTGGAGCACCCGGTGGAGGCGGACCTGTCGGTGAACGACACCCTGCGCCCGGTCTCCCGGTACTTCGACCGCGTCACCCGCCCCGAGGCCCTGATCCCCTCCGCGCTGAACGCCATGCGCGTCCTCGCCGACCCGGTGGAGACCGGCGCGGTCACCCTGGCCCTGCCGCAGGACGTCCAGGCCGAGGCGTACGACTGGCCGGAGGAGTTCTTCGCCGAGCGCGTGTGGCACGTACGGCGTCCCGCCCCCGATCCGCAGGAGCTGGCCCAGGCGGTGGCGGCGATCAGGGGCGCCCAGCGTCCGCTGATCGTCGCGGGCGGCGGCGTCCACCACAGCCGGGCCGAGGACGCGCTGAAGGCGCTGGTGGACGCGACCGGCATCCCGGTCGCCTCGACCCAGGCGGGCAAGGGCTCGCTGCGCCACGACCACCCCGCCGACCTCGGCGGCATCGGCCACACCGGCACGGCGGTCAGCGACGACATCGCGCGCGGGGCCGATCTGGTGATCGGTGTGGGGACCAGGTACACGGACTTCACGACCGCCTCCAACACGCTCTTCCAGCGGCCGGACGTCCGCTTCGTCAACCTCAACATCGCGGCCTTCGACGCGCACAAGCTGGCCGCCCGCACGGTGGTCTGCGACGCGCGCGCCGGGCTCGCGGCGTTGACGGAGGCGCTGGCCGGTCATCGTGTGAACCGGGTTTACGAGGACGAGTACCGCGCCGGAAAGGAACGCTGGGAGCAGGTCGTCGAGGCTGCTTTCACCGCCCCCGACGACAGCGCCGTCCCGACCCAGACCCAGGTGCTCGGCGCCCTGGACGCGGTCGTCGGTGACGAGGACGTGGTGATCAACGCGGCCGGTTCGCTCCCGGGCGATCTGCACAAGCTGTGGCGGGCCCGCAGCCGGCGCCAGTACCACCTGGAGTACGGCTACTCGTGCATGGGCTACGAGATCCCGGCCGGCATCGGCGTCCAGCAGGCCGCCCCCGGCACCCCCGTCTGGTCGCTGGTCGGTGACGGCACGTATCTGATGATGCCGACGGAGATCGTCACCGCCGTCCAGGAGGGCCTGCCGGTCAACCTGGTCCTCATCCAGAACCACGGCTACGCCTCGATCGGCGGCCTGTCCGAGTCCGTCGGCGGCGAGCGCTTCGGCACCGCCTACCGCTACCGGGCCGCCGACGGCACCTTCTCCGGTGCCCCGCTCCCCGTCGACCTGGCCGCCAACGCGGGCAGCCTCGGCATGGACGTCCTGCGCGCCAAGACGGTCCGCGAACTGCGCGAGGCGCTCGCCGCGGCCCGCGCCTCCGACCGCCCGACCTGCGTGTACGTCGAGACCGACACCGCCACCGCCACCGCTCCCCCGGCGGAGGCCTGGTGGGACGTGCCGGTCGCCGCGACCGCCTCCCGCGAGGCCGCCCTACGGGCCCGCGAGGAGTACGACCGCCAGGTCGCCGGCCAGCGCCGCCACCTGTGAACCCCCGCCCCGTGAAAGGCCCGTGCCCCATGAAGACCATCACCCACTGGATCGGCGGCAAGCCGGTCGAGTCCGCCTCCGGCCGCTTCGGCGCCGTCTACGACCCGGCGACCGGCGCGCAGGAGAAGCAGGTCGGCTTCGCGACCGTCGACGAGGTGGACGCCGCCGTCGCCTCCGCGAAGGCCGCGTTCGAGACCTGGGGCACCTCCTCGCTGGCCGGGCGCACCGCGGTGCTGTTCGAGGTGATCACCACGCGCTGGCCGGACCCGGCCGACTCGGGCATCAACCTCGGTTTCCCCAGCCACTCCTGACGTCACGTCAGACTCATCGGAGGGAGGTGCGTCCATGGCGAGGACCCGTGGCGCAACCCGTGCCGCGACCGCTCCCGCGCTCGAATCCCTGGACTTCGCGCTGGACCGGGGCAGCCCGGTACCGCTCTACTACCAGCTCGCGCAGCAGTTGGAGGCGGCGATCGAGCACGGGGCGCTCGCCCCGGGCAACCTCCTGGGCAACGAGATCGACCTGTCGACCCGTCTGGGGCTGTCCAGACCCACGGTCCGGCAGGCCATCCAGTCCCTGGTCGACAAGGGTCTGCTGGTGCGCCGCCGGGGTGTCGGCACCCAGGTGGTGCACAGCCAGGTCAAGCGCCCGCTGGAGCTCTCCAGCCTCTACGACGACCTGGAGGCGGCCGGCCAGGGCCCGACCACGCGCGTGGTGCGCAACGAGCGCGAGGCGGCCTGCGCCGACGTGGCGGCCGCGCTCGGCGTCGCGGAGGGCAGCGAGGTGATCGCGCTGGAGCGGCTGCGCCTGACGCACGGCCAGCCGGTCGCGTTGCTCACCAACCACCTCCCGGCGGCCCTCCTCGCACTCGACACCGAGCGGCTGGAGTCGACCGGCCTGTACCGGATGATGCGCACCGCCGGCATCACCCTGCACAGCGCCCACCAGAGCATCGGCGCCCGCTCCGCCACCGCCGAGGAGGCCGGCCGCCTCGACGAGAAGGAGGGCGCCGCCCTGCTGACCATGCAGCGCACGGCGTACGACGACACGGGCCGCCCCGTCGAGTACGGCACGCACATCTACCGGGCGTCGCGCTACGCGTTCGACTTCCAGCTGCTCGTGCGGGCGTAGGGGGCAGGACGGCGGGCCCGTCCGAGGCCCGTCCGCCCTTGACTGACCGGGGGCGGGCCGGAACAATCGTATGGATACATCGTAAATGTACGATGCCTACGAAGGGCCGAGCGCCCATGAGCGCACCGTCAACAGTCCTGGTCACCGGTGGGGCGGGCTTCATCGGCAGTCACACGTGCGTCGACCTGCTGGACCACGGCTACGAGCTGATCGTCGTCGACGACTACTCCAACAGCACGCCGCAGGTCTTCTCCCGGGTCGAGCGGATCGCCGGCCGTTTCGTCGGCACCGTCTACGAACTGGACATCCGGGACCGGCACGCCCTGTCGTCCGTCTTCACCCGGCACTCCGTGGACGCCGTGGTGCACCTGGCCGCCGTCAAGTCCCCGAGCGGGTCCCTGAAGCGGCCCGTCGAGTGCTACGACACCAACGTCGGCGGCACCACCGCCCTGCTGTCGACCATGCACGAGCACGGTGTGCACCGCCTGGTGTTCGCCTCCTCCTGCGGGGTCTACGGCGACGCCGGCCCCGGTCTGCTCGACGAGGCCACCCCCGCCCGGCCGGTCACGCCGGACGCGGCCTCGAAGTGGCTGTGCGAGCAGATCCTGGCGGACGTCTGCCGCCGCTGCCCCGAGTACACGGTGCTGTGCCTGCGGTACGCCAATCCGGCCGGCGCGCACCCCAGCGGGCTGCTCGGCGAGGACCCGCCGGGCGGAGCCGAGAACCTGATGCCCTCCGTGGCCCGGACCGCCGCCGGCCGCCAGAACCTGGTGGACATCCACGGCGGGGACTACCCCACCCCCGACGGCACCGCGATCCGCGACTACATCCACGTCATGGACACCGTCGAGGCGCACCGCGTGGCGCTCGACCACCTCGTCGGCGCCCCCGGCATGCGGGTGTACAACATCGGCCTGGGGCAGGGCAGTTCGGTTCTGGACGTGGTCGCCGTCTTCTCCGAGGTGTGCGGTGCGCAGGTGCCGTACCGGATCGGTCCGCGCCGTCCCGGCGACGTCGCCGGACTGGTCACCGACGCGAGCGCCGTCACCCGGGCCTGGGGCTGGCGGCCCACCCGTGACCTGACCGACATGTGCCGGGACGCCTGGCGGTTCCAGCAGCTCAATCCCCATGGCTACGCGGACTGTTCCCGGTGATCCGGGGAGGTTCCCGCCCGGAGGCGTGTGCCGATGACGCGGACCCACCGGTCGATGACCGTCTACACCGTCGTCGTGGCGGGTCTGACCTGTGTCTCCATGACCCTCGCCGACGCGCATGTCGTGGTCGAGGCCCTCATCGGCCTGGGCAGCGCCGTGGCCGTCCTCACCGGCGTGCGACTGCACCGTCCCGCGCGCAGTTGGCCGTGGCTGGCCCTCGCCGCCGGCCTGCTGGTGTTCATCGCGGGTGACACGTACTACGACGTGCAGGACCAGTACTTCCGGGCGCTGGACCCCTCTCCGGCGGACGCCTGCTACCTGGCGGTGTACCCCCTCTTCGCCGCGGGACTGTCCGGCCTCGTCCGGTACAGCTGTGGCCGCCGGGACCTGCCCAGTGTGCTGGACGCCCTGATCGTCACCGCCGGGCTGGGCCTGCCGGTGTGGATCTACCTGGTGCAGCCGCTCGCCGCGCTGGACGGGCTCACCTGGCAGCAGCGCGCGATCAGCCTCGCCTACCCGCTGGGCGACCTCCTGCTGCTGGCCATGCTCGTCCGGCTGCTCGCGGCCGCCCCGGGCACCCTGCACAACCGTGCCGTGCAACTGCTCGGTCTGGGCATGCTGACGCTGCTCGCCTTCGACATCACCTACGGGATCCTGCGGCTCGACGAGAGCCAGCCGCCCGACACCCTGCTGGACGCCGGCTGGATCGTCTTCTACCTGACCTGGGGGCTGGCCGGCCTGCACCCCTCGATGGCCCGGCTGACCGATCCGGAGCCCCGGGCGGAGTCCCTGCGGCCGCAGTGGCGCAGGCTCGTCGTACTGACCGTCGCCACGCTGATCGCACCCGGCATCCTGGTCATCGAGGAGCGGACGGGCACCGTGCGCCACGCCACCGTGCTGGCCACGTTCTCGGCCATGCTGTTCCTGCTGGTCATCCTGCGGCTCGCGGGCATGGTCGTCGCCCACCGCAAGGCGGTGTCACGCGAGCATGCGCTGCGCGCGGCGACCGCCTCCCTCGTGGCGGCCATGGCTCCGGGCGAGATCGCGCGGGCCTGCGACACGGCGGTCACGGCCCTGGTGGGGCCGGACGTTCCCCATATGACCCTGCTCGTGCCGCCCGGACGGTCCCGGCGCCTCCACGAGCTCCTCGCGGGCGCGGAGGCTCCCGGGGCCCCGCGGGGCGGCCCTCGCCACGGCTGCCGCCTGGTCCCCGCCGACCGGCTCGGTCCGGACCTCGCCCCCGCTCTCGGCGAGCTGCCGAACGCCCTGGTGTGCGCCGTCGGCCAGCCCGACCGCAGGGCCGGCGACGACCTCCCGAGCATGCTGGTGGCCGCGGGACCGGAGCGCCGGCTCGCCGACGTGCGCGGCTCCGTGGAGATCCTCGCCTCGCACGCGGGACTGGCCGCGGACCGTATCGCCCTGCGCCGGGAGATCGTGCACCGGGAGAGCGAGGCGTACTTCCGCACGCTGGTCCGCAGCGCCTCGGACGTCATCCTGATCGTCAACGACGACACGACCGTGCGGTACGCCAGCCCCTCCGCCGAGGCCGTCCTGGGCAGCGCCGCCCTGACCGGCACGGCGCTGCGGGAACTGGTGGACCCCCGGGACCGCGACCGGGTGGAGAGCACCCTTATGGCGCCGGACGGCGACGCGCGCCGGGAGAGCCACGACCACTGGCGGGTGCTGCGCGGAGGCGGCCACATCGAGGTGGAGGTGCGCTGCCGCGACCTGCGGCGGGACGAGACCGTGGGCGGACTGGTCGTCACCCTGCGGGACGTGACCGAACAGCGCCGGCTGCAGCAGGAACTGACCCAGCGGGCCTTCCACGACCCGGTGACCGGCCTGCCCAACCGCACGCTGCTGCTGGAGCGGACCCACCGCGCGCTGCTGCGCGGGCGACGCGAACCCGCGCTGACCTGTCTGCTCTTCATCGACCTGGACGACTTCAAGAACGTCAACGACACCCTGGGACACTCCTGCGGCGACCAGCTCCTGAAGGCGGTCGGCGAGCGGCTGGAGGGGACGCTGCGCCGTACCGACACGGCGGCACGGCTCGGCGGCGACGAGTTCGCGGTGCTGATGGAGGACGCCAAGCTGCCGCTGGACGCCGAACTGCTGGCTGCGCAGGTCATCCAGACCCTGAGCCGGCCCTTCCGGCTGTCCGGCGAGACCGTGAACGTCTCCGCCAGCGTGGGCGTGGCCACCGCTCTCGACACCACGGACGCCCAGGAACTGCTGGCCCTCGCCGACGTGGCCCTGTACGCGGCGAAGGCGGCGGGCAAGCGCCAGTGGCGCCGCTTCCGGCCCCAGCTGCGGACCCGCATGACGCAGCGCCAGGATCTGCGGGTGCGGCTGGACGACGCGATCGCCCGGGACGAGTTCGCGCTGCTGTACCAGCCCGTGGTGGACCTCGTCACGGACGAGGTGGTCGGCTTCGAGGCGCTGGCCCGCTGGCCGCACCACCGGCACGGGCCCGTACCGCCCAGCCAGTTCATCCCGCTCGCCGAGGAGACCGGGCACATCACGCCGCTGGGCGCCTGGGTGCTGCGCAGCGCCGCCGCCGACATGGCCCGGCTGCAGCACGAGGTCGGGCGGCCGGCGCCGCCGTACGTCAGCGTGAACGTCTCCGGACGTCAGTGGCAGGAGCAGGGCTTCGTGGACGAGGTCTCCCGCGCCCTGGACACGTCGGGTCTGGCCCCGGGCTCACTGCAGCTGGAACTCACGGAGTCGGTGCTGATGCGACGGGACGAGCAGATCGACGAGCTCGTCCGGGAGCTCAGGGACCTCGGTGTGCGCATCGCCGTGGACGACTTCGGCACCGGGTTCTCCTCGCTGCGCTATCTGCACGACTTCCCCGTGGACGTCCTCAAGATCGACAAGTCGTTCATCGACGACATCCCCGAGGACGCCCGGCAGCTCAAACTCGTCGAGGGGATCGTCCGCCTCGCCGGCACGCTCGAGGTGCAGGTGATCGCGGAGGGCGTCGAGGTGTCGCGGCAGCGCCAGCTGCTGACCGCCATGGGCTGCCGGTACGGACAGGGTTTCCTGTTCGCGCGTCCGATGACGGCGCAGGAGGGGGCTGCCGTGGTGCTTGACGGACGCGCCCTCAGCGACGGGTCCGACGGGTCGGGGACCCTCAGCGACGGGGGCAACCTCAGCGACGGGTCGGGGCGAGGGACGACAGGGCGAACGCCGTCTCCACCAGCGCGACGTGGCTGAACGCCTTCGGCGCGTTGCCCAGCTGGCGGCCCGCGTCCGGGTCCCACTGCTCGGCGAGCAGACCGACGTCGTTGCGGATGGCGAGGACCCGTTCGAAGACCTCCCGGGCCTGTCGCGGATGTCCGGTCGCGGCGAGGCTCTGGGCGTACCACAGGGAGCACGACACGAACGTTCCCTCGGGGTCGCGGATGCCGTCCGGCGTGTGCTCGGCGGCGTACCGGCGCACGAACCCTCCGTGGTCCAGCCGCCGCATGGCGCGCACGGTGCCGCGCACCCGCTCGTCACCGGCGGGCAGGAAGCCGAGGCGGGGGATCAGCAGCGCCGAGGCGTCGAGGGCCGAGGAGCCGTAGAACTGCACGAAGGACCGCTGCCCGCCGTCCCACCCCTTGCGGCAGACGTCCCGGTGGACCTCGTCGCGCATGGCCCGCCACACACCGGAGGAGCCGTTCCTGCCGAGCAGCACCCCCATGCGCACGGCACGGTCGGCGGCCACCCAGGCCATGACCTTGGAGTGGACGAACTGTCTGCGCGCTCCCCGCACCTGCCACATCCCCTGGTCCGGCCGGCGCCAGTGCCGCTCGAGGTGGCCCATGAGCACCTCCACCAGGTCCCACACATGGGCCGGCATGGGGATCCCGGCGCGCAGCGACAGCCAGAGCGTGTCCATGACCTCGCCGTACACGTCGAGCTGGAACTGAGTCATCGCGGTCCCGAACCGGACCGGCCGCGAACCCTCGTAACCGGTCAGCCACGGCGCCTCGGTCTCCGTCAGGAGCCGTTGGCCCTCGACGCCGTAGACGGTCTGCAGATGGTCCGGGTCACCCGCGACGGCCCGTACGAGCCAGTCCAGCCAGGCCGTGGCCTCCTCCCGGTAGCCGCTGCGCAGCAGACACGACTGGGTGACGGTGGAGTCGCGCAGCCAGCAGTACCGGTAGTCCCAATTGCGCTCTCCTCCCACGCAGCCGGGAAGCGACGTGGTCGGTGCCGCGACGACGCCGCCCGTGGGGGCGTACGTGAGCGCCTTGAGGGTGATCAGGGAGCGCATCACCGCCTCGCGCCACGGTCCGGCGTAGCGGCACCGGGCGCTCCAGCGTCGCCAGAACTGACTGGTCTCCTTCAGCGCCGTCTCCGCCGGAACGTACAGCGGTGGGGGCGGCTCGGTCAGGTGCGACGGGGACCAGACGAGCGTCAGGGCGATCCTGCGGCCGGCCGTGACCACGAAGTCGTGCACCGTCCGGTCCGCCCGGTCGGGCCCGTGCACCGGCCCGTCGGCATGCAGCCAGACGGCGTCAGGACCGGCGACCGCGACCGTGCCGGACTCGCCGACCCGGATCCACGGCAGCACACGGCCCTGGTGGAAGCGCAGCCGGAGTTCGCTGCGCACGGTCACCCGGCCCCACAGGCCCTCCACCATGCGGACCAGGCACGGCGACTGCGTGCGCGGGGGCATGAAGTCGACGACCCGCACGGCGCCGGTCGCGCCGTGCCACTCCGTTTCCAGGATCAGGGTGTCCCCGCGATAGGTCCGGCGGGCACACCGGCCGCCGGCGACGGGTGCCACCCGCCAGAACCCGTTGTCCCGGGTGCCCACGAGCGCGGCGAGACAGGCCGGCGAGTCGAACCGGGGCAGGCACAACCAGTCGACCGATCCGTCCCGGCCGACCATGGCGGCGGTTTCCAGGTCGCTGATGAGGGCGTAGTCCTCGATGGGCGCGTTCATGACGGAAGCCGCTCGTAATCGCACCGCTCGGAGTCGCACCGCTCGGAGTCGCCGCGCCCGTGGCCGCACCGGCGCGCGGAGGCGGGCCGCAGCAGCGGCTCCCACCAGGAGCGGTGCGTCCGGTACCAGTCGACCGTCTCCTCCAGGCCCGTGACCAGGTCCTTGCGGGGCGCGAACGCGAGCTCCGTGCGGATCTTCGTGCAGTCGACCGAGCGGCGGTGGTCGCCGCCGCTCCGGCCGTCGTCGACGAACCGGACCATCCCCCGGTCGGCCCCGCAGACGCCCAGCACCAGCCCGGCGAGCTCCCGGTGGGAGAGTTCGTCGCCGGCGCCGACGTTGTAGACCTCGCCCGGGCGTCCGCCCCTGCGGACCAGTTCGATGCCGCGCACCTGGTCGTCGACGTGGATCCAGTCACGGACGGTGAGCCCGTTGCCGTACAGCGGCACGGGGCTGTCCTGCAGGACGTGGGTGATGATCAGCGGGACGACCCGCTCGGGGAACTGATGGTGCCCGTAGCTGGTCGAGCACCGGACCACCCGCACGTCGATGCCGTGGGTGCGGTGGTACGCCAGCGCCAGCAGGTCGGACGCCGCCCTGGAGGCGGCGTAGGGCGAGTTGGGCCGCAGGGGGGCGGTCTCGGGCCAGGAGCCGGCGCGCACGGAGCCGTAGACCTCGGCGGAGGAGACATGGACGAACCTGCGCAGCCCGTGCCGCAGCGCCGCCTCCAGCAGGGTCTGCGTCCCCAGGACGTTCGTGCGGACGGCGGGAGCGCCGGCGGCGAAGTGCACCACCTGGTCGTGCGCCGCGGCCAACGCGTCGACGAGGTCCCGGTCGCAGATGTCGCCGCGGACGAAGGAGAAGCCCCGCGCGTGACGGACGTCGTCCAGGTTGGCGGGGTTTCCGGCCCGGGTGAGCTTGTCGAGAACGGTCACCGCGACATCCGGGGGGCCGCCGGGACCCAGCATCGTACGGACGTAGTGCGAGCCGATGAAACCGGCTCCGCCGGTGACGAGGATGCGGGTGGGGAGGATGGTCCTGTTCCGCGTCATGATCACCGCCCGGATTGATCTTTAGTGCGTATGTTTACACCGTATACGTAAATCATCCGCCCGGAATCCCGTCGAGTCAACCCCGCCCGACAGACCATTGCCGACGCCTTCCAACTGCACGCCGCGCGGGGCGATTCAGTACCTTTGACCGAATTATCCTCCGGTGTGTCAGACGTCACTGGAACCGGCCGGGCATCTGCAACTCGGGGAAACCACAAGCATTTCCGCGAAATATCGGCATGCTTCGACGCGGAACGCCCCTTGCGCATGAAATCCGCCTCGCGCAGAGTCCATGACCGTTCAGCCCGCCATTGCTTCGCGCATGCGCAGGCTCAACTGCCGAAGCCTGGGGGGCGAAAGGGTCACACCGTACATGCCGACAAAACACACAGCTGTCATTGCGCGACACCGCCGCCCGTTTGCCGCGCGCACAAAGGCGGGCGGTCTTCTGCTCGCCACCGCCGTCCTCGCCGGCGGCGCACTCGTCCAAGCGGCACAGGCCAAGGCGTCGACGGCGCCGATCGTCGTCGACTCCCTGTCCGTCTCCGCGACGCCGGACGGGCAACTCAAGGCCACCACCAGGGTGCACGCCACAAAAACGATCAAGGTGCAGGCCCTTGCCGTAGCCGCGCGTTCCGCCGGCGGTGGAGCCTTCGACTTCCCCGGCGCCGCCCCGGCCACCCTCAGCACGTCGCCCACCACCTACACCTCGGGCAGTCGCGCGTTCCCCGCCGGCACGTACACGTATTTCGTGTCCTACAAGCTGCACGGCATCTGGTACCGCCTTTCTCCGGTGAATTCCTTCACCGCCGAAGGCGGTTCGGCCTCCACGCCGTCAGGAACACCGACGGTGACGGCCTCCCCTTCCCCCACCGTCTCGACACCGACTCCCACGCCGACGCCGACCGCCACACGCACAGCCACATCCACACCCACGGCCTCTTCCTCGACCTCCGACGCGCCGCTCGGCGTTCCGGGGACGTGGCGCAACGTATTCGACGACGAATTCAACGGCACGAGTCTCGACGGCTCGAAGTGGAACCCGAACTGGCTCGGTTGTTCCGGTTGCACCACCAAGCCCGTCAACTCCGGCGAACTTTCCGCCTATTCGCCCTCGCAGGTGAGCGTCAGCGGCGGAAATCTCCATCTGAAGGCCGTCCAGCAGTCGGCGACGGTCAACGGCACGACCTATCCGTACGTCTCCGGCCTGGTCGAGAGCAACGGCAAGGCCCAGTTCACCTACGGTGCTTTCGAAGCCCGTATCTACACCCCCGCGTCCGGTACTCAGATCGCGAACTGGCCCGCCTTCTGGACCGACGGGCAGAACTGGCCCACCGACGGGGAGATGGACGTCATGGAGGGGCTGGGCGGCTCGGCCTGCTACCACTTCCATTCCCCGGCCGGCGGTCCGGGCGGCTGCGCCTCCGGCTCGTACACCGGATGGCACACCTACGGCGCTGAATGGGCGCCGGGCTCGGTCACGTACTACTACGACGGCAAGCAGGTCGGACGCATCACGACCGGGATCACGTCCGCTCCGATGTACCTGATTCTCAACAACGCCGTCAGCTCCACGCACGGCGGACCCACCCAGGTCCCGGCCGACATGATGGTCGACTACGTGAAGGTCTGGCAGCACTGACCGACCCGGCACCTTCCCGGACGCCGGCCCGCCTCCCGCGGGCCGGCACCGCTCCGCGCCCCCTCGCAGGGTCGCCCACGGCGTCGTCGCGGGCACGGACCGCTGACCGCGCCTTTGTCGGTGCCGTCACCGGTCCGGTCACGCCGGAAGAGCCCGGTACGGTCGCCCCACCGAGGCCCTCAACCGACGGTACGCCCGCCATCCCCGGGTGCGCATGCCCTCGGCGAACGGCGCGACGGGGGCGCCCTCGCCACGGGTCCACTGTCCGAAGCGCTCCCGGCTCGTGTCGGCCCGCACCATGAGCCGGGCGAACCACAACGGGTCGTCCCGGAGCGAGCTGAGGGCCGAAGCGGCTCGGATGGCGGCAGCGGAGGTCCATCCCGACTCCCCCACCAGCGCGCGGACGCGGCTGCTCGAGTAGCCGTGCGGGTAGGCGAACGCGTCGAGGGCGTGACCGAGGGCGTCCTCGAGCTCCCGCTTGCATCCGCCGACTTCCTCCCGCACGGCCTTCCGCGGCAGGGTGTCGAGTTGCGGATGCGTCCTGCTGTGACCGCCGATCTCGAATCCGGCCGCGTCCAGTTCCCGGACCTGGGCCCAACTCAGCATCTCGACCGCCGGAAAGGGTCCGCGGCGCGAGCGCTGTCCGGGGACCCCCAGGGCGCCGGTGGTGACATACAGCGTGGCCGGCAGTCCCCTGGCGTGGAGCAGCGGAGCCACCGTCGAGGCGAAGTCCGCGTATCCGTCGTCGAAGGTCAGCACGGCGGACCGGCGCGGTGGCTGGGGCCCTCCGAGGAGAGCCGCCACCAACTGCCTCAGCGGGACCGGGCGCAGACCGCTGTCGGCGATCATGTCCAGCTGTTCCACGAACGCGCGAGGAGTCACCGTGAACGGCGCGAGCCATGACGGTGGGTCGTCGGACACGGCGTGATAGAGGAAGACGGGTATGGCGTTCATGAGCTGCCCGCATCCCGTGTCCCCGAGGAACGGAGCCGTCCGACGAGGTAGCCGGTGCCGGTCGCGCAGACCCCCGCGGACAGCGCCCCCAGAGTGCGCACGGCACCGGGACGCCCCGTCCGTCGCAGGTTTCTGACCAGGGCGCGCGGAATGGTGGAGCGCAGGTAGGCGCGCTCACTGGTCAGGGCCGGCCCGCTGCCGTCGTACCGCGCCACCAGCGCCTTGGACCGTCCCTCGCCGTAGCAGCGAGACCGGAAGTACGACCACCGGGTACGGGCCTCGGGGACACGGTGGCGCACCGCCGCCGCCGGCTCGTACAGCAGGACGGCGTCAGGTCGGCGGGCAGTGATGCGCAGACACAGATCCGTCTCCTCGCAGCCCGCGGTCGGCCGGTCGCTCACCCTGCCCAGAGTGTCGAGGAATCCGCCGACCGCGAGCAGCTCCGTTCTGCGGAAGGACATGTTGGCCCCGATGAAGTTGCGCACGGGAGCGGTCCGTTCGGGCAGTCCCCGGTACGAGCAGCCCACCACCCAGTCGAACTCCGGCGGGAACCACACAGGACGATGGGTGGACCAGCGCGGCCTGACCAGTCCCCCCACTCCGACCACCCTCGGGTCGTCGTACGGTGCCAGCAGACGGTCGGTCCATTCCGGTTCCGCCGCCGCGTCGTCGTCGAGGAAGGCGACCACGTCGCCGTGCGAGACCGCGACGCCCGTGTTGCGGGCCCCGGACAGGCCGCGGGGGCCACTGCTGGGCACCACCCGGACACCCGGCAGCTCCCTCGACGCCCGCTCGTACAGCGGCCGGCAGTGGTCGACGACCAGCACGATCTCGTCCGGGGGGTTGTGCTGGTTCCGCACCGAGGTGACGGCGGCCCGCAGGTCGTCCCACCTCTCGAGGGTGTAGGCGCAGACGACGACCGACAGGGTGACGGAGGGGCGGGAGGGGGGCATCGCGTCGTTCATGAGGACCTCTTGTCCGGTCCGATCGGAGTGCGGAGTCAGGAGCGGTCGCCGGTGAGACGTCCGCGCAGATAGCCGAAGGGTCCGTACGCCATTCCGCGCAATTCCAGGAGTGCGAGGCGTCGTGACCAGCCGGCCTCGGGGTCGGCGCCGCGCGCACGCGATCGGAGCATGGCGTGGCGGATGCCACCGGGGAGCCTGCGCAGCAAGGCAGGCAGCCTGCGCGGATCGCCCGCCATCGCCGCTGTGAGGTAGGCGGTGAGTCCGGCCCCGTATCCGAAGGCCTGGGCGGTCACGGCGTCCGGTGTCCGGCGGTGCCGGTGCCAGACGATGGCATCCGGCTGGTAGGCCAGAGTGTGACCTGCGCTCAGGACCTCGAAGAAGGCGAGCAGATCGTCACCGCCGCGCGCAGGGGTTCCGGCGCCGGTGGCGGTGTCGAAACCGCCCAGGGAGCGCAGTACGCCGGCCCGGAAGGCCATGTTGGCGCCGGAGCCGAAACGCCCGGCGGTGAAGGGGAAGAGCGGGTCGGCCGGCGGCTGCGACAGTGACCATGCGCACGGCGTGCAGCCCTTGGCGAAGCCTCCCTGGCGTTCCAGCGCGGCCTGTGCCGGCGTCTCCAGTTCGGCGGGGACGATCAGTCCGGTGACACAGCCGGCTCGCGGTTCGCCCACGAACGTCTCGGCCAGGGCGGCGAGCCATCCGGAGTCGACGAGCGTGTCGTCGTCCGTGAAGGCGACGACCGATCCGTCAGTGTGGGCGAGTCCCCGGTTGTGGGCCCGGGCCAGTCCGGCGACGGGTTCGCGGACGTAGCGGACCTGCCCACGGAACTGCCGGCGGATCAGGGCCTCGGCCGCGTCGTCGGCCGGGTCGTTGTCGACGACGACGATCTCGAACCGGGGGTAGTCCTGCCGCAGCAGGGAACGGAGGCAGTGGCGCAGTTGCTCCGGGCGGTCGTGGGTGGCCACGACCACGCTGATGAAGGGCGCCCGCCCCAGCGCGCGGCGCCTCGCGGCCTGGCAGGGGGGCCACGCGGCGGTGCGGGCGCCGGACGCCTGCGCCCGGTCCGCCTCCTGATGCCGGGCGAGCTGTTCCGCCAGCTCCCCGTGCGCCGCTCGGCTGACCGCTCGCCACAGGCCGCCGGGGCCGGAGGCGTTCACCGTGTCGACCATGCCCAGCGGATGGCCGTGGAGTCGTACGAGGGCGCGCACCGGCCCCTGCGGTTCCGACGGCAACGGACCGGCGGGGGAACGGAGTTCGCCCGGGCGCCCCAGGTCGACGTCGACGACACGGATTCCGTACCCGACACCGGTGGGACGCACCGCGACGGAGGTCATGACGCGGTGCGCACACCCGCGGCGGAGGAGTGCGCACCCGGCCGCTCCGAGATCAGGGTTCGCAGCACCCGGCGGCCGTCCGTGATGGCGTGCAGGTTGGAACGGCCGTTGCGCCGGGGCAGTTCGAGGCTGGGGACCTCGGCGATGCGCAGCCCGGAACGCAGGGCATGCACGATCATCTCGGTCTCGATCTCGAATCCGGTGGCGTGCAGGTCCAACTGGTCGAGGAAGCTTCTGCGGAAGGCGCAGAAGCCGTAGCACAGGTCGGTCAGGGACGCGTGGTAGAGCCGGTTGACAGCCGCCAGCAGCATCTGGTTGCCCAGCCGCCTGATGGGGGTGATGTCCAGGGAGCCGCCGCCCTCGACGAACCGGGAGCCCTTGACGAAGTCGTAACCGTTCTGGAGGAAGTGCAGGTAGTGGGGGATCTCGGTCGGCGACATGCTGCCGTCGGCGTCCATCATCACCACGTTGTCGCCGGTCGCCGCGAGAAAGCCCGCCCGCAGGGCGTTGCCCTTGCCCGGGCCGCTTTGCCGGACGAAGCGCACGGCGGGCAGGCAGTGCCGGGCCATGGGGACCGTCGCGTCGCTGGAGTCCCCGTCGACGAGGATCACCTCGTCCACGCACGCCGGGATCTGCTCGAAGACCCAGGGGATGTTCCGGGCCTCGTTGAGCGCCGGAACGACCAGGCTCACCGTGGCCCCCTGCCTGCCCCCGCTGCTGGTGATCCAGTCGCTGTACACGATCTCGCACCTCCGCACTACGCCATATGCTTACGCCGTATATTTCCACCTTCGTACCGGTTTGGGTATTGCGTCAAGTGCGTCCGTCGGTAATTCCTCGGGTGCCGCGGTCCTGGGCGTCGCGGGGCCGACTCGGCCGGTCACTGCTGCCAGACCCGCACCCAGTCGACCGTCATGCGGGCCTCCCGCACCGAGGGCGGCGGCGAGTGCGGAAGCCCGACCGCCAGATCGACCAGCACTTCCATCGGGACGTGCGGGACCCGCTCGGGGTCGGTCACCCTGAGCCGTGCGACGCCGTCCACGAACCAGGTCAGCTCATGCCTGGTCCACAACAGCGCGAACACGTGATAGTCGGCGGGGAAGTCCTCCGGGCCATAGGTCCCCCGCTCCGTGCGGCGCGCGCCGTCCCCGCCCCGCCAGTGAGTGGACATCAGGACCTGCCGGGTACTTCCCAGGAACTCCATGACATCCAGCTCGGGCGGCGTGTGCCGGGACGCGGGCATCATCCAGAAGGCCGGGAACATACCCGCCTGGGAAGGAATCCTGACGGCGGACTCGAAGTATCCGTAGGTGAAGGTCCTGCGGGGGCGGCCGTCCCAGTGGTCACGGCCGGTCGAGATCATGCCGGAGGTCCACGGATAGGTCTTGCCGTCGCTGCCCCGGGTGGGGCGACGGACAGCGGTCAGGGAGAGAGCGCCGTTGCCCACGGTGACCTGACCGGGCAGGTACCACTGCTCCTCGTGGTTGCTGCTGTTGGTGCAGCCGTCACGGTTCCAGTCGTAGCAGGTGGCCCAGCGGCGGGTGTCGAGGGACGAACCGTCGAACTCGTCGTGAAAGATCAGCTTCCAGTGACCCGGCGCGGGCGGAGGCCTGCTCGTACCACCGTGGCCGCAGGCCGTCGCCACCAGCAGCGCGGCGACGGCGAGCGCCCGCCGGACCCGGCCGACCCGCATGTCTATCGCCGGTCGCCGGGATGCGCCGGCCGCCCCGTGGCCCGGCTGTCGCTGGACGGGCCGGGGTCCGAAGGCGCTCCCTCTGGCGGAGCCGGCCGGGACGGGTCGGCCGACGGCACCGAGGGATCGTGAGCCGGATTCCGCCGCGAGGCCCGGGCGCGCCCGGGGCCGCGCGGCACGGGCAGCAGGGCCAGCGCCGAGGTGACGAAGGCCAGCGTCGCCAGGGCCCGGAGGGTCGTGAAGACCCCGCCCAGATAGAAGGGCACGACGACCACGACCGCCAGAGCGAGGCTGACCACCAAGGACAGGACGGCCGTCTCCAGCATGGGCGTCCGACCGGTCTCGCGCCCCGCCGGCGGTCGCGCCCACCGACTGGCCGCCAGCCCGGGGCAGACCAGCAGAAACAGCGTTACCACCAAGGCGCGCAGGACGCTTCCGGCCGGAAGTCCGCTCGCGGCCACGGCCAGCCAACCGGACAGCGCGAGGCCGCATCGGAGCGGAAGGGCCCAGCGCGGCGAGGGGCCGGTGCGGAGCAGGGTCATCGTTCTCCTCCCCCGCCCGGGTTCTCGTAGCGGTAGACCACGGCGTCCTTGTTGCGGAAGACGGTCGTGTAGCCGGGCGCCTTCGTGATCTGGGACTCGAGCCGTTGCACGGTGTCGGCGGGCAGCGTCCCGTTCAGATAGCACTCGGCGGCCTGCGCCCTGCTCAGCACGATGTAGGCAGGCTTCGCGGCGGTGGTGTGCGCCAGGAAGGGCTCCACGCCGGCCAGCGGATTCCGGGCCAGCCGCTGCCGGTCGCCGAGTTCCTGCTCGTCGAGCTGAACATGGGGGTGCTTGTCGTAGTAGGCGTCCAGACCCGGAACGGCAGACGTCACGGAGACGATCAGGGACCCGGGACGAGTGGACGTGACGAACCGGCCGGCGGAGACCTCGTCCTTGGTGAAGTAGTTCGCCGCCTCCTTGCCGTAATAGCCGAAGAGCAGGCCGCCGAGCAGGGCCAGCAGCACCGGAGTGACGGCGAGAACGCGCAGCAGCGGCCTGCGGTCCCACGGGAAGAACAGCGCGGCGACGAGGAGGGCGGCGGCGGGCAGCGCGAACAGGTAGGCGCGGAAGATCATCTCGCCGCCGTAGGCGTTGGCGACCAGGAGCGGCAGGGGGGCCAGGACGAGAAGCGGCAGACCGGTACGACGGGTCCACCGGCGACTCAGGAAGGCGACGGCCGCCAGCAGGAGGACCGCCGCGGACAGCCCGCGGTCGACCCAGGACACCTCCACCTGGCCCGGCGCCGCGGTACCCAACTGGGCCAGTCCGGACACCACGTTGGCGTCGGGCTGCACCAGCGCGCCGAGGAACTGAGGCAGATTGGCGGAGACATAGGGTCTGGCGACGGTGGTGTCCCACACCGCCGTCAGCAACACCGCGCCGGCCGCGACCGGCAGCACCACACGCCGGTTGCGGCGCGGAAGGGACAGCGCGACCAGTGCGCTGATCATCATCAGGGGTGTGAGGGGGTGCGAGCAGATGATCACGCCCTCGATCAGCAGCACGACGGCCAACCTGCCGACGGTCCAGCCGATGGGCGTGGCGGCGGGGAGCCGGCGCGCCGAGGAGGGCAGCTGCGCCATGACCAGGGCGATCAGCGTCACGAAGAGCAGGAACGCGAACGCCTGGGGAGCGAAGTAGTCCTGTCCCACCCAAGAGCACGAGTAGTAGATCCACGCGGCCGCCCAGATCAGCCGTCTGTCCCGCGTCACCGCCCGGTAGACCAGCAGCAGGGGGGCGAGCAGCAGCGCGTTGAAGACCGGAGGGGTCCAGGCCGCGTAACCGAGCGCCGAGTCCAGGCCCGTCGCTTGGAGGAAGAACGCGTTGAGCTGGAAGAAGCCGGGCCACTGGTTGTAGAGCTCGAGCTTGCCGGCGTTGGGAACCGTACCGCCGTTCCTGATCACCGCGTCGACGATCGCGACATGCTTCCAGGCCCAGCCGTAGCGCAGGGTCGGATAGAGCAGCGAGGGGGTGGCGTGGATGACCGCGATCAGCCCCAGGACGTAGCCCGCGAACCAGCCGTTGGGCGTCCGCCGGTCGGAGAGCGCCGTGCTGAAGCCGAGGGCGAGCAGACCGAGGGCGACCCAGAACACCACGGGCAGCACCTGCAGCAGCCCCAGATCCTTCATGCGGCTGAGGTCCACACCGCGCAGGGAGGCGAGCCACAGGCCGAGCGAGACGGGCAGGGCTACCCGCACCCACACCTGGCGCGTGGGGTACGGCCTCCCCAGCCGCCGCGCCGTGGGCGGATCGGACGGACCGGACCGTCGGGCGCCGGCCTTGGTACGCGGCCCCGTTCGATGGCCGCTCGTCTGCGTCGGGTACCTGCCCATGCGGATGCCTCCCGCAGAGCGGCTGGAACATGTGTGCCGAAAAACGGCTGGACATCACGTTACTTTCATTCGCCGCGACCGGCAGTTCGTGGCGGTTCGCGCCGTCACCGCTCCGGTCGCCGCCCGGTCGCTTCCGACTTAGGCTGAGCGGAACGAAGCCCGGAAGCACGACGATGCGTAGGCGCCGCATGGAGTCACGGCAGACGCGGACAGCAGCCACCGACGGGCGCGCCCGATGAGTTCGGGCCTGGGCAGACGCCTGCGGGGTGCCGACGGGGCGGCGGGGCCGCAGTCCAAGGATCAGTTGCTGCGCAACGGCCATGTGCTGACCTTCAACTCGGTGCTGACCGGCGCACTGGGGGCGGGCTACTGGGCGTTCGCCGCCCGGAACTACGACGCCGACACGGTGGGCCGCAACTACTCGGCGGTGTCGGCGATGATGCTGCTCGCCGGGGTGGGCCAGCTCAACCTGACCAACGTGCTGCTGCGGTTCGTCCCCACGGCGGCGGGTCGCACCCGGCGGTTGGTCACCATGGCCTATCTGGCGGCCTGTGCCACGACCGTGCTGCTCGCGGGGGCTTTCCTGCTGTTGCAGCCGGTTCTCTCCCCGGGGCTGCGATTCCTCCATGACCCGCTGCTGGGGCCGTGCTTCGTGCTGGCCAGCGCGGCGTACGCGGTCTTCGTCATCCAGGACGGAGTGCTGACCGGACTTCGGCGCACGGACTGGGTGGTGCTGGAGAACGCCGTGTTCTCCGTGGTGAAGATCGTGCTCGTGGCGGTGCTGGCCGTCGTCCTGCCGTCGAGCGGGATTCTTCTGTCGTGGACACTCGCCGTCGCCGTCGCCGTCACCATCACCAACGGGTTCCTGTATGCGCGGGCCTTTCCCCGGCACGCTATGACCGCGCTGGACGAGCGGGCCGACGCCAGCAGGCCCACGGGCGCCTACGTCATGGCGGACTACGTCGCCGCGCTGTGCTGGCTCGGCGCGACCGCCCTGCTCCCGGTCCTCGTCCTCAACCGGCTCGGCCCGGACCAGACGGCGTTCTTCTCACTGGCCTGGCTCGCGGGATTCTCCCTGTACCAGTTGAACACCAGCATGGGCGAGTCGCTCATTGTGGAGGCGGCGAACGACCCGGCTCAACTGCTCAAGCAGTGCCACAAGGTACTGCGGCACACCGGGATGCTCCTGGTGGCGGGCAGCGCGGTGCTCTGTCTGGCGGCGCCGCTCCTGCTGCGGGTGTTCGGGCCGGACTACGCGCGCAACGGGTCGGGGCTGCTCCGCCTGGTGGCTCTCTCGGCCATCCCGAATCTGGTCGTGACTGTCGCCGTCAGCGCCTCCCGGGCCCAGCGTCGGCTCGGTGTGCTGATGGGCATTCTGGCCGTGGTCTGCTCGCTGTCCACCGGTCTGTCCCTGGTGCTGATGCCAGTGCTGGGGATCGCGGGAGTCGGAGCGGGATGGCTCATCGGGCAGACCTTCATGGCCGTGCTGTTGTGGTGGCGGAAGCCGCTGTGGCTACCCGTGGGCCGGTCGGCACCACAGGCCGCCCAGAACCGCGACGCCGCCTGACCGGCGCCCGGGCGGGCCAACCGGCCGCGGCCGTCCCCGCAACCGGGTCAGCGGCGTCCGCTCCAGCCGGTACTCGGTGAGGGGATGCGCCTCGGCTCCGTCCTGTCGTCACCCGGGCCTGCTCAGGGCGTGGAGCGGCGAGGCGTGTCCGCTGTCCGCTGTGAGGGGTGAGCCCACCGTGCCCGCGGAGAAGTACCAGGCCACGGCCGCCCGTGCCCGTGCAAGGCGGGCCAGCCGGACGGGCAGGCCCGCCCGGCCCGCCTCGGGCACCGCCAACAGCGCCGTCAGGGCCGTATCACCGAGGGACAGCGAGGGAGGGCGGCACCGGGGGCAGCCGCCGGGGCGGTGTCCCAGGAGTCGCCCCACCGCGTCGGCCAGCCCCGCCTGGCAGGGCCGGCGCAGCACGGTGAGCCCCGCCGCACGTACCGCCGGGGCGGCGTTGCCCGGGGCAAGGCCGTCGCGCGCCCAGTGCAGCAGTGGAATGTCGGTGGCACTGTCACCCACGGCCAGCGCGGGTCGTGTCCCGGCGGGGGCGCCGAGGGTCCGCAGTAGCGTCGCGACGCCGGTGGCCTTGTCGACGCCCGCGGGAACGAAGTCGGTCTGCATCTCACCTTGCACCACGGTGAAGCCGGCGGCTTCCGGACGGCCGGTCACCTCGCGCACGGTCGCGTCGTCCAGCGCCGTGCGGTCCGCTCCGCTGCCTCGGCAGGCCCGCACGCACCGCCGGTATTGCGGGTCCAGCGTCACGGACGGCAGTTCCGACAGCAGACCGGCCAGCGCGGAGGGATCGGGACCGGTCAGGACCGGGGTCACGCTGTCGCGTTCGGTGTCGTAGACGACGGCGCCGTACTCGGCGACGCCACCGGGCAGACCGTACGTACGGCAGCGGTCGCGCACCTCCGGTACCGGTCGTCCCGTGGCGAGCAGCACCCGGTACCCATGGGCGCGCAGCGCCCGCACGGCGAGCATCCCGGCGGGTGCGGGTGCCGGGGCACCGCAAAGGTCCGTCTCCAGAACGCCATCCACGTCCAGCACGCACCACGCCCCGTGCGCCGACGGCGGTTCGAGACCGGCGTCGGGCACCTCGAGGTCCCGCAGATAGAGGGCGGCCAGATACTCCTGGACCGCGCGCGACCGTGCCCGCCGGGCGGTGGCCTCGTCCACGCCGGTGCGGGCACCGGAGCGGCCGAGCCGCTCGGCGTTCCAGCCGTGGACGGCCTGGTAGACACACCACCGGGCGGCCGGGATCCGGCTGCCGGTCAGCCGTTCGTAGGCGGAGTGCATCTGGTCGGCGAGCGGCGGCAGGGCCTGCGCCGCACCCGCCAGGTCGTAGGCCGCGTCGTAGGCGGCGAGGTCCAGATGGCTGAAGCAGCCGTCGTCGAAGTCGGCCTTGGTCCATCCGCCGGGGTCGGGGCACCACCGTCCGAACGCCATGTGGCCGTCTACCAGCGAGGCGGACGAGGTGCGCAGCAGGTCGCGCAGCAAGGGGTCGATCAGCAGTGGCCGCAGCGGTGCCGCCAGCCGGCCGCAGCGGTCGGCGAACAGCCGGGCGCCGGCCTCCCAGACCGGCTGACACCCCCTCAGCAGCACGCTACGGTCGGCCGCGAGTGGCACACGGGCCCGGCGCTGGACGACGTAGCGGACGACGTCAGCGGCCGGAACCTGCCGTGTGCGGGCGAGGTCCGGACGCGAGCCCGGTTCCTCGGCCGGCCGTTCACTCAGAAGCACTCCGTCGTGGAATCCGTGGACCCGGGGCACCAGTCCGTCGAGGGCCTCGGCGACCGACAGCGCGTGGCGGCCGAGGTAGCCGGTCCCCGCTCCCTGCGCGACCAGGCGCAGCTCTGCGTCCCCGGTGGCGGAGCGTGTCCGCACGATGAACGGCACCTCGACGTGGGACCAGCGAGACGGCAGCCCCGGCTCGTCGGCCGACAGGCCAAGCACATCGTGGTCCGGCAGCAGTACCGCCAGACTGCGGCGCAGGCCCTGCTCCCGCAGACGGTCGCGGATGTGCCAGTCGTCCGGCGGCAGCACGACACTGGGAAACCGGGTCAGGAGCGCCGGGGACGGCCGGTCGGCGAAGGCGGCGTAGAGCATCACCACCCGCTCCGCGGGCAGGCCCGCCCGCGACAGCCCGCGTGCCACGGTCACCAGGCTGCCGCCGGTGGACGGCGGATCGTCGATCAGCACGGCCAGCGTGCCGTCACGCACCGCTGAGCGCAGGACCGCGATGTCCGCGCGCGACGAGGCTCCGCCGGGCCGTGTGGTGCGGACCGTGACGTGCGCGTACCCGTCGGCGCGCAGGGCGGCCCCGGCGAGCGGCGCCAGATAGCTGCCCGACGTACGCAGGCCGATCACCACGATCCGCGTGCCGCGGTCCGGGTACCGGTCGGTGAAGCGGGTGGCGAGTTCGACGACGTCGCGGGGATGCTGGTCGAAACTGCGGAAGCAGGAGGGGGGACGCAGGACGCTACGTTTGAGCAGTGCGGTACTGGACGGCGGCACCTCGGTGCCCAGACGCTCCAGCAGCGCGCCGACCCGCCCGGAGAACGCCCGCGGGTCGCCCTCGGTCGCGGCGGCGGGCCCGGCAGTGACGGCATCGGCCAGAGCGTCCGTCAGCCGACGCGTGACAGCCAGCCACTGCCGCAGCCGGCGTGTGGCGGGCGACAGGTCGGCGGCGGTCACCGCGCCGTTCAGGGCGAGCCGCAGCACCTTTCCGGCGGCAGTCCCGTCGAGTTCCGACGCGGCTCGACTGAGCAGCCAGGAGGTACCGGCCAGACGATCCTCACAGACCTGGGTGAGGCCGGCGGCGAACAGGAAGGCGTCCAGCGGATCGCCGCGGCATGCGGCCTTTAGGAGTCCGCGATGCAGTTCGGTCACATCGGCATAGAGGTCGGAAACCGCCTGCCGGGGAGGGGTTTCGCCTCCCGCGTCCAGTGGGGGGCGGGACATGTCAGGCGTCCTTGAACCGGATGGCGCGTTTGACGACCGTCCGCAGCGCGCGCTCGGCCGCGGAGACGGGCAGCCGCTCACGGACGTAGCGAGGGGAGGCGCAGGTGTCCGCTCCGAAGCCCTCCTTGAAATGGGCCAGTGAGGAACCCGGGGAGGACTCGCCCATGTCGTAGCTGCCGCAGTCGGCCAGACACGCTTCCTCGATCGCCAGCCGGTTGAGCAGCGACGTGGCACGGACAGGATGGGCCAGCTCACGGTCCATGGCCGCGCGCCAGAGCTTGGCGTGACGGCCGTGCCGCAGCACGACGATCGCCGCGGCGGGCCGGCCGGCGTACCAGGCGACCCAGATTGAGCATGCTTCGCCGAACCCGGTGGCCACGGCCGCCAGCCGCTGGCTGGGGAAGGCTCTCCTCCTGCGCCATCGGGCCAGCGTGAGCGGCTCGTGCTGCTGCACGGCCCACCGCTCGATCGACTTCTCGTACAACTCGTGGAAGACCGGAACCAGTCGGCCGGCGCGGTCGACCTCGACCTCGACATCCGACTTCTCGGCCCGGCGGACGTCGCGCCGCACCCGTGTGTGGAACCGGGACTCCCACACGGTGCCGAAACCGCCGTCGAGACACACCACCTGCGTCATGTGGGACTCCGGCCGGAAGCCAGCCGGGGCGGCCTTCTCCCACACCTCCGTGTCCCCCGGCCGAAACCGCACGCCGACCCGGAGCGCGTGGCGCCCGGCCAGGTCGTCGAAGAGCGCCTGCGCCTTCGCCGGGCCGACGCCCCCGGGGGCCAACGGCCCTCCGATCCCCCATTCGGCCGGCCAGGACTCCTCCGCGCCCAGCCACTGCGGGCGCCGCCTCCTTCTGACCAGCGGGAGCACCATCCGGCTGCCGTCCTCGAACTCGTACAGTCGGCTGGCCTCCTGGTACGGCCCCGTGGCACACAGGCAGTCCAGCCAGGTCGGGGTCTGGGTGACGTGCGTGTCCACGTCCAGTGACGCGAGTTCCCACCAGACCTCGCGCGGTGCGGGGGTGGTGACGCGCGCGGGACCCGCGGCGCTGTCGATCAGGAGTTCAGCGGGTGCGTTCACAGGTGCGTTCACAGGCTTCTCCTGCAGGGGCACGGGTACCGCAAGCACGACTTACGGGGGCGAAGGCCCGCGCCTGTTTACCCATCGATTTTAGGGGCGAGGGAAAGACGGGGCATCTCGGACATCTCACGGCACCCCGCCCGCCCCCACCTCGCTGAGCACCGGCACGACGTTGTCGGCGACCCACCGTCGGCTGCGCCCGTAGCGGGCAGATTTCGCCACGTTCCCCGCGACGTGCCACAGCCAGGTCAGCAACGTGAACGCGGTCTCGCCCTCGGGGTCGGCGGCGAGAGCCCCCGCCTCGGCCAGCACGCGCCGGTCTTCCGGAAGGAGCGAAGCGCGGCGCACCACATCGGCGACGACCTGCCCGAACTGACGCCCTTCGAGCTGATGCCTCATGGTCAGGACGAAGGTGTGCTGGTCGAGCACCGACGGGCCGTCCGGGAGGGCCCCGGCCCAGTCGATCACCCCGCACAGCTCTCCATGCCGCCGGGTCACCAGCACGTTTCCTGGGTGGAAGTCACCGTGCGTCCACGCCACCAGCAGTTTGCGCCCGGCCAGCCCGCGCACCAGACGGTCGCGCAGCACCGTCATGGCTTCCGCGCCCTGGCCTCGGCGGCACCAGCGGACCTCCTCGGCGAGGACGGACAGTCGTGGCTCGACCCAGTCCCCCACCCGGGAAGTGACCTCCTCCCTCCGTCCGGTGGCCCGGTGCAACTCGCGAATCGCGTCGAGCGCGGACACGGTGACCGACCGGGCCAACCGGGGTGAGCGCTGCAGCAGCGTGTCGCCCTCGACGCCGGGGAGCCAGCTCTCCACCACCAGCGGCAGGGGTCCCTCCAGCCGGCACTCCTCCACCACGGGCAACAGCCGCCGCCATGCTCCGAGGCTTTCCTCGTGGGCCAGTCGCCGTACGACCTCGCATTCGCCGGCCAGCGACACGGCCGCTCGGGGGCTGCGGGGGTGCTTGACCAGGACGGGCGGTTGCGCCGCGCCGTCGAGACGGAACACCAGGAGATCGGAGAGCGTCCTTCGCGGCCCGCGCGGACGGCCGTAGGCCGCACCGTCGGCGCGGAGAGAATCCGCCAGCCGACGGGCGATGACGAGGTCGACGGGACGGGTCAGCAGACCGGCGGACTGGATCGGCAGGAACCCGCGCAGCTCCGCTGCAAGACCCATCCGGCTCTCCTCTCAGCCAGACAGTCCGTGAACGTCGTGTATGTCCATTGTCGTCGCGTTCGCGACGCCGAGCCAGTCGTTCTGTCGGCCGTCGCCCACCAGCCCACGACACGCGCGATCGCCCCGCGTCGCGTGTGCCGGCGGCGGGCGCATTTACGCTGTATACGGACGAGTGGCCTCCTGGTCACGGGTGAGGAGGCACGCATGGCACGCGACTCTGGAACAGGCCAGGCACGCCGCGCGAGCGACCGTGGTCGCTACGGTCGGCTGAGCCGGGAGCGCGTGCTGGCCAGCGCGCTGGCGCTGGTGGACCGCGAGGGGCTGTCGGCGCTGAGCATGCGACGGCTGGGCGCGGAACTCGGCGTGGAGGCGATGGCCCTCTACCGGTACGCGGAAGGCAAGGACGGTCTGCTGGACGGTCTGGTGGAGGCCCTCTACCTGGAGCTGGAGGAGCGGCTGGCCGCCGAGACCGAGGCGGTCGACTGGCGGGCCGGCCTCCATCGCGTCGCCCGGGCGACGTACGACGTCTGCCTCGCCCATCCCCAGGTGGTCCCGCTGCTGACCACGCGCATGCTGGCCGTCCCGCTCGCCCGGCGGCCGCTGGCCGTGCTGAAGGACCACGAGCGGGTGCTCAGGCTGCTCAAGGAGGCCGGGCTGGACGAGGCCCGTACGGCCAACGCCTTCCGCGCCTTCACCGCCTGGCTGCTCGGCTACGTCTCCGTGGAGCTCCGGCCGGTGATCGACAACCCGGACGAACCCGATCCCGCCTTCCGTCTGGGGCTGCATCGCATGCCGCCCCAGGAACTGCCCGGCCTGCGGGAAGCCGCGCCCACCCTCATCGAGCCGGGTGGAGCGGAGGGGCTGGCGGCCGGGCTGGACGCACTGCTCGACCGTTTCACCGGGACCGCCTGAGCAGGGCTGGGTTGGGCTGGGCGAGTCAGGTCAGGTCGCGTCAGGTCACCCTAGGCGCGCCCATCACGGGCCACGCTCGCGAACAGCCGCGCCGACGTCGCCCCCTCCGCCGCCATCTGCAGCACCGCGTCCCTGTCGGCGGGCCGCAGCAGCGCCCGTGTCGCCCTCAGGGACGCCGCCGGGGCGGCGAGGAGGGTGGTCAGCTGCTCCGCCACGCGCGTGTGCAGGTGCTCTCGGTCCTCCACGACCTCCGTGACCAGGCCGAGCCGGGCCGCCTGCGCGGCGGACACGCGCTCGCCCAGCAGCAGGAGTTGGGCGGCGCGCTGGGGGCCGAGGCGCTGTGGGAGCAGCAGGGTGCCGGCGCCGTCCGGGACCAGACCCTGGGCGACGAACGGGTACTTCAGGTGGCTGCGGCGCGTGGCGTAGACGAGGTCGAAGTGGAGCAGGGCCGTGGCGGCGCTTCCTACGACGGCCCCGTCCACGGCGGCGACGAGGACGGTGTCGCTGCGCAGGACGGCCTTGTGGAACTCGACGAGCGGTGAGCGCAGGCCGAGCGCCGTCTCCTGGTCGGCGGCGAGGTCGTCGAGGTCGCTGCCGCAGCAGAAGTCCTCGCCGGCGCCGGTCAGGACGACGACGCGTACGCCGGGGTCGGCGTCCGCCTCGGCGACGGCGTCGGCCAGGGCCCGGTACATCGCCAGCGTCAGGGCGTTGCCCGCCTCGGGGCGGTCGATGGTGATCCTGACCAGCGCCCCGGTTCGGTCGACCCGGATGGCGCCGGTGGACTTCGTGACGGGTGGGCCGCCCGTCCGGACGCAGCGGTCTGGAGTCACGTCGCCTCCCTCTGGCTCTGTTCAACGAAGCTAGCCCGGGCCGAAGCTGGCTGTCAATGACAGAGTCAGGTTGCGGGAGGGTCTCCGGTCGACCGGGGCCCTGGGGCGAACCGGCGTCCCCGGGCCCGGCGAAGGTCGTGGTCCGCTCAGCCCCGCGACGCCAGTACCACCGCCACGCAGGCGATCATGGCCACGGTGATGAGGACCATCGCGATGAGGGTGCCACGCAGCCACTGCCGGATCCGGACGTGGTGCTGCGCCTCCACCGCCTGGACACGCTCGGCGATGTGATCGGTGACCATGCGGGCGACGTACGTCTGCTCGGCGAGATACCACCGCTCGATGTCGCGCTTCTGCTCCGGCGTCAGCCCCTCGGTCCGTGCGGTGAAGTCCGCCACGCGCCGCTGCGCCGCTCCCACATGAGCCTCGCGGTACAGAAAGGTCTCGATGTCGCCCAGGCCACGAGCGGCCTCCTCACGTGCGTCCATGGTGTACCCCCGACGGAAACGTGAACTCCACATGATCATGCCGCGGCCTCCTCACCCGCCCGGCGCGCGCCGGAGCCCTGAGCCACACCGCTCATGACCAAAGCGTCCCGCGGATACCGCACGGAAGCCAGAGGACGGGGTCCTGCACCAGACAGACGCGGCGGGGCCCGGGAATGTGACATGAGGGGGTGAGCGGCGGCATGAAGAAGGCCGCTTCCTCATGGTGAGGAAACGGCCTCCGACCCGCGTAAGAGCTGGTCGGGACGACAGGATTTGAACCTGCGACCCCTTGACCCCCAGTTGGGTGGTCGCCGAGCGGCGTGCGACAGGTCGTTCTTCGAGGTCAGTGTTCAGCGTACTCGGCCGAGTTAAGGAGTCTGTGTTTTCAGACCCCCGCCAAGCAGCCTCGCCGCCTCCAGAACCTCTTCCCCTGGTCGATGAGAGCCACGGCGAACGCTTCCGTCGTCACGCCTCAGCCGAGAGCAGGCAAGTCAGCGGACTGGAACGGCCCTTGTGCTCTGAGCGTCCGTGGCCGATTGCTTCATTGCGGCCTGGCGCCGCTCCCCCACACGCGCTCGCAAAGAACTGATGGATTATCAGGTGTACCGAAGCATGGCTGGTCTCCTACTCAAGGGCCATGGGGCCCGGCAGCTTTCGGTACCCACCGCGAGCGGAGAACCTGTGCCTCATCAGCCCGTGCAGTCGGCGGCCCGCTCTGCGCCAATCCGCGGTGGGTGCTGGGGAGTCGGTACGCCCTGTCAGGCAGCAAGCTGGCCCTTGGGGCGGGAGAAACGACCGTCGTGGCTCAGGGTGGAGCGGCCGGTGGTTGACCGAGCGAGGGGAGCTGCGCGCTCCGTCGGTACCGTGTTCCTGTGGACGGACAGCTGAGTGACGCGGACCTCGATGCGCTGGTCGAGCAGGCCACCGTGGACGCCTACGACGACGAGGAGCAGCTCACCGGCCTCTACACGATGCTCGCAGAGCATCTGGTCGTCCCGTTCAAGACGGTCGTTCTCGGGGTCGAGGTCACCGTGAAGAAGGTGGACCTGCTGCCCGGGAGCCAGATCGTGGCGGTCTGCACGCGAGGCAGGCACCGGCAGGCGATCGGCATTCTCGACCTTCTGTTGCCGGATCCGGCACCCGAGGGGGCCGAGTGGATCGAGGCCTACCGGCACTGGGGACCGTAAGGACGCCCGGGTCAGTGGCCGGTCGGCGGCGCCGGCCGGTAGCCCTGATCGGCGAGCCAGGCCCGGGCCCGGCCGTACTGCCGTTCCGCGGAGAACAGCCAGTACCGCTGCAGCTGCGCCGGTGACGTGGCCAGCATGTCCTTGAAGCGGCGGAACGCCCCTGGGCCCTGGATCGCGATGCCGAGGTAGCGGACGAGGTCCTGGTCGTCGAGGGTGGCGATGAAGTCCTCCATGTCGCGGTAGGCATCCCGCGCCCCCTCGCACGGCACATGCAGCCACCGCTCGGTGTCTTCCGGTTCCTCCTCGTCCCACGACTCCTCAGTGTCCGCGAGGGCGGGTCGGCACTCGGCGGTGTCCAGGTGGATGCGGCCACCGCCCCAGGCCGGGTCGCCTTCGAGCAGACCGGAGAGTTCCTCCAGGTCGACCGACAGCGGCCGCAGCACGCAGTCGGCACCGCCGCCCGCCGTGTCGAGTTGCCGGGCGAGGACCTCGTCGCCGGGCCAGCGCCGTTCGCGCAGGGTGGTGGCACACGCGGTCGCTGTCTCCTGAGCGCCGGGCACGGCCCGGGAAACGGCTGCGGTGAGTGCGTCCCCACACTGTTGCAGCACGCCGGCGGGGTCATGCATATGCAGCAGGGCGAGCAGGGACGGGCCGTCGGCGGTGTGACACGCGAGGCGGAGTGCCTTCAGCCCGTGGTCGGTCCATGCCTCGGTCATGCCCGCGAGGCTACTACCCCAAGTTCTCGGCTGTGCTCGACCAGGGGCCCCCATGGCGCGCTGCGAGCGCCATCGTCTCCGGTGCGACATGCGCTGGTGAGCACGGCAGACAGGTCCCCTTCCAGGCGTTGGCCGCCGACGTTAGGCCCGGAGCCGTGGCTCGTCCGGCGCCGTCGGGCGGGTGGTCGTACTGGGTTGTGTGGGTCGCCGTGGTGTGCGTGGTGGGGTGCGGCGGCGACTGGGACACCCTCGATGAGCGCCTCCCGCGAGACCGGTCGGGCGGGGTGATGCGCGGGGCGTATCTGGCGCCGTTGCGGAGCCATCTGCAGGATCCACGGGAGCGTCTTGCGGCGGACGGGCTCGATGCGGCCGAGCTGGCCGGAGGCGCGGCGCGTGATCCGAAGGTCGTCGCCCGAGCGTGTGCCAAGGTGTGGAAGCAGTCGCTGGAGGGCATGCGAAGACGGCGCCTACGCGCCGGAGTCATGGCCCGCTCGATCCACATTGCCGCCCATGGTCCACGCCTCCCCGGAATCGCCCGCTTCGGCTCACCCTAGGGCGCTTGAGTATGACGTCCGGTCAGCTCCCGCCGCCTTGCCCGCTATCCGTCCGAGCCCACCCACCAGCGGCGGCGCTAGGGTCCGCGGTGTGAGTGAGTACCAGTACTACGAGTTCCAGGCCCTCGACCGGCCGCTCAACCGCGAGGAGCAGGACCAGTTGCGGGCCGTCTCCAGCCGGGCCCGGATCACCGCCACCAGCTTCACCAACACCTACAACTGGGGTGACCTCAGCGCCAATCCGCGCCGCATGGTCGAGCGCTACTTCGACGCCCACCTGTACGTCACCAACTGGGGCACCCACCGCCTGATGCTCCGCCTGCCCAAGCAGACCCTGGCCCTGCCCACGGTGAAGCCGTACTGCCTCGACCACCACATCGACGCCTGGACGACCCGCACCCACCTCCTGCTCGACCTCACCAGCGAGGACGAAGGGGGCGACTGGATCGAGGGCGCCGACGACTCACTGGCCGCCCTCATCGGCGTACGCGACGAACTCGCCACCGGCGACCTGCGACCCCTCTACCTCGCCTGGCTCTCCGCGCTCGCCGCCTGGGAACTCGAGGACGACGACGAAGAGGAGTACTTGTCCTGCCCCGAACCACCCGTCCCGGCTGGCCTCGGCGAATTGACCGCCCCGCAAAGGGCACTCGCGGACTTCCTGCGTGTGGACGCCGATCTGCTCGCGGCCGCGGCCCAGGCCAGCCCACCGAGCCCGAGGAAGTCGGCCAAACCCACGAAGAAGGAACTCGCGCCACTGATCGCCGCCCTCCCGGAGAAGGAGAAAGACGCCCTGCTCCTGCGGCTCGCCCTCGGCCCCGAACCGCAGCTGCGCACCGAACTCCTGCACCGCCTGCGCGGCACCACCGCCCCCACCGCGATCCCCGGGCGCCGGTCCGCCGCCCGCCTTCTGGACGCCGCCCACACCCTGCGCACCGAACGCCGACAGCACGCCGAACACGAACGAGCCGAAGCCCGCGCCCGGCACCTGACCGCCCTCGCACGCGAGGCCGAGTCCGCCTGGCAGCGGATCGAGGCGCACATCGCCACCAAGAAGAGCACTGCCTACGACCAGGCCGTCGCTCTCCTCGCGGAACTGCGCGACGCCTACGCCCACACCGGACGGGACGCCGACTTCGACCGGCGCCTGACCCGCCTGCGCGACGACTACCAGCGCCGCCCCGGGCTCATCCACCGCCTCGACGGCCACGGTCTCCGGTAACGCCCCCAACTGCCGCGGGGTCGAGGAAGCCCGGGCAGAACTCCTCAGGGAAGCAGTGTGAACGCAGGAACGTGCTCGGGCACGAGCGCCCGGAAATGCCGGTGGTCGAGCGTCGCGACATCCGTCAGCTTCAGCCGTTCGGCGACCGCAACCACTGAAGCGTCCGCCACGCCCAGGGGGAATCCACGGTAGCGGTGCATCAGCTCAGCGATCCGGGCCATGTCCCGCGCATCGGGAAACACCTGTACGAGATCACCGCCGACCACGGACTCCACCAGGTTGACTTCGGCCTCGGCACCCAGATACTTCCCGACCAGATAACAGCATTCGGTCAGCACATACGGAGTGACCAGCAGGTCGCCGTCGTATGACTCCAGCAGCTCGACGCACTCCTCGTGATCGGGGTCGTTGCGGTTGAGGAAGGCGACAAGCGGTCCGGTGTCAACGATCAGCATCGTCCTCGCCGATCTCCGCCCGCGCGATGTCCTTCGCCCGGGCGCCGAGATCGGTCGCCGGGCCATCGAAACTCCGCAGTATCCGGAACCGACTGGACGCGGGTTTCACCAGACGCAGAGCGTGACGACGCAGCTCCTCCGCCTGCTCGGGCTCCAGGCGATCGATGAGCTCGTGAAGTTCCCTGTAGTCGTACGCCGAGGTCATGGCCGCTTCCTCTCCACCGCGCCGTACGTCCACGATAGCGTTGGTGTCCGGAGCCCATGACCATGTCAGCAGGCTCCAGATTGATCATCCGAGTCGGGTGCCGCCGCAGCTGATCACAGGCCGCGGCCATTTTTCCTGATCGCACCGCCAAGCGGATGAAAGATCTGCGGGTACCCGAGTGCGGGTCACTCCATCGTTCCGAGCCGCCGCCCTTGGCGCGCAGACAAGGGAAACGTGCTGGTCATTGCAGGCATGCCGGGCGGAGTGGTCGCATGCGGTCGCACGAGGCTGAAGGTGTCGGCCCTTCCTCCGCCTCCGGGAGGCGATCCTCATGCGCACCACCGTCGACCGCGGCCGCGTCTACCGCAGGTGCGGCTGCCGAGACACCCACCGCCGCCAGCTCGGAGCCCGCTGCTCCCGCCTGCTCACCGACACTCACCACGGGACGTGGACGTTCGCGGTCGACGTTCCCGCCCCAGCCCGCCACTGGACCACTGTCCGGCGAGGCGGCTTCACGAGCCACGACGCCGCCGAGGCCGCCCTGCGGACGTTCCTGGAGGGCGAGGCGGGCGGGTTCAACGCCGACCCGAACCAGACCGTCGCCGACTACCTGCACACCTGGCTGACAGCGAAGACGCTGGTGCTCAAGCCGACCACGATGGCCCGCTACCGCGACTACGTGCACAACGATCTCGCCCCCGCCTTCGGCAGCCTGAAGCTGGACGAGCTCAGGCACCGGCACATCAGCGCCTTCGTGACCAGCCAGCTCGCCGCCGGCCGCGGCCGCACCACCCTCTACCGGTGCCTCGCCACCCTGTCCAGCGCGCTGGGGGATGCGGTCCGCCAGCAACGCCTCGCCCACAACCCCGCCAGCCCACCGGCCCTGCGGCGGCCGCCCGCGCCGGAGCGCCGGATCTGGACCGCCGACGAGGCGGTCCGCTTCCTCCGGCACTGCCACCACGCCGATCCGGACATGGCCGACCTCTTCGAGTTCCTCATCGGCACCGGCCTGCGCAAGGGCGAGGCCCTCGGCCTGCACTGGGACGACGTCCACCTACGCGAGGGCGTTCTCTACGTACGCTGCACACTCTCCGCGATCGACAACAACCACCTCGTCATCACCCCGCCCAAGACCCGCTCCAGCAGGAACTGGGTGGCCATCACCCCGCGTCGCGTCCGCCCTCCGACGCCGAGCCCGGTCCACGGATCGCACCCACAGCTGCCCCGGCGATCCGTTCGTCGGGCTGGTCTTCTGCCGGCCCGATGGTCGGCCGCTGCGGCCGCACTCCGTCCTGGGCCGGCTCCGGCAACTGTCCGACGAAGCCGACGTGCCCCGGGTGACCGTGCACGATCTGCGGCACCTGGTCGCCACCCTCACCATCACCGCCGGCGTCCCCCTCACCGTGGTCTCCAAGACCCTGCGCCACTCCACCCTGTCGACCACGGCCAACATCTACAGCCACCTCACCCGGCAAGCCGCCCGCGAAGCCGTCGACACCATCGAGCACACCCTCACCCGGGCCGAACAGAGAGCAGACCGGCAGGCCCGGCCCAAGCAGCTGCGATCACCACGCGACCACATCCAACGGCTCCGCGAAGCCCTCAACCGGCTCCGCCCCCCGTCCCGCCCGGCTTCTGCGCCGCCGCGGACCGGCCCCAGATCCGGCCTGCGACCACAGTGCGACCACCAGCCCTCCAGGAACGCGAAAGGCCGCCCTCCCGTGAGCGAGAGAACGGCCTCCGACCTGCATCAAAGCTGGTCGGGACGACAGGATTTGAACCTGCGACCCCTTGACCCCCAGTCAAGTGCGCTACCAAGCTGCGCCACGTCCCGGTGCGTGCCGCGCGGTGAACCGCGTGATCACGCGAACAGCACTTTACCCCACGACGGGGGCGGCCCCGAAGCGGGCCGTGGGGGCGCGGCACAATCGGCGTATGGGCAGCAGCGCATCCGCAGGGCGGTCGATGACGGGACGGGACCGGGACGGGGAGGGCCGGGCCCGCAACGCCCGGCCGCGGGACGGGCTGGGGCGGCCCCTGCCGTACGGCGCGGCCGGGGTGGAGCGACAGCCGGAGGGGGTCGTACGGACTCCGTCGCAGACCGTCGCCGAGGCGCAGGAGCTACTGGACGCGGGGAAGCCGTTCCACGCGCACGAGGTGTTCGAGGACGCCTGGAAGTCGGGGCCTCAGGAGGAACGGCAGCTGTGGCGGGGGCTCGCGCAGCTCGCCGTCGGGCTCACCCACTCCGCCCGGGGCAACCTCACGGGCGGTCCTCGGCTGCTGCGGCGCGGCGCCGAGGCCGTGGAGGAGTGGGCGGCGGTCGCGGGGCAGCCGGTGCCGTACGGGATGGATCTGGCGTCTCTGGCGGACTGGGCCCGGGAGCTGGCGGAGGCCGTCGAGCAGGGCGGCGAGGTCATCGACGCGGCGGCGCGATCACCCCGGCTCCGCGGCTGACCCGCGAACGGCCGACCTCCGCTTCGCGGCTGCCCCGGGAACGACCGGTCCCGACCTCGGGGATGCCCCGGGAACGACCAGCCCCGACCTCGCGGATGCCCCGGGAACGACCGGTCCCGACCTCGGGGATGCCCCGGGAACGACCGGCCCCGGCTTCACGGCTGACCCGAGAACAGCCAACCCCGGATCCAGGAGACGACCCGCGAAAAACCGCCCCGGCCTCGGAGCCGGCCCGTGGCAGGGCGTCGTATCTCCTGGTCACGGGGCGGAGGCGGTGTCCCCGTTGTCAGTGGTGTGCGGCAGACTCGGGGCGTGCGAAAGATTCATGTCATCGGTATCGGCGCGGGCGACCCCGACCAGCTGACCCTGCAGGCGGTCCGGGCGCTGCGTGACACGGACGTGTTCTTCGTCCTGGACAAGGGCGAGGTGAAGAGCGACCTGACGCGGCTGCGCCGGGACATGCTGGAGGCGCACCTGCCGGACGGGACGTCGTACCGGGTGGTCGAGGCGCGGGACCCGGACCGGGACCGTACGGCGGGCGGCGCGGCCTACTCCCCCGCCGTCGGCGACTGGCGCAGCGCCCGGGCCGGCATCTACGAGCGGCTGATCGCCGAGGAGCTGGGCGAGGAGGAGACGGGGGCGTTCCTCGTGTGGGGGGATCCCGCGCTGTACGACAGCACGATCGGGATCCTCGAGGAGGTGCTGGAGCGGGGCGCGGTCGATTTCGCGTTCGACGTCGTGCCCGGCATCAGCAGCGTCTCGGCGCTGGTCGCCCGGCACCGGACCGGGCTCAACCGGGTCGCCCGGCCCGTCCAGATCACCACGGGGCGGCGGCTCGCCGAGGGTTTCCCGGAGGGGGTGGACGACGTGGTGGTGATGCTGGACGCCCATCAGACCTTCCGGCAATACGCGGACCAGGACATCGACATCTACTGGGGCGCCTACATAGGCACCCCCGACGAGATCCTGGCCTCCGGCCCGATCGCCGAGGCCGCACCGCGCATCGAGCGGCTGCGCGCCGAGGCCCGGGAGCGCAAGGGCTGGATCATGGACACGTATCTGTTGCGCAGACATCCCGGGAAGCGTTAGGCGGGGCAGCAGGAGCTGAGTTTGACGTCGGACACCGCCGCCCGCCGCCGGGCGCCCGGCGGCACCGGAAAACCATGTGCCGCGCGGACGCGGCGGTGGTCATACTCGGCGCATGTCCGCTTCACCCGTTCGGTTCCGCGACTCGCGCAGCACGGTGTACGACTTCAGCGCGTCGCTGCTCGTCCGCTGCCCGCGCTGCGACCGCGTCGCCCACTTCGAGCGGCGGCCGGGCCGCACGCCCGACGCCCGTGGGGTGAGGTACCCGGAGCGGCGTCTGGTCTGCCGGTCCTGTGGTCTGAGCCGGATCGACACCGGCCCCGCCTGCCCGGCGGCGCGCGCGAGCCGAGCCTGCCACCGGCCGCCGCTGTGGCTGCGGGCCGGCACCAGGCACGGTGAGCTGTGGGCGTACAACCTCGAACACCTCGACCTCATCCGGCGGTTCGTCGCCGCCGACCTGCGGGAACGACCGCCCTGGGACGACACCGGAAGGAAGATGACGCTGGTCGCGCGGCTTCCCACCTGGATCAAGAGCGCCAAGAACCGCGCCGAGGTGCTGCGCACGATCGACCGTATGCGGGCGTCCGTCACGACAGGCTGAGGTCCAGCCGGTCGAGGGCCGCGGCCACGTCGGGCACGGGAGTGACGCCGTCCGGCAGCGGGGGGCGTCGTACGACCACGACGGGCAGCGCGAGGTCGCGGGCGGCCGTGAGTTTCGCCGCCGTCGCCGCTCCCCCGCTGTCCTTCGTGACCAGGACGTCGATCAGGTACTCGCGCAGGAGCCTGGTCTCGTCGGCCACGGTGAACGGGCCGCGCCCCAGCAGTACTTCGGTGTGCGGCGGCAGGGGCGGCTCGGGCGGTTCCACCGAGCGTACGACGAAGTGCAGGTCGCCCAGGTGCGCGAAGGCCGCGAGGCCCAGACGTCCGGTGGTCAGGAAGATCCGGCAGCCGAGGCGGGGCAGCAGGCCGGCGGCGGCGGCCAGGGACGGGACGGGGTGCCAGTGGTCGCCGGGGGCGGCCCGCCAGCCGGGTCGGCGCAGCACGACGGCGGGCACTCCGGTGGCCGCCGCGGCCCGCGCGGCGTTCGCTGTGATCGTCCCGGCGAACGGGTGCGTGGCGTCGACCAGCGCGTCCACCCGCTGCTCGCGCAGCCACTCGGCGAGCCCCTCGGCCCCGCCGAACCCGCCGACCCGTACATCCCCGGCCAGGGCGCCCGGCCGGCTCACCCGCCCGGCGAGCGAGGTGGTGACGCGTACGCCGGGCCGTGCCGCGAGGACGGCGGCCAGTTCGCGGGCCTCGGTGGTGCCGCCCAGGACGAGGACGTGGGGGGACATGGGAGGCAGCGTACGAGACGGGCGGGGGACGCGGAACGGCCGCCCGGCGCTGGTGCCGGACGGCCGTCCTGTGCGGGAGATCCGCGTCAGCCCTGGCGGGCCTTGAAGCGCGGCTCCTTCTTGTTGATCACGTAGACCACACCGCGTCGGCGCACCACCTGGGCGCCGGGCCTGGCCTTCAGGGAACGCAGGGACTTGCGCACCTTCATGGGGCTGTCCTCCTCGTGTCGCTCGTCGGGCGCGTCAGGCGCGGGCCGCGGCGGTACGGCCGTAGCGGCGCTCGAAGCGTTCGACTCGGCCGGCGCTGTCCAGGACGCGCGCCCTGCCGGTGTAGAAGGGGTGGGACGCCGACGAGATCTCGACGTCGATCAGGGGGTAGGTGTTGCCGTCCTCCCACTCGATCGTCCGGGACGAGTCGGCGGTGGAACGGGTCAGGAACGCGGCGTCCGCGGCGCGGTCGCGGAAGACCACGAGCCGGGAGTCGGGATTGCGGGGCTTCACGGGGTTACCTCCTCGGGAACCGCGGGCCCGACGGTGCGGGCCCGCTCCGGCTGGTTCAGCGCTCCTCGCGGAACTCGACGTGCGCGCCGGCCACCGGGTCGTACTTGCGCAGGACGAGCCGGTCGGGGTCGTTCCTGCGGTTCTTGCGGGTCACGTAGGTGACACCGGTTCCGGCCGTCGACTTCAGCTTGACGACGGGGCGCGCGGTGCTGCGTGCCATGAGGTCCTCCCTTCACCCATGCCCCGGATCTTTGATCCAGGCATGTCAATCACATGCGGTGTAACAGCACGGCCCCCCGCCGCATTCCCGGGTCAGCGCAGGAGCAGCTGGAGACCGCCGACGACCGTCGCCGCGATCACCAGTTGCTCGAAAAGGCGCTGGTTGATGCGGTTCACAGCCCATTTGCCGATCAACGCGCCGGGCACGACGAACACGGCGAGCGCGGCGTCCAGGAGCAGCGAGTGGCCGTCGATCAGGCCGAGGCCGGCGCTGAAGGGGACCTTGGAGACGTTGACGATCAGGAAGAAGAACGCCGACGTACCCAGGAAGCCCAGCTTGCGGAAGCCGGCGGAGAGCAGGTACATCGACATCACCGGGCCGCCCGCGTTGGCGACCATCGTGGTGAAGCCGCCGAGGACGCCGTAGGAGCGGGCCTTGAGACGGCCGGTCCGGGTGGTCACCGAGTCCGGTTCCTCCTCGCTCTCCGCCGTGCGCCGCCGCCACACCGTCACCCCCGCCATGAGCAGCAGGATCGCGCCGATCGATGTCCGTACGACCTGGTCGTCGGCCCACACCAGGAACAGCGTGCCGACGACCACGCCCGCGGCGACCGCCGGGAACAGACGCCAGAGGGTGGGCCAGTGGGCGTGCCGGCGGTAGGTGAGGACGGCCAGGACGTCGCCGACGATCAGGATGGGCAGCAGGACGCCGGTGGAGGCCCGGGCGGGAAGCACCGCGGCGAAGATCGCGAGGCTGACCGTGTTGGCGCCGCTCACGGCGGTCTTGGAGAAGCCGACGAGGAGGGCGGCGCAGGCGAGGGCGGCGAACCCCCAGCCGGATATGTGCCAGAGCGTCATCGTGTTCATGCGGGGACCGATGCTATGTGCAGACAACCGGTGCGGTAAGTACCGTCTCGCGGGTTGGCACCCGACGTTCGGTGCCGCCGGCGAGGACGAACCCCCGCCCAGTCAGCTGGAGGAGACATGGCCGATGCCCGCGAGCACGTCCTGGCCGGGAGCCGGGGCGCCCTCGTCGCCCGTGAGTGGCCCCATCAGCGGCCCCATGATCGGCCCCATGAGTCCCATGATCGGCCGCGGTACCTGGCGCTGATCGCGCACGGCTACGGGGAACACATCGGGCGGTACGAGGAGCCGGCCCGGGTGCTCGTGCGGCACGGGGCCGCCGTCTTCGGACCCGATCATCTCGGGCACGGGAAGTCGGCCGGGGAGCGGGTTCTGGTCGAGGACTTCGAGGACGTCGTCGGTGACCTGCACGCGGTGGCCGAGCTGGCCCGGGGCGCGTACCCCGGGCTGCCCCTCGTGCTGGTCGGGCACTCGATGGGCGGGCTGATCGCCGCCCGGTACGCCCAGCGGTACGGCGACGAGCTCGCCGCCCTCGTGCTGTCCGGGCCGGTGATCGGGGCCTGGGAGCTGCCGGGGCGGCTGCTGGCGCTCGACGAGATCCCGGACAAGCCGATCAGTCCGGCCGCGCTGTCCCGGGACCCGGCGGTGGGGGCGGCGTACGCGGCGGATCCCCTGGTGTGGCACGGGCCGATGAAGCGGCCGACCGTGGAGGCGTTCGCGCGCACGCTCCAGCGGGTGGCCGAGGGCGGTGACGTCGGCCGGCTGCCGGTGCTGTGGCTGCACGGCGACGACGACCGGCTGGTGCCGCTCGCCGGGAGCCGGGTCGGGGTCGAGCGGCTGAGCGGCGGCGACCTCACCGAGCGGGTCTTCCCCGGCGCCCGCCACGAGGTGTTCCACGAGACGGACAAGGCCGAGGTCTTCGCTGAGCTGGTCCGCTTCCTGGACGGCGTGATCAAGAGTTGAGACGGACATACGTGGCGTTTGCTGCGCATGCCCCGGGGCACCCGCGCCCGCATGGAGTGGTTGCGCAGGGCGGCCTGCGTGGGTGAGGACCCCGAGCTGTTCTTCCCCGTCGGCACCGAAGGACCGGCGCTGCGGGACATCGCCGCCGCCAAACGGGTCTGCGCCCGCTGCCCGGTGGCCGTCGAGTGCCTCGACTACGCGCTCGGCAGCGGGCAGCTCTCGGGGGTCTGGGGCGGCACCTGCGAGGACGAACGCGTCGCGCTGCTCCGTACCGGCACGACCGACGCCAGAAGGAGAAGCACCGTATGACCGTGGTGAAGAGCACGCTGCCCGAGCCGGCCCGCGAGGTCGCCGGTGAGGCGCTGCAGAGCACACTCGTCGATCTCCTCGGGCTCTCACTGATCGCCAAGCAGGCGCACTGGAACATCGTGGGCCCGCGCTTCCGTTCGATCCATCTGCAGCTCGACGAGGTCGTGGACACGGCCCGCACCTACGCCGACACGGTGGCGGAGCGGTCCGCCGCCCTGGGCCTGCCGCCCGACGGCCGGCCGGAGACGATCGCCGCGTCCTACACGCTGCCGGGGTCCAAGGACGGCTGGCAGCGCGACACCGAGGTCGTGCAGCTCGTCGTCGAGTCGCTGGAAGCGGCCATCGGACGGCTGCGTGAGCGGATCACCGCGACCGAGGAGCCGGATCCGGTCACCCAGGACCTGCTGATCGCCATCACCGCCGACCTGGAGAAGCAGCGGTGGATGTTCGCGGCCGAGAACTTCCCCCGCGAGAACTGAGCGGACGCGGCCGAACACGTACGTACGGAAAGGGGACGTGATGACCGACGCCCTCGAACTCGACGCGCTGTGGGAGGACTTCCACCGCGTGGTGAACATGACCTCACAGGAACTCGCCGCCTGGCTGCGGGTGAGCGACGCCGACGAGACCACCGAACCGCTGCCCGAGCACGCGGGTTCGCCGACCGGACAGCACGTCCTCGCGATCCTGCAGAAGCGGCGCACCGACCTCACCGAGGACGACATCCAGGTGATGTACGAGGTGGTGGACACGGTGACCGCGCAGACGGACGTGGAGAACGAGCCGGAGCCGGAGGACACCCGGCGCCGGCACCTGCTGATGTCGCTCGGTCACGACCCGCTCAGGCCATGACCGACCAACGGCGCCTGGTGCGGGAGCTGGTGGGCGCGCACGGGCGGACGTTCGCCGAGGAGGCGGGCATCACGCTGCGGGACACCCCGCAGCCGCTGTACCGGCTGCTGGTTCTGGCGCTGCTGCTCAGCGCCCGTATCCGCGGGTCGATCGCCGTCGCCACGGCCCGGGAGCTGTCCCGGGCCGGGCTGCGCGATCCGCGGCGGACCGCCGAGGCCGACTGGCAGGAGCGGGTCGACGCGCTGGGCCGGGGCGGCTACCGGCGCTACGACGAGCGCACCGCCACCCAACTCGGCGACGGAGCAGAGCTGTTGCTCGACCGGTGGGGCGGTGATCTGCGCCGGATGCGCGAGGAGGCGGACGGCGACGTCGGTGAACTGCGGCGGCTGCTGCGGGAGATACCCGGGATGGGGCCGGCCGGCGCGGACATCTTCCTGCGCGAGGTGCAGCGGGTGTGGCCGGAGGTGGGACCGTACCTGGACCGCAAGGCGCTCGACGGAGCGGAGCGGCTGGGGCTGCCGAAGGATCCCGCCCGGCTCGTGAAGCTCGCCGGGGACACCCAACCGGCCGTTCTGGCAGCCGCGTTGGTTCGGGCCGCGCTGGACAAGGAGGTGGCCGAAGACAGTCTCCGTCGCGCCGCGTGATCGTGCCAGACTGCTCGGACGTCCGTCGGACTACGCGAGCAGAGGAGCACAACCGGCGGGCGGTTGGCCCGCGCGGCCCGCTTGACCGGGAGCCGGCCGCAGCGCAGCCGGACGGCCATGGCGGCGCCCATCCGGCCGGTGCCGACCACGGCGACCGCCGGCCCGGTGCCGAACGCGGCGACCGCCGGCCCGGTGCGGGTCACGGAGACCGCCGGCTCGGTGCGGGCACGGCGGCTGTCGATGCGGTGCGGGCACGGCGGCTGTCGGTGCGGTGCCGGGCACGACGACCGCCGGTGCGGTGCGGGCACGGCGGCTGTCGGTGCGGTGCCGGGCACGGCGGCTGTCGGTGCGGTGCCGGGCACGGCGGCTGTCGGTGCGGTGCCGGGCACGGCGGCTGTCGGTGCGGTGCGGGCACGGCGGCTGTCGGTGCGGTGCGGGCACGGCGGCTGTCGGTGCGGTGCCGGGCACGGCGGCTGTCGGTGGGGGGCCGGTCATCCGAGCAGCCACCCACCGTCCACGCTCAACTCCACCGCGTTGACCGACCGGTTGCGCAGCAGGAAGTCGGCGGCGTCCACGACGTCCGCCATGGTGGCCAGCCGCCCGGTCGGGGTCTTGGCGCGCAGCGCGGCGAGCACCTCCTCGGGCTTGGCCTTCCAGTACGGGCTGTCGCCGACCACACCGGGGTGGATCGCGTTGACGCGGACGGGCGCCAGCTCGACGGCGAGGGTGTTGACCAGACCCCGTACGCCCGCGTTGACCGTGGCCACCGTCGTCGCGCCCGGATAGGGGCGCTCCTTGGCCTGGCCGCCGAAGATCACGATGGCGCTGTCGTCGGTCATCCGGGGCCGCACCACGTGCACGACCTCGGTGTAGCCGACCAGTTTGAGGGTGACCAGGCGCAGGGCCGCGGTGATGTCGTAGTCGGTGGCCCGGTTCTCGTCGCGGGAGACGCCCGCGAGGACCAGGTGGTCGACGCGGCCGACGTCGGCCAGCGCCTCGGCGATCTCGCGCGGCCGGGACAGGTCGAGGGCGAGACCGCGCGCGCCGGTCTCCTTCGCGACCGTGGCGGCCCGCTCGGCGTCCCGGCCGGTCAGGACGACCTCGTCACCCCGCTCGGCGCGGACCCGGGCGAACTCGCGGCCGATGCCCGACGTACCGCCCACGACGAGGACACTGCTCATGACTCCAGCGCCTCCCTCAGATACTCCCAGTCCCGGGTGAACCGGTACGAGTGGCGGGACGGTGGCTGCGGTGCCTGGGTCTCCAGCCAACGCAGCGGCCCCACACCGGTGTTGGAGAAGCCGTGCACACAACCGGCGCCCGCCCAGGCGCAGTCGCCGGGACCGAGCCGGTGGATCTCTCCGTCGAACACCGCCTCGGCCTCCCCCTCCAGGAAGAAGTACGTCTCCTCGAAGGGGTGGTCGTGCGTGCCGGCGACCCCGTCCGGGGCGTACTGGACCATGAACATCGTCGAGGCGACCGCGCCGAGGTCGCTGTCGACCATCATCTTCACGGTGATGCCGCTGTAGACGAGCAGGGCGGTGCGCATGCTCGCCGAGACCGCCAGGAGGTCCTGGGACTGCTTGCCCGGGTCCATCTGGGCGGGCTCGAAGTGGCCGAAGAGGCGGGTGCGCGGGTCGCGGACGTCGACGCGGACGGGGTCGCGCGCGGGCAGTTCCGGCACCGTCTGGGTGTCGTACCCGTAGCGGGCCCGTGGGACCGGCGCCAGCATGTCCGCCCAGCGGGCGACCGTGTCCCCGGCGCCGCGCCAGGCGTGCGGTACGCCGGTCGGCAGCAGTCCGTAGTCGCCCTCCTGAAGCAGGTACGAGCCCTCGGGCAGGTCGAGGATCACGGTCCCGTCGAGGAGGTGGAAGCTCTCCTCGTACGAGTGGACATGGGCCCGCACCCGGCCGCCGGGCCGCAGTTCGTTCAGCCCGAAGCCGGTGTGCACGCTGCCGTCCTCCTCGCCGACCAGCGTCGTCCGCCGGTGGTCGAGCCGGTCGAAGAGCGGTGTGGGCAGGTCGGCGGCCCGGCGCACCAAGTGCCGTGTCATGCCGTCTTCTTCGCCTCCTTCGCGGCCAGCAGCCGGTCACGGGACTCCTCGACCAGCCGCCGGGCCCGCGCCACGTCGGCCGTCAGCTTCCCGTCGCGCTTGCGGATCACGCCGTCGACCATGACCAGGTCGACGTTGGAGACATCGGCAGACAGGGTCACCGCGGCGGCCGGGTCGTGCACCGGCGCGACGTTCAGGGCGGTGGCGTCGAGGGCGACGACGTCGGCGCGCTTGCCGGGGGTCAGGGAACCGGTGCGGTGTTCCAGTCCCGCGACATGCGCGCCGTTGCTCGTCGCGATCTCCAGCATCTGACGTGCCGTCAACATCGTGCTCGGGACCGGCATGTTGGCCTGCCAGCAGTCCGCGTTGACCCGGGCCCGCTCGGCGCCGAAGGCCGCGCGGATCTGGGTGAACATGTCGCCGGGGACGGTGGTGACGACGTCGATGCTCAGGGAGGGCCGCAGGCCGTACTCGATCGCCTTCATCACGGGCGGCCAGCCGTGCCCCATCTGGGTCTCCACCTGCGGCGCGACGGACACCGTGCCGCCGCTGTCGGCGACCATCCGCCACTCGTCCTCGTGGAGGTAGCAGCAGTGGATGTAGGTGGTGTCCGGGCCGAGCAGACCGAGGTCGTTCAGCTGCTTCACCATGCCGAAGCGGCCGGCCAGGCGGCCCATCGCCACGTGCACGGTGATCGGGATGTCCAGTTCGCGGGCGAGGGCCCATTCGGAGGTGACGACGTCGTTCAGGCAGAAGCCGGGGCCGCGGGTGGCCAAGGCCATGGTGAGCAGGCCGTCGTCGGAGGCGAAGTACTTGGCGCGGATCCTTCGGACGTCGTCGCCCGGAATCGCGATCTTGCTCTCGAACCAGTACTCGGCGAGGGAGGTGTTGGCGCTGCCGTACGCGTACTGGGCCCGGATGCCGGACTCGGTGAGGGCCTGGACCGCCGCGTCCGGGTGCTCGGGGGTGTTGTTGATGTGGGACCAGTCGACGAGGGTGGTGATCCCGGCGTTGAGGCATTCCAGGGCGCCGGCGAGGTTGCCCGCGTACACGTCCTCGGGGGTGTAGAGCGGGGCGAAGGTGTCGAGGATGTCCACGAAGTAGTCGTCCAGGGTGGCGTCGGGGGCGACTCCCCGGATCGGCGCCTCCCAGGTGTGGCGGTGGGTGTCGACGAACCCGGGGATCACGATCCTGCCGGTCATGTCGAGCACCTCGGCGTCTGCGGTGATCGCCGGCTGTACGGCGGCGATCCTCCCGTCCTCGATGAGGACGTCCCCCCGCGGCAGATCCCCGACGTCCGGGTCCATCGAGATGACGTACCCGGCGCGAAGGAGTGTCCGATCGGTCATCGCGCTTCCTCCTCAGGAGTGTTCAGTACGCGGCGAGGCTCCGGACGGCCGCCACGACCTTGTCCACGGTGGGGATGACTTCTTCCTCCAGGGCGTCCGCGAACGGCAGCGGGACGCACTCCGCCGCGACCCGGCGCACCGGCGCGTCCAGCAGCCCGAACCCCTCGTCGGCGACGACCGACACGAGGGTCGCGCCCCAGCCGCCCTGGTACGGGTTCTCCTCGACGGTCATCAGCCGGGAGGTCTTTCCCAGGGAGGCGAGGACGGTGGCCGTGTCGAGCGGGATCAGACAGCGCAGGTCGACGACCTCGACGTCGATGCCCTCCTCGGCCAGCCGCGAGGCGGCCGTCAGGGTCACCGGCACCATCGAGGCGAGGGCGACCAGCGTGATGTCGGCGCCCTCGCGGACGACGGCCGCGCGGCCCAGCTCCACCACATGGCCGGGTGGCGGCGGGGCTCCCTTGCTCGCCAGCAACCCCTTGTGCTCGAAGAACACCACCGGGTCGTCGCTGCGGATCGCGGCCGCCATCATGCCGATGACGTCCGCGGGGGTGGCCGGGGCCGCGATCTTCAGGCCGGGGACGGTCAGCGCCCAGTTCTCGGTGGCCTGGGAGTGCTGCGCGCCGAAGCCGAGGCCGCCGCCGTTGGCGGTGCGCACGACGAGCGGGACCGTGACCTGACCGCCCGTCATGTACCGCACCTTCGGTATCTCGTTGACGAGGTAGTCCCAGCAACAGGCCAGGAAGTCCGAGAACATGATCTCGGCGACCGGCCGCATCCCGGTCATCGCGGCGCCCATCGCCGCGCCCACGATGGCCTGTTCGGAGATCGGCGTGTCCCACACCCGCTCGGGCCCGAACTCCTTCAGCAGTCCGACGGTCGTCTTGAACACCCCGCCCGCCTCGGCGATGTCCTCCCCGAGGCAGACCACGGCCGGGTCCCGGCGCATCTCGCGGGCGATGCCCTCGGCGACGGCCTCCCGGTAGGTGATCACGTCCGCCATGCCGCACCTCCGTCCGCCCACACGTCGGTCAGCGCCTCGCGCGGATCGGGCGGCGGCGCGTTCTTCGCCGCGTCGACCGCCCGCTGTACGGCGTCACGGGCGCGTTCGTCGGCGGCGGTGAGCGTCTCCTTGTCCACGCCCAGCTCCGCGAGCCGTCCGCGCGCCAGGTCCAACGGGTCGTGCCCCAGCCAGCGTTCGACCTCCTCGGCCGGGCGGTAGGTGGCCGGGTCGGCGCGGCTGTGCCCGAAGTGCCGGTAGGTCTCGGCCTCGACGATCGCGGGCCCGTCTCCCGCACGGGCCCGCTCGGCGAGGGCGGCCACGGTCTCCCGGACGGCGACGACGTCGTTGCCGTCGACGACCTCGCCGGGGACGCCGTAGGCGGGCGCCCGGTCGGCCGCGGGGCGGGGCACGGCCGTGACGTCGGCGATCGGCGTGTACTCCATGTACAGGTTGTTCTCGCAGACGAACAGCACCGGCAGCTTCCACACGGCGGCCAGGTTGAGCGCCTCGTGGAAGGCGCCGATGTTGGTGGCGCCGTCGCCGAAGAAGGCGACCGCGAGCTGTCCGGTGCCCCGCAGCCGGGCCGACCAGGCGGCGCCGACGGCCATGGGGAGGTGGGCGCCGACGATGGCGTAGGAGCCGAGCATGTTCGCGGACGCCTTGGTGAGGTGCATCGAGCCGCCCTTGGCACCGCACAGCCCGGTGGCGCGGCTCATGAGTTCGGCGAGGCACTCCTCCGGGGTGGCGCCGCGGGCCATGGCGTGGTGGTGGCCGCGGTAGGTGGCGAAGACGTAGTCGTCGGGGCGCAAGGCGGCACTCGCTCCGACGGCGATCGCCTCGTGCCCGGCGGCCAGATGGGTGGTGCCCTTGACCAGGCCGGACATGAACAGGTCGTGCGCGGCCTTCTCCGTACGGCGGATGAGGGCCATCCGCTCGTACAGCGCGAGGAGTTCGGTCGCTTCCATCATTCGGTCGCTTCCATCATTCGGTCGCTTCCATCATTCGGTCGCTTCCATCCATCGGTCGCAAACATCATCCGGTCGCTTCCATCAGTGGTCCCCGGTGTTGAGATGGGACTGGGACTCGCGCCGGGTGTTCAGCTCGCCGCCGACCGTCCAGTACTTGCGGCCCGCGACGAGCAGTTCCTCGGCCGGGAACTTGGTGATGACCTCGCAGCCGTCCGCGGTGACGACCAGCTCCTCCTCGATCCGGGCCGCGGACCAGCCGTCGGCGGCCGGCCAGTAGGTCTCCAGGGCGAACACCATGCCCTCCTCGAGGACTTCGGGGTGGTCGAGGGAGACCAGCCGGCTGAAGATGGGCTTCTCCCAGATCGACAGGCCGACCCCGTGGCCGTACTGCAGCGCGAACGCGGCGGTCTCGTCGGCGAAGCCGAACTCCTCGGCGCGCGGCCAGACCTGGACGATGTCGGCGGTGGTGGCCCCGGGGCGGACGAGGGCGATGGCCTGGTCCATGTAGGCGCGGCAGCGGACGTAGGCGTCGCGTTGGGCGCGGGAGGCGCTGCCGACGGCGAAGGTGCGGTAGTAGCAGGTGCGGTAGCCGAGGTGGCTGTGCAGGATGTCGAAGAAGGCGGGGTCGCCGGGGCGGATCAGCCGGTCGCTGTAGACGTGCGGGTGGGGCGAACAGCGCTCGCCGGAGATGGCGTTGACACCTTCGACGTACTCGCTGCCGAGGTCGTACAGCACCTTGCTCACCAGTCCGACGCACTCGTTCTCCCGCACCCCGGGGCGCAGATACCCGTACAGCTCCTCATAGGCCGCGTCGACCATCGCGCAGGCCTGGGTGAGCAGGGAGATCTCATCGCCGGTCTTGGTGCGGCGGGCCTCCAGGAAGATCTGCTGGCCGTCGACGACGTCGATGCCCTCGGCGCGCAGGGCGGCGAGGACCGGCATCTCGGCGACGTCGATGCCGAGCGGCTCGTCCGCGAGGCCGTGATCGCGCAGCTCGGTGGCGATCTTGCGGGCCACGTCCTCGGCGATCCCGGCGTCCGGGTGGAAGGCGCCGCGCAGGGTGGAGATCCCGGCCCGGGCGCCGCTGGGCGGCCCGCCCTTGCCGTCGCTGTAGTCCAGCCACGGGTTGTAGAGCTGGTGGTGGCGGGCCGCCGAGCCGAAGTCCCAGACGACCGGCTCGCCGCCGCGCACCAGCAGGGCGAAGCGGATCAGCTTGTCCATCGCCCAGGTGCCGATGTGCGTGGCGGTCATGTAGCGGATGTTGGCGAAGTCGAAACTGAGCACGGCACCGAGCGAGGAGCGGTTCAGGGTGTCGTTGAGCCGGGCCAGGCGCTGCCTGCGCAGCCGGTCCAGGTCGATGCGCTCTTCCCAGTCGACGGCATTGGGTCCATATGTGCGGATCGCCATGGCGACCACCCCCACTGGGGAGTAGACGACCGCCGCCTGCGACTGTCAAGTGTTACTGAACACCCTGGTTACTGAACACCCTGGCTGAACACGAACCAGACGCCGACGGCCGGCTCAGCTCCATCATTGCGGTAGCGGTGCGGGGTCGTCGACTCGAAGCAGACGGCGTCGCCGGGACGCAGGGCGTGCTCGTCGAAGCCGAGGGTCAGGACGAGCTCGCCGGAGACGAGATAGCCGTACTCGGTCCCGGCGTGCCGCATCAGACCGCCGGAGCTGGAGGAGGAACCGCCGGGCCGGTAGGTCACCCGCAGGAAGTCCACGTCGGTGCCGGGGACATGGCCGAGGCGCTCCCACACCACGCCCGAGTCCAGCTCCAGCGTCTCGCGCTCATCGCCGGTGACCAGCGGGCCGATGCGGCGGCCGGGGTCGGCGGCGAAGGCGGCGAGGGCGTGCAGGACGGTGGCGGGGGCGCCCGACGCGGTCGCCGCCGGGGCGAGGGCGCCCTGGTCCTCGTACGCGTCGAAGAGCGACTCGACGGAGATCGACAGTGCGGTGGTGATGGCGTAGAGCGTGCTCACCGAGGGCTGGCTCTTGCCGGTCTCGATCTGGGAGACGAGGCTGGCGGAGACGCCGATCTCCCGCGCGAGGGCCCGCAGGCTGACGCCCTTGGCCAGGCGTGCCTGCCGGATGCGCGCCCCGACGGGCGGCACGGCGGCGGGGGACACGGCGGCTCCTCTCAGGCGCGGAATGTGCAGCACCATTGAACAGCCCCGGCCGCACACGGCACCAGGGGCAACCGTTCCCTCCGCGGGGATCGGCCGCTCGGTTGAGCGGTGGAACGGCAACGGTGGCCGGTACCACCCGCTGCCATGACCGTCCCCACCCCGTACGGCGCCCGGCGGATCAGCCGTTCGAGCGGATCAGCCCGGTCAGGTACCGCCACAGCGAGGACCGCCGCTTGGCCGCCTGGTCCGGTACCGGAGGTGCGTCGGGGACGTCCGGGACTGGGGTCGGCGGCGCTGCCGGCACCGGCCCGGCGAGTTCGTAGCGCACCGGCAGGGAGCGCAGGCCGCGCATGAACGGCGAGGAGCGCCACGGGAGTTGGTCGACCGGCAGGGCGAGTTCCAGATGGTCGAAGCGTTCGAAGACACGGCTCACTCCGGCCATCGCGATGGTGGAGGCCAGCTCGCGGGCGGGGCACTGGCGGCGTCCGGCGCCCCAGGAGAGATGGGCCCGGCTGCTGATGCTGGAGCCCGTGGTCATCTGCCCGGCGAACAGCGGGTCGGCGTGCGCGGCGGCGGAGGACACCCACACGGGGTCCCCGGCGCGGATCGTGTACTTGCCGAGCCGGGTGTCCTCGGCGGCGAACCGCGGTACGAAGTTGACCAGCGGCGGCTTGCGCATGACCACCCGGTTCATGGTCTCGCGGACCATCCCCGCGGACAGCGCGGTGCGCACCCCGCCCTCCCGGTCGCCGGAGATCACCTCGACGACGGTGTTGGAGATGAGGATGCCGACGTGGTCGGAGGTCATGCCGAGCAGCATGAACAGTTCCCGGGCCAGCGCGTCGACCGGGAGGTCGGGATGGGCGGCGACCAGGAGGGAGGGGAAGTCGTCGCCCGGCTTGTCGATCTTGGCGGCGGCGAGGTCGCCGAGGGTCACCAGCAGGCGTTCCAGGGCGGGTTCGGCGTCCGGTCCCGCGTCGAGGACCCGCCACATGTCCATCAGGGCGTCGTCGCCCTGGGAGCCGGGGAAGCCCAGCAGATGGCTCGCCGCCATCAGCGGCAGCGGGCGGGAGAACTGCGCCGAGAGATCCGCGTGGCCGGTGCGGCCGCCCTGCGCGAGGAGGCTGATCAGCTCGTCGGCGTAGCCCGTGACGGCGTTCCTCAGGCGCTTGGCCTGCGGCTGGCGCGGGTCTTGGAACGGGCGCAGGGCGGCGTCCCAGGCGGAGCGGAGGGCGGGATAGGCGGGGCCGCCCTGGATCAGGACGTGGTTGACCTCCAGGGAGGGGCCCAGCGGCCAGTCGGCGGGCACCTGGCCCTCGGAGCGGGCGCGCCAGTTCTCCAGCCCCTTGGGCCAGGCGGCGTCGTCCTGGAGCACTTCGAGCGACTCGCGGTAGCCGAGCACCAGCCAGGCGGGCACCCCCAGCAGGTCGACCGGGGCGACCGGGCCGTGCAGGTCGCGCAGCCGCTCGTAGACGAGCGCGGGCCGGGTCTCGTAGTCCCGGGTCAGCAGCGGCTGCGGGGCGAGCTCCTCGAGCCGCGCCTCGCCCGAGGCCGCGCCGCCTATGTCGACCAGGTGGGATTCCATGGCTCCGTGGCCCCCTTTACGACTGTCGCCCGTGGACCGCAGGGACCCTACCTCACGTGTCCCGTCCGTCACAGGGTGGGGGTACTCGCCGGTAGCCCGGGCGTTTTCAGCCCCGTTCGCCCTTCCCCGCCATCAACCGCTCCAGCCGGTCGAAGCGTTCGTGCAGGGCGTGGGCGGTCTGCTCGCCCAACTCCTCGGCGCTGCGGGCGAGATGGTGACGCCGCTGCTGTTCCCGGCCGACGAACCAGGTGGCCAGGGCGGCGGTGACCATGCCGTACGTGGTGATGCCGACGATCATCACGACGGCGGCGATGATCCGGCCGCCGAGGGTCACGGGGTAGAAGTCGCCGTATCCGACGGTCGTCGCCGTCTCGATCGACCACCACAGCGCCTGCGGGTACGTCCTCAGGTTGGCGCGCCGCGCGCCGTCCTCGGCGGCGACGACGGCCCAGGAGCCGACCAGCATCACCACCGCGAGCACGACCGTGGCGCCACCGGCCGCCCTCAGGTGCAGCGAGCGGCCCTGGTGGCCGAGCAGCAACTGGACCGCGCGGGCGAGGAATCCGGGAAGCACGCATCACTCCGTGGGAGGGGTCGGCATGGGGTCAGTGTCATCGCGCGCGGATGTCCGGGCATGCGGGGCGCGGCGTTCGGGTTGCAGCGGACGCCACTCACCCCCCGGCCCGGTGCGCGCGTGCGCGGCGGGCCGCACCCACCCAC